>NZ_CP019509.1:3218620-3590430 GCF_002002905.1 Aquaspirillum sp. LM1 | reverse complement strand
TGGACGCCGGCACGGTAATTTCTGGCTGATGGCCGCCCATCATCACGTTCATTGATGCCGGCGGCACGTCCACCGCGTTCCACAGCTCCCATTGCATGATGCTGGCTTCCAGGTACAAGCGGCCATGAAACAGCCCGGCGCGCTGCACGCCGTCTTGCAAGGGGTAGCCGGCCAGCCGCGCGCCTTGTTCCAGCAGGGCGTTGACCCCACGCCGGGAGAAATTCCAGTCAAATGCCGCCAGCGGGTCGGGCAGCAGCTCGCAAGTGTTGCCACGTGTCCAGATCGCCGGCTGGGCGTGCAGCGCCGGATAGGTATAGTGCGGGCGGCCGGTCACCGGTCGCGCCTGGGTCAGCCAGAAGTGCGCGCCATCCCATAGCCATTCCAGGTCGTAAAACGGGGTGACAAAATCCAGCGCGTAAGCGGCATCGCGCAACAGCGCAGCCAGGGTTTCAATCTGGGTGGTGTTCAGCACCTGCCGGGTGGTCTGCGCAGCGGGAGTGGCGCGCAATTCGGTGCCGCCACCGTCGGCGCATTGCCGTTGCTGCGCCTTGCCGCCCAGCTGGCAGTTGAGCACGCGCCAGCTGTCGGTGTGGTCTTCGGCCAGCAGGTATTCGTCGCCGTCGGCCTCGCCGCCCACCAGGGCTTCACCCAGCCCCCAGTGGGCGTGGATCAGCATACGGTCTTCGCGGCCATCACGCGGGTCGCAGGTAAAGGCGATACCAGCGGCCACCGCTGGCAGCAGCGGCATGACAATCACCGCCATGCGCGCCTCGCCAGCAATGCCCAGCCGCTGGCGGTAGGCGCGGGCGCTGTCGCTCACCAAAGAGGCGCGCACGGCGGCAATCGCCTCGGCCAGTTGCGCCGCGCCGCAGACATTCAGGCAGCTGCGATGAATGCCGGCAAACGAGGCGTGTGCGCCGTCTTCACCCACGGCAGACGAACGCACCGCCAGCGGCACCTCGGCCCAGCCACGTGCCTGCACCGCCGCCCAGGCGTGTTCGGCTTCATCCGCTGGCGCAGTGGCAGCGGCGGGCAAGACAATAAACTCCGCCATCGGCAGGCCATAGCGGCGCAGTTGCGCCAGTTGCCAGGCTTTGCCGCCCACCGCGTCGGCGCGGGTGTCCAGCACGGCGTGGTCGTCGATCACCCGATGGGATATATCCGATATGGCGTTCATGCGCGCACCTCCAGCCCGCCCAGAAACAGCGTCAGCATGGTGTCAAATTCGGCCTGTAGCGCGGGGGCCTGGCCGGTCAGCCAGCGCAGCAGCGCGGCCAGATAGAGAAACTCCAGGTACACCGTCAGCGCTGGCGCGCCAATGTCGGTGCGAAACTGGCCGGCGGCCTGGCCTTCGGCAATCAGCGCGGTAAAAATGCGCTCCAACCCGCTGCGCTGGCTGTCATCCTCCGGACAACGTCGCTCGGCCAGCCGGTATTGCACATAGGGCAGCAAATAGGCGCGGTGCTGTTCCGACCACGCCGCGCTCAGGGCAAAGAACTTGCGCAGCCGGGCCGTGCCGGCGGGTTCGGCAGCAATCACATCGCCCAAGCTGGCCACCGACTGGCGCAGGTCGCGGTGAAAGCGGTGGCGCAGCAGGGCTTCTTTCACCGGAAAGTGCTTGTACAGCGTGGCCTTGGCCACGTCGGCCTCGGCGGCGATGCGCTCCATGGTGACGGCCTCGTAGCCTTCGGCTTCGAATAGCGCCCAGGCGGTGTCGGCCAGGTGGTCGAGCTGTTGCAGGCGCTTGCGTTCGCGGCGGCCTGGTTCGGCGGGGGGAGAAACCGTCATGGATGGCTCACAAATCTCTATACGATGAATAAAATAATACGTCGTATAGAAATAAAGCTCAAGCACGGCTTATTTTTCCTGCATAGACCAAAGCCGCACCCGTGCACCACATGCGCGGATCCAGTGCGCGCTCAGGCGTTCGGCAAACCGGACACCTCCGGCGGCAATCGTCGGAATTTCGGACGCGCGCCAATCAGTCATACAATAAAATTATTATAAATCAAAACTTTATATAGTTTTTTCTACCAAGATACACTGGCACCGTTTCTGCTGAACTCTGGTCTGCCCTGCTGACCGGAGTGTTGCCATGCCCATCCGCCCCCGCACATTGAGTGTGGCCCTGAAAATTTCGCTGATGGTGACCTTGCTGTCGCTGCTCGGCTTTACCCTGATAGTCGGTTATGGCGCGTTTGAGCATATCCGCCAGGCGCGCAGTCAGGGCCTGCGCGAAGCCGAACTGCAGGCTGAATTGAAGGCTCGCTGGGTGGAAGAACGCCTGCGCGCCGCGCTGGACACCTCGCGTGAACTGGCCACCACCTACGAGTCACTCAAGCGCAGCCAGATCAGTGACCGCGACATGCTGGCGCGGCTGCTGCTCAACACCCTGGAACAACGCACCGCGTTTCAGGGCATTTGGTCAGTCTGGGAAACCAACGCACTGGAAGGACGCGACAGCCAATGGAAAAACCAGCCGATGCACGACGCCAGCGGGCGCTTTGTGCCGCACTGGTACCGCAGTGGCAGTGAAGTGGCCAGCACCGCCATGCGCGACTACGCCGACAGCAATGCCACCGGGCCATACCAGACGGTGCAGGCGCGGCAGGAATCGGTATTGAGCGAGCCCTACACGCAGGCCCAGGCTGATGGTCAGACGCTCAAGGTAATCAGCGCTGCCACACCGGTGATGCTGGGGGGGCAGTTTCTGGGGGCGGTGGGGGTGACGCTGGACCTCAGCCGCATCCAGGCCGACCTGGCGGCGGTAAAACTGTACGACAGCGGCTATCTGGCCTTGCTATCCAGCCAGGGGCGCTGGCTGGCGCACCCGCAAGCCGGCAAGCTTGGCCAGTCGGCGCAGACCGATCTGCCAGACGCCGCCCGTCAGGCGCTGGGCAAGGGCGAAGCCTGGCGCTGGCAGGGCAACGATGGCCGCTGGATGGTGCTGGCACCGATTGCGCTGGGTGATGGCGTGGCACCGTGGGCGGTGGCGGTGTCGGTGGACCCGGCAGAACTGGTGGCCGACGCCCAGGCGGTAGTGCGCAATACCCTGCTGATTAGCGCCGCCGGGTTTGTCTGCATGCTGGCGCTGACCAGCTGGATTGTGCGCACCACCCTGCGCCCGCTCAGCCGCATGGCGCGTGCCATGGATGCGCTGGCGCAAGGCCAGGGCGACCTGACCCGCCGCCTGCCGGTGGATGGCCACGATGAAATCAGCCAGATGTCGGCGGCGTTCAACCGTTTTGTCGACTGTTTGCGTGAGATGTTTGCCGAAGTGAAGCAACACAGCCATGAATTGGATCAGCACCTGCTGCATCTGGTAGACAGCACCGCCAGCGTGGCGCAAACCTCGGAACAGCAGGCGCTGGCCGCGCAAATTGCCGCCGACACGGTGCAGGAAGTCACCGCCAGCATGGTACAGATTGCCCACGGCGCACAGGCTGGCCGCGATGAAGCGCAGCGCACCGGCAGCCTGTCGGGCGAGCTGGCCGGCGGAGTAGAAGCCACCGCCCAGGCGATTCAGCGCGCGGCGGAATCGGTGCAGCATCTGGCCGGCACGCTGAACACCTTAGGCACACGTTCCAGCCAGATTGGCAGCATTATTGCGGTGATCAACGATATTGCCGAACAGACCAATCTGCTGGCGCTGAACGCCGCCATCGAAGCCGCCCGCGCTGGCGAGCAAGGCCGTGGCTTTGCCGTGGTGGCCGACGAAGTGCGCAAGCTGGCCGAACGCACCGCCAAAGCCACGCAGGAAATTGCCGGCATGATCACCGCCATTCAGCGCGAAATGGGCAGCGCCAGCCAGAACATGCACGCCACGCTGGACTGCATGCAGCACGGCGTGGCTCAGGCCGACCACACCGCCCAGGCCATCAGCGGCATTCAGCACAGCATGGGCAGCCTGCTGGGCAGCGCCACCAGCATTGCCGAGGCCACCCAGGAACACAGCCAGGCCAGCCAAACGGTTGCCAGCCATATCACCGACATTCACGACATGACCCGCCACACCGACGAAGAAATCCGCCGCACCTCGCTGGCCACGGCGGAACTGCAGGCGCGGGTGGCACAGCTGGAAAACCTGGTGGGGCGGTTTAAAACCTGATGCACTGCCTCTGATGGCCTGCCTGACGGGTTGAATCAGTCGCCGCCCGCCAGCCGTTCCATCGCCGCCCGCAGCGTCGGGCTGGCAATTCCGGCAGCCGCGCGCTGCAGCGCCGCGCGGGCGTTGTCGCTCAGCGCCAGACGCTTGGGCGGGCGCACTGGCTCCGGGGTGTCCACATGCACCTTCACCTTCAGGCTGGCCACGTCCAGCCCACGCAGGCGCAGGGTATCCACCATCTGTCCCGACATCAGCCGCAACTTGGTGGCCACGCCGCCATTGCGGGCAAACACCAGCACCTCGCCCTGCTCGATGCGCACCACCCGAAACTGGCCGGCCAGCCCTGGCGGCAAGCTGGCATTCAGCACGGCGGCGGCACGCTGGTTTTGCCGGACCACGGCAAACAGCCGCTTGAGGCGGGTATCACGGTTGGCGATGTCGGTGAGCGGATCGGCACTCATGGGGGGCTTGAAAAGGGCGGCAGGTGGGTCGATTTTAGCATGACGCTGCCCCACCCGCCGGAAGCGGGCAGTGGCGCAGCCGCTCGACCGGATCACCCGCTATGCGCAGCGTGGCCAGACCAGGCACCACCGCCCATCCACGATCCGGCACAGCCCACCCGGCTGTGCTAAAATTTTGACTATTTTTCTACCGGCATCTGGCCGAAAGCCCTTCATGATCTCGACCCTGCTCAAAAAAATGTTCGGCAGCCGCAATGACCGGCTGGTCAAGCAATATCGGCAAACCGTGGCACGCATCAATGCGCTGGAAAGCAGCGTAACCGGGCTGAGTGATGAAGCGCTGGGCGCAAAAACCGTTGAGTTCCGCCAGCGCTTCACCCAGGGCGAAACCCTGGACCAGCTGCTGCCCGAAGCCTTTGCCGTGTGCCGCGAAGCCAGCCGCCGCGCGCTGGGCATGCGCCATTTTGATGTGCAGCTGATTGGCGGCATGGTGCTGAACGACGGCAGGATTGCCGAAATGCGCACGGGGGAAGGCAAAACCCTGGTGGCCACCCTGCCGGCCTATCTGAATTCGCTGTCTGGCCAGGGCGTGCATATCGTCACCGTCAACGACTACCTGGCTAGCCGCGACGCCGGGCTGATGGCACCCCTGTATGAGTTTCTCGGCCTGAGCGTGGGGGTGAACCTGTCGCAGATGTCGCACGAAACCAAGCAGGCGGCCTACGCCTCGGACATTACCTACGGCACCAATAACGAATTCGGCTTTGATTACCTGCGCGACAATATGGTGTTCAGCCTGGCTGAGAAGGTGCAGCGCAAGCTGGCCTTTGCCGTGGTCGATGAAGTGGACTCGATCCTGATTGACGAGGCACGCACCCCGCTGCTGATTTCCGGGCCGGCAGACGACAATATCGACATGTACCAGCGGATGAACGCCGTACCGGCGCTGCTGGTGCGCCAGACCGAAGAAGAAGGCCAGGGCGATTACTGGGTGGATGAAAAAGCCCATTCGGTGATGCTGTCCGAAGCCGGCCATGAACACGCCGAAACCATCCTCACCCAGCTGGGTCTGCTGGCCGAGGGCGACAGCCTGTATTCCGCCACCAACATCACCCTGATGCACCACCTGATGGCGGCGCTGCGCGCGCATGCGCTGTACCACCGCGACCAGCACTATGTGGTGCAGGATGATGAAGTGGTGATTGTCGATGAATTCACTGGCCGGCTGATGGCCGGGCGGCGCTGGAGCGAAGGCCTGCATCAGGCGGTGGAAGCCAAGGAAGGGGTGACGGTCAACCGGGAAAACCAGACGCTGGCGTCGATCACCTTCCAGAACTATTTCCGCCTGTATCAAAAGCTGTCGGGGATGACCGGCACCGCCGACACCGAGGCGTACGAATTCCAGCAGATTTACGGCCTGGAAACCGTGGTGATTCCCACCAACCAGCCGATGATCCGCAAAGACAATCTGGACCTGGTGTATCGCACCAACCCGGAAAAATACCAGGCCATCGTGGCCGACATCCGCGACTGCCAGCAGCGCGGCCAGCCGGTGCTGGTGGGCACCACCTCGATTGAAAGCTCGGAACTGCTGTCCAATTTCCTCAAGCAGGAAAAACTGCCGCACGAAGTGCTCAACGCCAAGCAGCACGCCCGCGAAGCCGACATCGTTGCCCAGGCCGGTCGTGCCGGGGCCATCACCATTGCCACCAATATGGCCGGTCGCGGCACCGACATCGTGCTGGGCGGCAGCATTGCCAGCGACCTGAAAGCGATTGCCGCTGACGACAGCCTGAGCGACAGCGCGCGCGACGCCAAGGTAGCGGCGCTGAAAACCGAATGGCAGCAGCGCCACGACGCGGTGCTGGCCGCCGGTGGCCTGCACATCATCGGCACCGAACGCCACGAATCACGCCGTATCGACAACCAGCTGCGTGGTCGTTCTGGCCGCCAGGGCGACCCGGGCTCCAGCCGCTTTTATCTGAGCCTGGAAGATCCGCTGCTGCGCATTTTTGCCTCGGAGCGGGTGTCGGCGATCATGGAACGGCTGAAAATGCCGGAAGGCGAGGCCATCGAGCATACCTGGGTGACCCGCGCCATCGAAAACGCCCAGCGCAAGGTGGAAGGCCGCAACTTCGACATCCGCAAGCAATTGCTGGAATACGACGACGTGGCCAACGATCAGCGCAAGGTGATCTACCAGCAGCGCAATGACATCCTGGAATCTCAGGATGTGTCGGAGATGGTCAGCAATATGCGCACCAGCGCGCTGGGTGCGCTGTTCGACCTGTATCTGCCGCCAGAATCGCTGGAAGAACAATGGGACGTGGCCGGGCTGGAAAAAGCCCTGGAAGCCGAGTACCAGCTGCAAGCGCCAGTGGGCGACTGGATGAAAGCCGCACCGGAAGCCGATGTGGCGGTGTTCCGCGACCAGCTGATTGCGCTGGGCGAAGCCCATTATCAGGCCAAGGTAGACATGGCCGGCGAAGCCACCATGCGCCAGTTTGAACACGCCGTGCTGCTGCAACACCTGGACCAGCACTGGCGCGAACATCTGGCCGCGCTGGACCACCTGCGCCAGGGCATCCACCTGCGCGGCTATGCGCAGAAAAACCCCAAGCAGGAATACAAGCGCGAGGCGTTCGAGCTGTTTTCCAATATGCTCGACAGCGTCAAGCGCGACGTGGCCCAGCTGCTGTTTACCGTGCGCATCCAGAGCGCCGAAGAAGTGGCGGCCATGGAAGCCGAAGAGCAGCGCCAGCGCCCGATGCAGTTCCAGCACGCCGAGTTCAACCCGGCGCTGGCCGACAGCGACAGCGCGGCAGAACTCGGCAGCGACGACGACAGCAACCCGTTTGCACCAGAAGCGCTGGCCGCCCAGGGCCTGCGCGTGGGCCGCAACGACCCATGCCCCTGCGGGTCGGGCAAGAAGTACAAGCAGTGCCACGGCAAGCTGGGGTAAGCCCTGGCCAGCACACCGGGAGCACCTCAACAGGCCGTTCCCAACCCCGATGACGCCACCTTGACCCGCAGCCAGAATTTGCAGGTCAAGGTGGCGTCATGTTGTCAGTCTGTCAGAGCGACCCGCCCCATGCGCCCGCCACTGATTCACTCTCCGAGCAACGACCATGATTTATCGACGCGAAATTGACGGCCTGCGCGCCCTCGCGGTGCTTCCCGTGATGTTGTTCCACGCCGGCTTTAGCGGGTTTAGCGGCGGCTTTGTGGGTGTGGATGTGTTTTTTGTAATCAGTGGCTATCTGATTACCGGCATTCTGATCAACGAACAGGCCAACGGCACATTCACCCTGACCGGGTTTTACGAACGCCGGGCCCGGCGGATTTTACCCGCGCTGTTTGTGGTGCTGCTGGCCTGCCTGCCGTTTGCCTGGGCCTGGCTGCTGCCCAGCGACCTGAAAGCCTTTGCCCGCAGCCTGGCCGCCGCCGCCATTTCGCTGTCGAATATCCTGTTCTGGCGTGAGAGCGGCTATTTTGATACCAGTTCGGAACTCAAGCCGCTGCTGCACACCTGGAGTCTGGGAGTAGAAGAACAGTACTACATGGTTTTTCCCCTGCTGCTGCTGGGTCTGGCACGCTGGCGGCCACACTGGACGCCGCATGTGCTCTGGGCCGGTGCGGCGCTGAGCTTGGCGCTGGCGCAATGGGCAGCCCTACACCAGCCCTCGCTGGCGTTTTATCTGCTGCCCACCCGAGGCTGGGAACTGCTGGCCGGTGCCTTGCTGGCCTATTACCACAGCCGCCCGGCCACCCGTATCCCGCATGCCACCGCACTGAATCAGGCCGGCAGCCTGTTGGGGCTGGCCATGGTGACCTATGCCGTGCTGCGCTTTGATCAGCACACGCCGTTTCCTGGCGTGTACGCGCTACTGCCCACGCTGGGCGCGGTGCTGATGATTGCCTGCGCCCAGCCGGGCACCTGGGTCGGCAAGCTGCTGGCCACGCCCTTGCTGGTGGGTATCGGCCTGATCAGCTACAGCGCCTACCTCTGGCACCAGCCAGTGCTGGCCTTTGCCCGCTACTATCTGATGACACAGCCCCGTCCGGAGGTCATGGCCGCCCTGCTGCTTCTGATTCTTGGTCTGGCCTGGCTAAGCTGGCGCTACGTGGAACGCCCGTTCCGGCATAAAAACGGCGTCAGCCGCCGCCATATTTTTATCGGCAGCCTGGTGGGGTGCTCAGGATTCTTCCTGCTGGGGCTGGCCGGGCAACTCAGCCAGGGCTTTGCCTGGAAATTTGACGCCACGGTCAAGGCGATTGACCACAGCAAAACCCAGTCACAAAAACGCGAAGCCTGCTGGGCCCGGCTCAGCCGTGACCGCAGCTTTGCCCACGCCTGCGAACTGGGCGATACCCGCCAAACCGCCTCGTTTGTGCTGTTTGGCGACAGCCACGCCGGCACGCTGGTGGATGTGCTGCATCAGCAAGCTCGCGCACAGGGCATCCACGGCCTGGATTACACCTTCAGAAGCTGCATTCCGGTGATGGCCAGCCAATCCACTGAACGCGATGAAACCAGCCAGACCTGCCAGGCCTTGCGCCAGGCATTCTTTGATCCAGCCACCCTGAATGCCTTGCCACCCACGGTGATTCTGGCCGCGCGCTGGACGCTGGCCATGGAACAGCAACGCAGCAACAACGGCGAAGGCGGCCAGGAACCAGGTGCCTCGTTCAGCCTGCACAGTGCCCAAACTGCCACACTGGGGTATCAGGCTGCCTTGGCGCAGGATTATGCCGATTCGGTGCAGCGGCTGCTCCGCCAGGGTAAAACAGTGATTCTGGTGTATCCGATTCCGGAAATGGGCTGGGATGTGCCCAA
The DNA here is from genome assembly GCF_002002905.1 of Aquaspirillum sp. LM1. Classification (NCBI taxonomy): domain Bacteria; kingdom Pseudomonadati; phylum Pseudomonadota; class Betaproteobacteria; order Neisseriales; family Aquaspirillaceae; genus Aquaspirillum; species Aquaspirillum sp. LM1. The sequence continues at coordinate 3,581,027 of NZ_CP019509.1, read as the reverse complement.
CCGGCTGGCCCGCCTGTATTTGCGCGACGGCAAGCTGTCTGTCGACAGCGCCTCAACCAGCCTGGCCAGCTTTATCCAGCGCAACCAGCACACCTACGCCGCACTCGACCGGATCGGCGCGCATCCGCGGCTGATTCGGATCAAGCCGGCCAGTCTGCTGTGCGACACGGCGGTCAAGGGGCGTTGCGCCGCGCAACTGCATGGCCTGCCGCTGTACTTTGACGACGACCATTTATCCGATGCCGGGGCCATCCCGGTGGTCAATGCCATCATGACGCAGCTGCGGCAGCAACCCGAGGCGAGCACAACGGCACCGTAACCGTCCGCCTCATCAGCACGGGCAATGACCGTGTGGCACCCTTGTGCGGTAATCCGGAATCTTTGCGGAGGCCATTCTGGATTACCGCACACCCAGCGCAAAAAAATCCAAACAAATCATTTAAAATCAATAGATTAAAAATCTCCACCGGTGGCACGCATCGTGCAATTGGATGATGCCGGAGCCAAGCTCCGCTCAAACAATAACCCGGAGGAGAAACCGATGCGCACAGTCCTGTCCCTGGCCGCTGCCTTGACCCTGGCCACCCCACTGGCCGCCCACGCCGTTGATGTCGTTCGCCTGGGCAATCTGAAATTTGCCCACTACGGCGCGGTGTCCTACATGAAGGAAGCCTGCGGCAAGTACAACCTGAAAGTGGAGGAACGCATGTTCCCCAAAGGCCCGGACATCATGCCGGCGATTGTCGCCGGTGAAATCGACGTGGCCGCGCTGGCGTCCGACGGGGCCATTTCTGGCCGCGCCAACGGTGTACCGATCTACACCGTGGCCGGCTTTGCCAAGGGCGGCGCGCGGATTGTGGCTGGCGTGGACACCGGCATCAAAACCCTGGCTGACCTGAAAGGCAAGAAAGTGGGCGTCACCCGTGGCGGCGCACATGAGCTCTTGCTGTACGCCGAGCTGGAAAAAGCCGGGCTGACCTGGTCGGACAAGCCGGGCAAGGATGTGCAGATTGTTTTCCTGGCCTTTGCCGACCTGAACCAGGCGCTGGCCGCCAAGCAGATCGACGCCATGTGCCAGTCCGAGCCGCAATCGTCGCAGGCGCTGAACAAGAAGTTCGGCGTCGAGATCATGAAGCCCTACACCACCAAGATGGGCGAGCCGGTGCGGCTGCTGGTGATGACCGAAAAGCTGTACCACGAGAAAAAAGACGTGGCCCAGCGGCTGATGAAGTGTTTTGTCGAAACCACCGCCCAGTTCAACCGCGACCCGGCCCTGGCAGAAAAATACGTCCGTGAGCAGATGTTCAAGGGCCAGATCAGCTCGCAGGACTTCCGCGACGCCATGGACAACGCCGACTACACCTACGATGTCACCCTGGCGCATATCGACATCACCACCGACTTCATGCAGAAATACGGCGTAGGCCGCATGGCCAAACCGCCCAAGGCCAGCGAATGGGTGAAGCTGGATCTGCTGCAACAGGCCAAAACCGAACTGAAAGTAAAGTGAGGCCGTGGCGATGAACAAACTGATGCATTTCCTGCAGGGCGCGCTGGTGCCGGTTCTACTCTTGCTGCTCTGGGAGGCCGGCTCGCGGCTGGGGCTGTTTTCCCCGGTGCTGCTGCCCTCGCCCAGTGCGGTGGCGGCCAAATGGTGGGCCTACCTGCTGCCCGCCCAAGCGCAGGAAGCGGGCCAGAGCACGCTGGCCTGGTGGCTGTCCGGCGAGCTGCTGCACGACGCCTGGTCCAGCCTGTACCGGGTAGTGGCCGGCTTTCTGATTGGCGCTGGCCTGGCGCTGCCGCTGGGTCTCTTGATGGGGGCCAGCCAGCGGACTTACGCGCTGTTCAACCCGCTGATGCAGATCCTGCGCCCGATCCCGCCGATTGCCTATATTCCGCTAGCCATCCTGTGGTTTGGCCTGGGCAACCCGCCGTCGTTCTTTCTGATTGCCATTGGCGCGTTTTTCCCGGTGCTGATGAACACCATCGCCGGCGTGCGCCAGGTGGACGGCATTTACCTGCGCGCCGCACGCAATCTGGGCGTCAACCAACTGACCCTGTTCACCCGCGTCATCCTGCCCGCTGCCACGCCGTATATCCTGGCTGGCGTACGCATTGGCATCGGCACGGCGTTTATTGTGGTGATTGTCTCCGAGATGATCGCCGTCAACGATGGCCTGGGTTTCCGCATTCTGGAAGCGCGTGAATTCATGTGGTCGGACAAAATCATCGCCGGCATGATCACCATCGGCCTGTTGGGCCTGGCCATCGACACCGCGGTCAGCCGCCTGAACAACCACCTGCTGCGCTGGCATCGCGGCCTGGAGCACTGATATGAGCCAGATCATCGTCAATAATGTGCAAAAAGTGTTCAAAACACCGGGAAAAGACGTAATTGCCCTGAAAGATATCCAGCTGGACATCCAGGCCGGTGAATTTGTCTGCCTGCTTGGCCCGTCGGGCTGCGGCAAATCCACCCTGCTCAACGCCGTGGCCGGCTTTGCCCTGCCTTCCAGCGGTGAAATTACCGTGGAAGGCAAAAAAATCACCGGCCCCGGCCCGGATCGCGGCATGGTGTTTCAGGAATACGCGCTGTTTCCGTGGATGACCATTGCCCAGAACATCGCTTTTGGCCTGGAAGTGCAAAAGAAATCGCGTGGCGAGATTGAGCAGACCGTCAACCAGCTGCTGGATTTGCTGCATCTGAAAGACTTCCGCGACCGCTTCCCGAAAGACCTCTCGGGCGGCATGCGCCAACGGGTGGCGATTGCCCGCGTGCTGGCGCTGGATTCGCCAATCATGCTGATGGACGAACCCTTTGGCGCACTGGACGCGCTGACCCGGCGCAATCTGCAGGACGAGCTGCTGCGCATCTGGGAAAAGCTGGGCAAGACCGTCCTGTTTGTCACCCACTCGATTGAAGAGTCGATCTATCTGGCCGACCGCATTGTGGTGATGACCTACCGCCCCGGCACGGTCAAACGCGACCAGGTTGTGGACATGCCGCGCCCACGCGACCCATCGTCCGCCGCCTTTAACGCCCTCAAGCGCGAACTGGGCGCGCTGGTGATGGAGGAGCAGCAACGCCATGCCAACGATGAAATGAAGCTGGCGGCGGTGGATTGACCCCTAGCCCATCCTAATTGAGCGCCCTGCCGGCCATCGAACCGGGCAGGGCGTTTTTTTACGCTTGTGCTCAGCCCGCTTCTGCCCGATGCTGCAACAGATGCCCGTGAAAGCCCGTCATGTTCCTGAACTCTCGCCTGCCTGCGCTGCTGCTGGCTGCCGCTGCCTGCATCCTGCTGGGTGAAGCCGGCTATCAACTGACCCTGAATGCCAATCTGGCGCGCGAGCGCCAGGCCAGCGCCCAGCAGCTGGACGGCCTGGCCCTGTCGCTGGAGGCAGCGCTATCGCGGCATGAATCCCTGCCCGGTCTCTTGGCGCTGGACCCTTCCTTGCTGGCGCTGTTGCGCGAGCCGGACAATCTGGCGCGGCAAGCAGCGGCCAATGCCTACCTGGAAGCGGCTCAGCAAGGCGCAGCGGTGGCGGTGGCTTATTTGCTGGCGGCAGATGGGCGCACGCTGGCAGCCAGCAACTGGCGGCTGCCGCAAAGCTTTGTGGGCCACCAATACGCGTTCCGACCGTATTTTCGCGAGGCGCTGGCCGGCGGCTTGGGGCGGTTTTATGGGGTGGGCGTCACCACCGGCGAGCCGGGGTATTTTCTGGCGGCACCGGTGCGCGAGGGCAATCAGGTGCGCGGGGTGGTGGCGCTCAAGCTGAATCTGGACGCGCTGGAACGCGCACTGGCCGGTGCCGGCAACACCCTGCTGCTGGCCGATGGCGACGGCGTGGTGTTTTTGTCGTCGGCACGTCGCTTGCGTTATCACACACTGACGCCGCTGCTGGCCGCCACGGCCACGCGGCTGGCCAGCACGCGCCAATACGGCGGCCAGCCGATTCCCCCTCTGGCCAATCACCCCGTGCCGCTAAACCCCGCCACACCCGTGCGGTTGGCGCTGGCCGATGCCCCCGCGCGCGACTGGCTGGTGCACAGCCGCCCCGTCGGTGGACAAGGCTGGCGGCTGGTGCAACTGGGCGACCCCAGCGAGGCGCGCGCTGCGGCCTGGGCGGTGGGTGCGGCCAGCGTGTTTGCCAGCGCCTTTGTATTGGGCCTGGCCGCCCACTTGCGCCACCGCCGGCGGCGGCGCGACGAGCTGCGCCGGGTGTACGCCGAGCTGGAAGACCGCATCGCCGCACGCACCGCCGACCTGACCGAGCAAATCAACGCGCTGGAACGCACCAAGGCAATTTTGCGCGAAACCCGCGACGCGGCGGTGCAGGCAGGCAAGCTGGCCACGCTGGGTCAGATGTCGGCGGGCATCAGCCATGAGCTGAACCAGCCGCTGGCGGCACTGCAAACCTTTGCCGACAACGCCCAGGCGCTGCTGGCGCGTGGCCGGCATGCCGAGGTGGCCGACAATCTGCAAATGATCAGCGAGCTGATTGCCCGCACCGGGCAGATCGTGCGCCAGCTAAAAAGCTTTGCCCGCAAAGAAGCGCCCACACCGCAGCCGGTGCGGGTGGCAGCAGCCATTGACCATGCACGATTGATCGTCGAGCCGCGCCGCCGCGAGCTGGGTGCAGTGTTTCACGTGGAACCAGCCGGCGAATTACAGGTGCTGGCCGAAGCAGGCCGGCTGGAACAGGTGCTGGTCAATCTGCTGCGCAACAGCCTGGATGCGATGCACGATCAACCCACGCCACAGGTGGAAGTGCGCGTAGATGCCGATGGCACATGGGTGCGGCTGAGCGTGCGCGATTACGGCCCTGGCTTGTCGGCAGAGGCCCAGCAGCATTTGTTCGAGCCGTTTTACACCACCAAGCCGGTGGGCGAAGGCCTGGGCCTTGGGTTGGTGATTTCGCTGACCATCGCAGAAAGCTACGGAGGTGGGCTTAGCGCACATAATATGGCCGACGGCGGTGCAGAATTTGTGTTGACCCTGCCGCTGGCCACTGCTGAATAACACACGGAGCGGCACACCCATGTTGCTGATTATGTCCCCACCACCGGATCTGGCCCCCTGGGTACAGGCAGGCGTGGCCTTGCATGGCGATAGCGCGCTACACGCCAGCCAGTTTCCGGCACTCAGCGACGGCATGCTCACCATGCGGCTGGCGGGTGATGTCCATCAAGCCGACGGCCAGCCGCTGCCGGCAAATGCGCTCATCCTGCCCCACGCCCAACCGCGCGCCTATCTACACCTGGGTGCAGTGCAGGTCTTGGGTTTGATCTTGCGCCCAGCGGCGCTGCCCTGCCTGCTGGGTGGCAGCCTGACCGGGCTGGCTGGATGCACACTGCCGCTGGATACCTTGCCCGATGCCGCCCACTGGCGGCATACCCACCAACAACTGGCCGAAGCGCCCGACGACACCGAGCGGCTGGCACGGCTGTTTTCCGCGCTACGCCCGATCCTGCACGCCCCACGCCACCAGGCCAACCTGCATGCCTGCCAGCAACTCATCCAAGCCTTAGCCAGCGCCCCACTGGCCGCCACTCCGCCCATGCTGGGGCTCAGCCTGCGCCAACTGCAACGACGCAGCCAGGCCATGCTGGGGCTCACGCCCAAGCAATACCAAGCCACCCAGCGCATGCAAGCCACCCTGCTGGCGGCATTGCGCACACCCGGTACGGGTGCCGACCTGGCCGTACACCATGGTTTTTTTGATCAGTCGCACATGGCTCGCGAACTGCGCCGCCTGGCCGGTGCACCGCTGCGCGAACTCCGCGCGCCCCAGCCCCCTCACGCCCCACACTGGCCGCTGCAAGTGGGCCTGCATCTGGGTTGATGAATTACCCTAGCTCAATCAGGTTCGCGCACAGCAAAACGTCCCTCTTCGCGCCCTTGCGATTCCAGCCGCCCGGCGAGATACCAAGGCAACGCACACGCCAAGCCCACTGCAAAGCACACCACCACCACGCGCCACGGGTGCCGCGTGCGCCGCTCGGCCAGCACCCACACACTGAACGCCAGCGCTGCCAGATACACATCCAGGGTAATCGCCGTCGCTACCGGATTGGCCGTGGCCTTCAGCCAAAACATCGCCAAGCTGCCGCCCTGACTGAAGTCATACACATAAAATCCCCAGGGTAGCACCAGCCCCAACACCGCCATGCCCCGTAACAGCCAGCACACCCTGGCAGACCATTCGACGTGACCCACAACCGACATGATGAACACTCCCGCGTATTTCAACGTGGCCAGAGTAGCCCCAGAGTCCATTGCCGGCTAGGATAAACACGACATTCCCCACCCGTGCCCACCATGATGATGCCTGTTGAAGTATTCCTGATTGAAGACGACCGCGCCGTGCGCAAAGGCTGTGAACAGGCGCTGTCGATTGCCGATATTCCGGTGCGCGGCTTTGCCGATGCAGAAGCCCTGCTGGCGGCGCTGGCGGCAGGCGCACGCCCGGCGCTGGTGGTCAGCGATGTGCGCTTGCCAGGCCGCGATGGCCTGGCAGTGCTGCGCGAGCTGCGCCAGCTGGACCGCAACCTGCCAGTGCTGCTGATGACCGGCCACGGCGATGTGGCCATGGCGGTGGCGGCCATGCGGGAAGGCGCGCACGATTTTATTGAAAAACCGTTTCCATCAGAACGGCTGGTTGCCGCCGTGCGCAGCGCGCTGGAAAAACGCGCGCTGATTGAAGAAAACCGCCAGCTGCGCGAGCAAGTGGGCGTCAGCGCCGTGGCGCGGATGATTGGCCAGTCGCCCGCCATGCAGCGCATCCGCCAGCTGGTCAGCACACTGGCTGCCACCGGGGTGGATATTTTGCTCAATGGTGAAACCGGCTGCGGCAAGGAAGTGGTCGCCAGAGCGATTCACGAAGCCAGTGGCCGGCGTGGACCGTTTGTGGCAATCAATTGCGGCGCACTGCTGGAAACCGTATTTGAAAGCGAGCTGTTCGGCCACGAAGCCGGCGCGTTCACCAGCGCCGGAAAACGGCGGATTGGCCGGATCGAGCACGCCAGCGGCGGCACGCTGTTTCTGGATGAAATTGAAAGCATGCCGCTGAATCTGCAGGTGAAGCTGTTGCGCGTGCTGCAGGAGCGCCAGCTGGAGCGGCTGGGCAGCAATCACAGCATTACGCTGGATTGTCGGGTGGTGGCGGCCAGCAAGGTGAACCTGAAAGCCGCAGCTGACGCCGGCCAGTTTCGTGCCGATCTGCTTTACCGGCTGAATGTGGTCAGCCTGGACATCCCGCCGCTGCGCGAACGTCGTGAGGATATTCCGCTGCTGATGGCCACGTTCCTGCACGACGCGGCGGTACGCTACCAGCGCCCGCTGGCCGACTGGACGCCGGCGGATCTGGCGCGCTGGGCCGGCTACGATTGGCCAGGCAATGTGCGCGAACTGAAAAACATGGCCGAACGCTGGGCACTTGGCCTGCCGGATGCGCTGGCGGCAGAGGCTCCCGCCAGCGCATCCCTGGGCAGCGCCTCTCTGGCCGAACAGGTGGATGACGCAGAAAAACAGCTGATCATCGCTGCCCTGCGCCAGTGCCACGGCCAGGTGGCGCAGGCCGCCGAACTGCTGCGCACACCGCGCAAAACCCTGTACGACAAGCTGGCGCGGCATGGGCTAAGCGCAGAAGCATATCGGCCATAAACCGAAGTCATCAGCCCTGAGCGTGCAGGCGAGCCGGATTGCCCACCACCGTGGCATGGGCCGGCACGTCCCGGGTCACCACGGCCCCGGCACCAATCATCGCGTATTCCCCAATGGTCACCCCCGGCAAAATCACCGCGCCGCCGCCGATGGAAGCGCCACGCTTGACCAGCGTGGTCGGGAACGCCTCGGGATACACCTTTGAGCGCGGGGTCTTGTCGTTGGTAAACGTGGCGTTCGGGCCGATAAACACCTGGTCTTCCAGGGTAATACCATCGTACAGATACACACCGTTTTTCACTGTGACATCGTCACCGATCACCACCTGGTTCTCAATAAAACCATGCGAGCAGATATTGCAGTTACGGCCAATCCGCGCGCCGGCCAACACCACGCAAAACTGCCAGATCTTGCTATGTGCGCCAATCTGGCTTGTTTGCACATCCGCCAGCGGGTGAACAAAATACGTGGGAGATTCAACAGCATCCGTCGACATGATTGGGCTCGGGCTTTCCGCACACAGGCAAGGTGATCAATCGGCCATCATACGCAGAACCGGCAGCAGGCAGCAATCATCCGGCCCGACGCATGGTGACATGCCACACCCCGCCGTCGTCGTAAGGTTCCCCTTCGGCGACAAAACCGCGTCGGGCGTACATCGCCTGCTTGTCACATTGCGCCGACAGCATGATCGCCCCCTCCGGCCACTGTTGTGCAGCGCACGCCAGCGCCTGATCGAGCAATACTGACCCCAGGCCCAGACCGCGCGCCGCTGCGGCTACCACCACCCGGCCAATGCACACCGCCTGCGTGTCCTTCACCCCCGGCGGCAACACCCTGGCGTAGGCCAACAACGCCCCAGATGCGGCCAGGCCCTGCACATGCCAGGCCAGCGGATCAAGGTTATCCACATCGCCGTATACCGAGTCCTGCTCGACCACAAACACCTGGTCGCGCAAGCGTAACAAGGCATACAAAGCATCCACAGACAATTCGGTAAAACGGCACAGGTGCCAGGACAGTTCAACAGACATCGGGGTCTCACCACATCAGATGATTTCAGCCCGGCATCGTAGCATCCGGTAGCATCCTGTTCCACGTGGAACACCATGCATCGCCGTTCAAACCAACGTATGTCACTCAGGCAACACCCGACTGCTGACCGCACGCACATGGTGATTCTTGCCAGCTCCCGCTACAATCGCGGCCATGGCCCTCCCTGGGCGTCCCCCTGTGTGTTACCTCTGGCGCGCACGCCAGTTCTCCTGTGAAGTCCTGAATTCATGAGCAAGCAGTTCGATCCTTTATCCGCCCCGGCAGCCGGGGGCGATGATACCCTGGCGCTGGATGCCTACGCCGAGCGCGCCTATCTGGAATACGCCATGAGCGTGGTCAAGGGCCGGGCCCTGCCGGAGGTTGCCGACGGGCAAAAGCCGGTGCAACGACGCATCTTGTACGCCATGAAAGAAATGGGCCTGACCGCCGGAGCCAAGCATGTGAAATCGGCGCGAGTGGTGGGTGAAATTCTGGGCAAATACCATCCGCACGGCGACAGCTCGGCCTACGAGGCCATGGTGCGGCTGGCCCAGGATTTTGTCATGCGCTACCCGCTGATTGACGGCCAGGGCAATTTTGGCAGCCGCGACGGCGACGGTGCCGCCGCCATGCGTTACACCGAAGCGCGGCTGACGCCGATTGCCGAACTGCTGCTCAGCGAGCTGGACCAGGGCACGGTGGAATTCATTCCCAACTACGACGGTGCCTTTGAAGAGCCGCAGCTGTTGCCGGCGCGCCTGCCCATGGTGCTGCTCAATGGCGCATCCGGCATTGCCGTGGGCCTGGCCACAGAAATCCCGCCGCACAATCTGCGTGAAGTGGCCAGCGCGGCAGTGGCCTTGCTGCATCAGCCGGAACTGAGCCTGGACCAGCTGCTGACGCTGATTCCCGGGCCGGATTTTCCCGGCGGCGGGCGCATCATCACCCCGGCAGCCGACATTCGCCAGGCTTACCATAGCGGGCGTGGCAGTGTGCGGGTGCGGGCGCGCTGGACCATCGAACGGCTGGCGCGCAACCAGTGGCGGGTGGTGGTCAACGAGCTACCGCCGGGCACGTCATCGCAAAAAGTGCTGGCCGAAATTGAAGAGCTGACCAACCCGAAAGTCCGCCCTGGCAAAAAAGCCCTGTCCGCCGAACAGCAAAACCTCAAGGGGCTGATGCTGGCGCAGCTGGATCGGGTGCGCGACGAATCCGACCAGCAACAGCCGGTGCGGCTGGTGTTCGAGCCCAAATCCAGCCGGCAGGATCCGGAAGCCTTCATCACCTTGCTGCTGGCGCAGACCAGCCTGGAATGCAATGTGTCAATGAATCTGGTGATGATCGGCCTGGATGGCCGGCCCCGGCAGAAAGACCTGAAGTCCATCCTCAGCGAATGGCTGGACTTCCGCATGGCCACGCTGACCCGCCGGCTGGCGCACCGGCTGAGCAAGGTCAACCAGCGCATGCATATTCTGGAAGGCCGGATGACGGTGTTCCTGCATATCGAAGACGTGATTCACGTCATTCGCGAAGCAGATGAACCCAAGCCGGAGCTGATGCAGCGCTTTGGCCTGTCTGACGTGCAGGCAGAAGACATCCTCGACATCCGTCTGCGCCAGCTGGCCCGGCTGGAAGGCTTCAAGCTGGAAAAAGAACTGGACGCCCTGCGCGGCGAAGCCGGCAGCCTGCGTCATCTGCTCGACAATCCCGACGCCCGCCGTGGGCTGATGACCGATGAAATCAACGCCGACGCCGCCCGCTACGGCGACGCCCGCCGCAGCGAAATCAAACCCGCCGACAAAGCAGTGCTGACGCAAACCGTGGCCGACGAAGCCATCAGCCTGATTGTGTCGCGCAACGGCTGGATTCGTGCCCGCAGCGGTCACCATGTGGACACCAGCACGCTCACCTTCAAAGATGGCGACGCCTTCGGCCAGGTGGTGGAAACCCGCACCATCCACCCCGTGGTGGTGCTCGACAGCCGTGGCCGCAGCTATACGCTGGACAGCAGCGACGTGCCCACCGGGCGCGGCGACGGCGTACCGCTGACCTCGCTGGTGGAGATTCAGGAGCAGGCCAAGGTGGTGGCCGTGCTATCGGCTGCCGACGACAGCCGCTATCTGGTGGCCAGTTCTGGCGGTTATGGCTTTACCACCCAGCTCAAGGACATGGTCAGCCGGGTCAAGGCGGGCAAAGCTTTCCTCAGTGTGGAAGCCGACGAAACCGCGCTGCCACCGCTGCCGCTGGCCGCCAGCCTGCCGGCGCACAGCCAGCTGGTGGTGGCCAGCTCGGCCAGCCGGGTGCTGGCGTTTGCGCTGGACGAGCTCAAGCAGATGGCGCGCGGGCGCGGCTTGCAGCTGATGCCGCTGGAGCCCGGCGAAAGCGTGGTGGCGCTTGGCGTGGTACACAGTGGCCGGGCGCTGCTGTCGGTGCAAACCCCACGCTCGGGGCGGCTGGATGAAGTGAAACTGGCGCTGGCCGACTTTACCGGCAAACGGGGCCGACGCGGCAAGGACACGCCCAAGCGCTACCTGGTGCTGGCGATTGCCGACGCCAGCCAGCGCTGATGGCCGTGCTGTGCTGGCCGGGAAACAGCACAGTGCCGCACCCACTGTGTCTGGGCAACGCTTGCCGCCCGCGCTAAGGTAGCCAGATCACCTCACAGCACAAGGATGGCAAATGAAAACCCTCGGCATACTCGGCGGCATGAGCTGGGAATCCACCACGGTGTACTACCGCTTGTTCAACCAGGGCGTGCGCGCCCGACTGGGCGGGCAACACTCGGCCAAACTGCTGCTGGCCAGTGTGGACTTTGCCGACATCGTGGCCTACCAGCAAGCAGGGGACTGGCAGGCCGCAGGCGACCATCTGGCGCAGCTGGCCGCCGGGCTGGAACACGCCGGGGCCGACGCCATCCTGATTGCCACCAATACCATGCACAAAGTGGCCGACCAGATTGCCCGCGCCGTCTCGGTGCCGCTGCTGCACATCGGTGACGTGGTGGCCGATGCCCTACTGGCAGCTGGCGTGCGCCGTGCCGGGCTGCTGGGCACGCGCTACACCATGGAACAGCCGTTCCTGATTGAGCACCTGCGCCAGCGCGGCCTGGAGGTGGTCACGCCAGACGCCCCCGCGCGCGATCAGGTTCACCAGATTATCTTCGACGAATTGTGCCAGGGGGTGGTGCGTGATGTTTCACGTGAAACCTACCAGCAGGTGATTACCCAGCTGGCCGGCGCTGGTGCTGAAGCGGTGATTCTGGGCTGTACCGAAATCGGCCTGCTGCTTGGCCCGGACGACGCCTGTCTGCCGCTATACGACACCGCTGCGCTGCATGTGCAGGCTGGGCTGGCCTTTGCGCTGGGGTAAAACCCGTGCCACACAGGCCGGTGGGCCATCTCAGCGGGGTGACCCACCCGAGGGCCAGCGCACAGCGCACGGCACGACACCGAAGGGGCAAAACACAGCACACAGGCCAAAAAGGTTCATTTCTGAAAAGAAAGTTGCAGTTTTGCGCCGTTTTGCCTGGGCTGATTTGCGCCCATCGTGTTTTTCGTGCTAAAACCGAAAGGTCTTTTCGCGACCAACCCCTCCTCATTTCTCATGAATCGCCTGCCCCGTCACGAGCAAATTCTCAAGCTGATCCGTGCCAACGGCTTCATGCCGATTGAAGAACTCGCCCGCCGTCTGGATGTTACGCCGCAAACCATTCGCCGCGACATCAACCAGCTTTCCGAAGAAAACCTGCTGCGCCGCTTTCACGGTGGCGCCGCCCTTGGCCCGAGTGTGGAAAACGAAGAATACTCGGTGCGCAAGGTCAAGCATCAAGCCGAAAAAGCCCGTATCGGTGAACTGGTGGCCAGCCATATTCCTGACGACGCCTCGCTGTTCATGAATATTGGCACCACCATCGAAGCCGTGGCGCGCGCGCTGTGCAATACCCACAAGCACCTGCGCATCGTCACCAATTGCATCAATGTCGCCACCGTGCTGACCCGCCGCCAGGATTTTGAAATCATCATCACCGGCGGTGTGGTGCGACACAAGGATGGCGGCATTACCGGGGTGGCCACGCTGGACATGATTGAACAGTTCCGCGTCGATTACGCCATTGTCGGCGCATCCGGGGTGGATCTGGATGGCTCGCTGATGGACTACGACTACCGCGAAGTCCGCGCCGCCCAGGCGATGATGAAAAATGCCCGCCAGCGTTACCTGGCAGTGGATTCCAGCAAGTTTGGCCGCAACGCCATGATGAAGCTGTGCCATATCAGCGAGGTGAACGATGTGTTCACCGACGACGACCCGCCGGTGGAACTGCTGCCGATTCTGTCGGACAAGAATGTGCGCCTGCATGTGGCGCGTCCGGGTGAGCCCGTCGCGCCAGAAACCGAGTAAACCCGCCAGCCGGTGCCATGCGCCGGCTTGTCACGCAGTGCCGGCATCGCCCGCCACCGGTGCAGCCACTGGCTGCGCCTCAACGTCGGCCAGCCACACCTGCTCACCCCCCGCCAGCTTGGCCTGCTGCACCGCCTGGGCCGCCTGGGCCAACAAGGTGCGCGATGCCTGCCCGCCATGGGTGGAGCTCACCCCGGCACGAAAACCCAGCCAGAAGGTGGCCGTGTCGGCGCTGTGCGCCACCCGGCGAAACGCCGCCATCAGGCTTTCCAGCAGCACCTTGGCCTCGCCCGGTTCCGTGGCCGGCATGATCACGCCAAATTCATCGCCACCCAAGCGGCCCACAATATCGCTGCGCCGCAGCCGCTCGCGCAGAATCCGCGCCAGCGTGCGCAGCACCTGGTCGCCGGATGGATGGCCGTGGGTATCGTTGACATCCTTGAAGTGGTCGATATTAAGCAGGGCAAACGACAGTACCTCGTGCTGGCGCAGGGTACGCGCCAATTCCATATCCAGCTGCGACAGCAGCTGTGAATGATTCAGCAGGCCAGTCAGGCTGTCGGTGGTGATATGCCCGGCCAGCCGGCGGTGGCGACGCGCCCGCGCCATCACGGTCATCGCCAGCACATCCGCCGGCACCGGCTTGACCAGAAACCCGTCCACGCCAATATCGTGGGCATCCAGATGGCGCGGACGCTGTTTCTCGCTGGTGACGAACAGAATGGGGATATTGTCCAGATAACGCTGCTGACGAATCACCCCGGCCAGTTCCAGCCCGGAACACTCCGGCAGCGCCATATCCAGCAGAATCAGGTCGGGCCGGTAAGTGATGATGGTATCCAGCAGGGTGTGCGGGTTGCTCACTACCCGGCTGTCCATGCCGCGCTCGGCCAGCACGGTGGCGTAAAAACTGGCCAGCGATTCCATGTCTTCCACCAGCAGCACCCGCAGCGGCACCGGATCATCACGGGCCAGCAGCGGTGTCAGCGTGTCCAGCACCTCGCTGAACGGGCAGGGCCACGGCAAAAACCCGCGTGCGCCCGCGCGCACCGCCGCCAGACGCGCGTCAAAGCTGCTGTCCGGTGACAGAATCAGCATCACGCTTTCCGGCAGCACACTGTGCTTGAGCGCAGCCAGCACATGCGACAGATGATTATTGTTGGCGTGTGGGTCACCCAGCACAATCACGGCCGCCGGCACCTGCTGGCTGGCGGCTTCGGCCAGCCCCGACACCGTGGTGAAGCGCTGCACCGGAATACCAAAGTTTTCCAGATGGCGCGCCAGCGGCGCATCGTCGCCCTGCGGGGCCAGCAGACTGACCTGACCAATGCGGGAGTGGGCAATCGGCGTCACCTTCACCGACGGCGCGGCATACTGGACAATCATGCTCAGCCGGGTGCGCAGCTCGTCGGCAAAGTGCATGTCCACCGTGCCGTGGCCCTGGTTCATCCGGTGATGTAAAAAATGCACCAGCCCCTTGGCCGCTTCGGCCAGCCGGGGCAAATGACGCGAGTCGGCCATGCATTTGAGGTTGAGCGCCAGATACAGCACATGGGCAGCCAGCGAGGCGTTCCAGTGCGCCACCAGCGGAGCGGCGGCAGTTTCCAGCTCGGTGGCGCGGGCCGAAAGAGACGGCGGGTCGGGCAGAGTGGTCATGGCAAAGCCTTTGCGGCAAGCAATACGGATACCGTGTATTTAAACAGGCCCGTATGCCAAACACCAGCTTGCTGCACGCCAACCGGACACTCGCCCAATCAGGCCAGCGTCTGAATCGGCGGCCAGTGTGTCGGCCAGTTGAGCCAGCTCACGCGGGGGCCGGGTAGGTGGCGATTATACGGCTGGTCAAACAGCACATGCTGCCAGCGCGGCGGCTGCGCGCCATAGGGGTGTGGATTGTCGTCGATCAGCCAGTCACCATCGGCCAGGGTTTTGTCGGCCAGCGCCAGCATGCTGGCGGCCAGCGCCGGGCCAAAGTGCTCGGCCAGCCAGCCCTGCCGCTCGGCCAGCGATGGCCCCGGCGAGGTGCAGACGGTCAGGGCATACCCTTGCCGCGCCAGCTGCGCCAGCACGGCCTGCGCCCCCGGCATGGGCGGCAGCTGACGGTAAAACCCCGGCTGAGCAATGGTGGCCGTCACCGCATCGCGCCAGATGGCCGGGTAATCGTCGCACAGATGAAAATGCCGGCGCGTAGCAGGAGCCACCAGCGGGCGCTCACCGCCCAGCGCCTGCCAGGCGCGGACAAAGCCCAGATCAAAATCCGCCAGCACGCCATCCAGATCAATCAGCAGCCGCTGGCCCGCCGCCACGCTCACAGCTGCTCAAAGCCCAGATTGAACCATGCCGGCAACACCGCCTCGCCCCGCGCGGCCTGCACCATCAACTGATCAAACGCCTGCAACCAGTCACTGATGCACACCCGCCGGATCAGTTCATCCAGTTCTTCAGGGCGATGGGAATGCACAGCATCACGCGGATGCACCTGCACCACCGCCAGCAGGGTGTGCTGGGCGTCGAACATTTCCACCAGATAACAGGGCATACCATTACGGAAAAACCCATAACGCACCTGGCACAGATAGGGTTGGCTGTGTCGGGTCAGCGGCAAACGCAGTAAACAATCAGACATGATCAGGCCTCGTTCAGCATGGACAGGCAGAGCGTGCAAGAAGTATGCGCGTGATCATGCAAAATGGACAGGCTGTGCACTGGCGTGCGTTGTGTGACACGGGAACGGAGCGGGGAAAAGCAAAACGGCGCATCACACCAATGTAAGTGTGATGCGCCGTTTTGGCTGGATACTTGGTGCCGGTAAGAGGAGTCGAACCCCCGACCTTCGCATTACGAATGCGCTGCTCTACCAACTGAGCTATACCGGCGCCGGTCTGAGTGCTTCAGACAGAAGCAGGCATTCTAGCAATCATTTGCCAGCTTGTGAACAGCTTGCTGCCACGACGCCCCGGCCCAGCGCCAACGCGCCGGGCAAGGAAGTCATGCGCCTTAACCCAGCTTGGCCAGTTCGGCCAGCACTTGCGCCGGTTTCTCGGTGATTTCCAGCGCGGCACGCAGGCGGTTGAATGCGGCAGCGGCCTGGTCCGGGTAGCGGCCAAACGGCACCAGATTGCTGTGCGCCCAGCCGGCAGCGGCCAGTGCGTCGGTGCGGAACTTGGCCGCGCGGGAATCATTGCCGCCGACCTGCATCAACGCACGGTCGATCAGGATATGCGGGAACGGGTCACGGGAGATGGTGGAAAAGTGTTCGGGTTTGACTTCATCAAACTGCATGGTACGGGTTCCTTGTGGCCACGGAAGATTCAGTTGCCGTGCGCCAGGACACGATATCCGGGGCGCAGACAAGCGCTTGTAAATGGCAAGGCATCCAGCATACACCGGTCAGGCCTGCTTTGCCGATGGGCAAGCATCGCATGGGGCTGGCATGGGCGCAAGAGGTGTTGCGTCCATGCCAGCCCAGTCACACCCAACCCTCCTGCGCCCATCATTTTGTCATACATTTCTGGCAGGCTGGCCCCATTGTCAAACGAAGGGGGTGGCCATGCGCGGCCCTGAACAGCTGGCCCATTACAGCACCGAGCAGACCGGGCTGATTTATGGCTTTCGTTTTCACCCGGCGGCGGCAGGGGTTGAAATGCCGGCAGCACAGCTGCTGGAGGGTCTGGGCGAAGGAGAAGCCGGAGATGGACGGTTTGTCTGGCTGCATCTGAATCTGGCGCACAGCGGCAGCGAAAAATGGCTGCGCACCCACCTGAATCTGCCAGAAGCGTTTTACCAGGGCCTGCGCGAAGGGCCGGCGTCCACCCGGATTGAGCACCTGGATGGCGACGCGCTGCTGGCGGTGATCAACGATGTGATTTTTACCTTTGGCTGCGCCACCGTGGAAGTCTCCTCGCTATGGGTATACGCCGACCCGCACACCCTGATTACCGCCCGGCTGAAACCCTTGCGCTCGGTGGACACGGTGCGGGCGGCAGTCAAGCGCGGGGAAGTGTTCACCTCGCCGGTGGATCTGCTGGTGCATCTGCTGCGTGGTCAGGCCGATGTGCTGATGCAGATTGTGCGGGAAACCTCGCAAAGCGTGGATGGCATCGAAGACCGTCTGCTGGCCCAGCGCCTGCGCCATAGCCGCGCCGACCTGGCCAGCATGCGCCGGGTGCTGGTGCGCCTGCAGCGCTTGCTGGCCCCAGAGCCTGCCGCGCTGTTTCGCCTGCTCAACCGTCCGCCCGCCTGGCTGGACCACGACGCGGTACAAGGCCTGCGCCAGTCCACCGAAGAATTTGCCGTGGTGCTCAGCGATCTGAGCGCGCTGGTTGAACGGCTGAAGCTGCTGCAGGAAGAGCTGGCCGCCCAGTTAAACGAACAGGGCAACCGCACCTTGTTCATGCTCACCCTGGTCACCGTGCTGGCGCTGCCCATCAATATGGTGGCCGGCCTGTTTGGCATGAACGTGGGCGGCATTCCGCTGGCGGACAATCCCCACGGCTTCTGGATACTGGTGCTGATGGTGGCCACCTTCACCGTGCTGGCCGGAGCGTGGGCGTTTCGTCGGCGCGAGCCGTAGCCCATCCCTAAGCTCCCCATAAAAACACCGGGTGCGTCGCCCATCTGGCACGACGCACCCGGCATGGAGACACCAGTGGACAATCAGGCCAGTTTGGCAAACGCGCGGCGAGCTGCCGCCACGGTGGCGTCGATATCGGCTTCGCTGTGCGCGGCAGAGACAAACCCGGCCTCGAACGCCGACGGAGCCAGATACACGCCTTCGGCCAGCATGGCGTGGAAGAAGCGGTTGAACTGCTCGCGGTTGGCCTGCATCACCTCGGCGTAGCTGCGCGGCACCTGAGCGGTGAAATACAGCCCGAACATGCCACCGACGCTGTCGGTGCTGCACGTCACACCCGTCTCGCGGGCGGCAGCGGCCAGGCCATCGACCAGCTGGCGGGTGCGCTCGCCCAAGCGGGCATGGAAGCCCTCGGCCTGGATCAGCTTGAGCGTGGTCAGCCCGGCAGCCACCGCCACCGGATTGCCCGACAGCGTGCCGGCCTGATACACCGAGCCCAGCGGGGCGATGCAGGCCATGATGTCGGCGCGGCCACCAAACGCGCCAATCGGCATGCCGCCGCCCACCACCTTGCCCAGCGTGGTCAGGTCCGGACGAATGCCGTGCAGTTCCTGCGCGCCGCCCAGCGCCACGCGGAAACCGGTCATCACTTCGTCGTAAATCAGCACCGTGCCATGGCGGGTGCACAGCTCGCGCAGCGCGGCAACAAACTCGGCGCTGGGGCGGATCAGATTCATATTGCCGGCAAACGGCTCCAGAATCACGCAGGCCAGCTGGTCGCCCAGCTCGGCAAAGGTTTGCGTCAGTTGTTCGACGTTGTTGTATTCCAGCACCAGGGTGTGGCGGGTGAAATCCGCCGGTACACCACCCGAGCTGGGCGTGCCAAAGGTCAGCAGGCCAGAACCCGCCTTCACCAGCAAGCTATCAGAATGGCCGTGGTAACAGCCTTCAAACTTGACGATCTTGTCCCGGCCAGTAAAGCCGCGCGCCAGGCGAATAGCGCTCATGGTGGCTTCAGTGCCGGACGACACCAGGCGCACGGATTCAATCGACGGCACCAGCTTGACGATTTCTTCGGCAATCAGGATTTCGGCTTCGGTGGGTGCGCCAAACGACAGGCCATTCACCACGGCCGCCTGCACGGCGGCAATCACCTCCGGGTGGGCGTGGCCGACAATGGCCGGGCCCCACGAGCCCACATAGTCGATGTACTGGGTGTTGTCGGCATCCCACAGATAGGCACCGTTGCCGCGCTGAAAAAACAGCGGCGTGCCGCCCACGCTGCCAAAGGCGCGCACTGGCGAGTTGACCCCACCGGGAATGGTCTGGCGGGCGCGTTCAAATAAGGTGTGGTTGCGGCTCATAAAAAATATTCCTGAAAAAACACAATCAATCGGGGCTCACGCCGGCCAGTGGCCATACGGGTGCTGGCTCAAATGGGCATTGGTATAACGGCCATCCTGGGTGACTTCCTCGCCCAGCCAGTCTGGCGTGACAAACGCTTCGTCCTCCTGCGCCAGTTCCACTTCGGCCAGCACCAGACCCGCGTTGTCGCCAAAAAATTCATCCACCTCCCAGACATGGCTGCCCACCGTCACCCGGCGGCGCAGTTTTTCCATCACCGCCGGACACAAGGTGTCGAGCATGGTCTGGGCATCCGCCATCGGAATGGCGTATTCGAATTCATGACGCGACGTATGGGTGACCATCGCCTTGATGGTCAGCCAGGCCGTGTCGCCGTCGATGCGCACCCGCACCACCCGCTCGCGCGACACCGCAATGAACCCCTGCTTCAGCACCCGGCCTGGCGCAGTGCGCCAGCCGTCGCCGCTGACCAGAAAGCGGCGTTCAATTTCCATTGCCATGCAGGCAACTCCTTGCTACACCAGCAAACAGCCGGCTATGGCAGTTAAAAAGGTTTGACAATCACCAGAATGACAATGGCCAGCAGCAGCAGCACCGGCAGCTCATTGAACACGCGAAACCAGGTGTGGCTGCGGGTATTGCCATCCGCCAAAAACACCTGCAACAGCTGGCGGCAGGCAATGTGATAAACCACCAGCCCGCCCACCAGGGTGAGCTTGGCATGCAGCCAGCCGCCAGTCACGCCGTAACCCAGCCACAGCACCAGGCCCAGCGCCAGCGCAATCAGGCCCAGCGGGGTCATAAAGCGGTACAGCTTGCTGGCCATCAGCTTAAGCCGGGCCAGCTCCACCATGTCGCCGGCCATGGCCAGGTTGACAAAAATGCGTGGCAGATAAAACAGCCCGGCAAACCAGGCCACGACAAAAAACAGGTGCAGGGCTTTCAGGTACAGGTAGGCCATCAGCGTTCCTCAGGCAGGCAGTCGATCAGATTTCGATCATCTCGAAATCGTCCTTGCGGGCACCGCAATCCGGGCAAGTCCAGTTCATCGGCACGTCTTCCCAGTGGGTTCCTGGCGCAATGCCATCTTCGGGGCGGCCTTGTGCTTCATCGTAAATAAAACCGCAAATAAGGCACATCCAGGTTTTCATGTGGTTGCTCCGGAGTCGGACAGGTAAAATGAAATTCTACATTGTTCACCCCGTTCGAGAATCCACCTTGACCCAAGTTGCCGAATTTCCGCCGATTGTCATGACATTGGCGGGGTCTGACCCTTCCGGTGGCGCCGGCATTCAGGCCGACATCCTCACCCTGGCCAGCCTGGGCTGCCATCCGCTGTCGGTGATTACCGCCCTGACCGTCCAGGACACGCGTGGCGTGGAAAATTTCTGGGTAATGGAAGCCGACCAAGTGTCTGACCAGGCACGGTTTTTACTGGAAGACATGCCCGTTGCCGTGTTCAAGGTGGGCATGATCGGCAGCGTGGAAAACGCCGCCGTGATTGCCGAAATTGCCGCCGACTACCCGGATGTGCCGCTGATCCTCGACCCGGTGCTGGCCTCGGGCGGCGGCGATGAGCTGGCCAACGAAGAACTGCGCGACGCCATCCGGGAAATGCTGCTGCCGCTGACCACGCTGATTACCCCCAACTGCATCGAAGCGCGCCGGCTGGCCGCCAACGACCCGGACGAAGAAGACGACCTGCCGCTGGCCACCGCCGCCCAGCGCCTGCTGGACGCCGGCGCACAGTATGTGCTGATTACCGGCACCCACGACAACACGGTGAAAGTGTGCAACACCCTGTACCACGGCAATGGCATGGTGTCGCGGGAAACCTGGCCGCGCCTACCCGGCAGCTACCATGGCTCTGGCTGCACGCTGGCCTCGGCCATTGCCGGCACCCTGGCCAACGGCCTGCCCCTGCCCGACGCCGTGCGTGAAGCGCAAGCCTACACCTGGGAAACCCTGAATCACGCCTTCCGCCCCGGCATGGGCCAGGCCATCCCCGACCGGCTGTTCTGGGCGCGCGGCGAAGCCCCTGCCGAAGACGACCCCGCAGGAGAAGCCGATGGCCTGGCCTGACACCCTGCCCCGCTGCGGGCTGTATCTGATCACCCCGGACAGTGCAGACAGCGCGGCGCTGTTTGCCGCCTGTGAACAGGTGCTGGCCGCCCGGCCAGCGCTGCTGCAATACCGCAACAAATCCACCGACCCCGCCCTGCGCCTGGCGCAGGCGCACACCCTGCGCGTGCTCACCCGCACCGCCGGCGTCGGGCTGATCATCAACGATGACGTGGCGCTGGCCGAGCAGGTGGGGGCCGATGGGGTACACCTGGGCCGCGACGACGGCGACATCGCCGCCGCCCGCGCCCGCCTGGGCAAACACGCCATCCTGGGCGCGTCGTGCTACGACCAGCTGGCGCTGGCGCACGCCGCCGTCGCCGCTGGTGCCGATTATGTGGCCTTTGGTGCCGTCTGCCCGTCTGCCACCAAACCGAACGCCGTGCGTGCGCCGCTCAGCCTGTTTGCCGACAGCGCTGCACTGGGCGTACCACGGGTGGCGATTGGCGGCATCACCCCGGCCAATGCGCGCGAGATTGTCGCAGCCGGTGCGGATATGCTGGCGGTGATTGGCGGGGTGTTTGACGCGGAGGATCCACTGGCGGCGGCGTGTGCGTTGAACGCGGAGTGGGGGTGAATACTGGCGGCATGCGCGCTTGCCGCTGCCAGCAAGACCCAGTTGTCAGCTGAAGCGAAACACCAGCCGCACGCAGCAAAAAAATTTGACGGGGACGGGCATACAAACGCCCAGCGCCCAGCTTCAGCCGTATTGCAATATCATGGCCTCCGCACTCGGAATGGATATTGTAAAAACAGGCCGTTTTGCACAAATTTTAGGCAGAAAAGCACCAAAAAAGCATCTGTCAAGCGGGGTGAACCTCCCGTTTTTTGCGATATCGAAATAAGTCAAGATGGTTTTGAGCGGCAGCGCCGTTTCTTGGGCTGTCTGCACCATAGGTGCTGCTTAAATTTTGTGCAAACCTTCTATTTTTCTGCTGTATGTCATTCGAGTGCGGAGACCCTGATTGCAATATCAAGAACACGCTGAAAAAATCATCATTCCCGCGAAAGCAGAAATCCAGGAATTTGATTTTGCTGAACGTTAACTTTTAGCAAAACAGATTGTTCTGAATAAATCAGCGTACCCCTAAGCGTGCAGCCCGACCACGCCCTATTTGACACCGCTTTATCATAAATTGTTCATTTTATCGTCGAGATGTCTATGAGTGAAAACGTAAAGGAATCTCGCTGGGTTTGGATCAGCAGCGATAACTCCATCCAACGCGGACAGATTTCCGTACTGGCGCTGCTGGAAATTCCCCTGGCCACGGCCTTTTTTTGGTGGTTAAGCAGTATTTCCCCCTGGCCCTGGCTCACCCTCATCGGGCTGATGGCAGCTCCGGTGTTATTACTGCGCTCACCGGAATCAGTGGCGGCGGGAAAGACGATGTTGTGGGAGTATTGGGAGGACATAGGGGGAGCAGAAGAAATATCTACTGCTCAGAAATGGCTCATCGGGCTGCTGTCCGCTTGTCTAACGGTGGGGCTAAGCTACTGGGGAATGCAGTACTTCCTGTTAGGGCAAACCGGCTGGGAGATATTGTGGCGAGGAGCAACGCTGACGTGGGTTTTCGTTGTGGTTGCAGGTATGGTTGCAGTTGCGGTTACAAGTATGGCTGCGGTTATGGTTTCATCTTCGGTTACATTTGCAACTTCAACTGTGGCTTCAGTTGTAGCTTCAGTTGTAGCTTCAGCTGCGGGTACGCTTACTGGCGCAGGTACAGTTACTGGCATGGCCATGGCTGCAATTACGGATATAGGCACCATAATTCTGGCACAGTTCGCACTTCTAGTAGTAATGTCAGCCATTAACCTCGGTCTCTTAGTCCGCACTATATTCATCCGCCTTTGGGCAACCCTTCAATATTGGCGTTCGGGCTTAGCCACTTTCCCGCGTAATTGGCACGAAACAGTTTGCATCATTGACGCACGCCATCTACCGGAACTTTTACCCGGAGCAGGAGAGGTTGACAATGATCTTACATTGAAAGGACTGTTTGAACGTTTAGAGAGAATGCTTGAACAGAAAATGGAGCGTGGAGTTCGTGACAATATAATCGAATATATGCTTCTTACAACCCTAGTTACCCTAATTTATCTCCCCGCCTTGCTCTACCGCTGGAACCTCAAAGCCAGCGCCTGGCTATGGGGACCGGTGGCATTGCTACTCAGCCCGGTGCTGTGGGCCAATGATGAAGAAATGCGCCATAAAACCGCTTACTGGACCACTTGGGCCGTACAATCCAGTTTATTATCGGTGTGGGTGGGCTTTATCAGCTGGCTACTGGCGGCTTATTTGCCTAAAGATGTGCAAGCGCTGTTTCCGCACTGGGTAACAGTTGCCTATGGCCATTTTCCGCTGCCGACTTTAGGTGTGCGCTATGGTTTGCTGTGGCTGCTGGCTATCTGCTTGCTGGTGCTGCTGCTGACGGCTTACCCGATTCGGGCCGCCCATGGCAAAGCATTGGAAGGAGCAGGGGATTTTCACAAAGGGTATTCTGATGAATTAAAGGCGGAATTGCGCCGCCTGGCGATCCCTGTGCGCTATTGGTTGCGGGTGAATCTGGTTGTGATTACCTTCACCATCTGGGCTTTCGCCCTACAGTGGGCGTTACAACGTTGGCCAAATCAGTTGCAGCATGTGGTTTGGTCATGGCTGCGGCCTTGGTTGTAAATACCGTGGCGCGGCCCGGAAACGCATGCGCGAACCCGGGTTGTCGCCGTGATAACGCGCCACAGAAATAGTCAATTCAAATGCAGAATCCCCTCAGGATCATGCATCAGTCGTCATCTCGTCCAAATCGCCCTGCCAGGGAATTTGCCCACGCAGTTTACGAACTTCTTCTTGCCGAGCCAGGCGCACTAGCATTTTCAGGCCAGCTTCCACCGCTTGTTTTTTGGTCTTGAAGCCCGTCAGGCGCAGAGCGTCATCCATCAGACGGTCATCAATCACAATATTAGTTCGCACAATACGCTCCTCAGCAAATATGTATGCACAAGGTAGTGTAGGGCGAAACCTTGCGCCATCGCCAGGGCGGCACAGCGCTCGACATCAATTAACCGCCTCCCCCACACACCCCAACACATGCGCCAGCGTGCGCGCAGTCGCGCCCCGGTGGCGCTGGGCAAAGGCCAGGCCAGCGGCGCCCATGCGCTGGCGGGCGTCAGGGTCAGCCAGCAGAACGGCAACGGTGCGGTGCAGTTCGTCAGCGTCAGCCACCTGGCGGGCGGCACCTTCGGCCAGGGCCAGGCGGGTGACTTCGGCAAAATTGAAGGTGGACGGGCCAATCAGCACCGGGCAGCCCACAGCAGCCGGTTCGATCAGGTTTTGCCCGCCCAGCGGCAGCAGGCTGCCGCCGATAAAGGCCAGATCGACGGCCTGATAGTAGGCGAACATTTCACCCATGCTGTCGCCCAGCCAGACACGGGTATCGGCGCGCAGGGCGGCGTTGTCGCTGCGGCGCTGAAACGGGATGCCGCGCACGCG
The DNA here is from genome assembly GCF_002002905.1 of Aquaspirillum sp. LM1. NCBI lineage: Bacteria > Pseudomonadati > Pseudomonadota > Betaproteobacteria > Neisseriales > Aquaspirillaceae > Aquaspirillum > Aquaspirillum sp. LM1. The sequence goes on along the minus strand of NZ_CP019509.1, from coordinate 3,556,381 downwards.
CAACAGCTCGGCCACTTCGGCAAAGCGCTGCGGATGGCGCGGGGTGAGCAGCAGCACCGCCGGGCTGTCGGCGGGCAGGGCGTCCAGCAGCAGGGCTTCTTCGCCCTCGCGGGTGCTGGCCGCCATCCACAGCGGACGCTCGCCGCGCCATTGGCGCAACTGGGCGGCCAATACGGCGGCTTGTGGCGGCGGGGTGATGTCAAATTTCAGGTTGCCGCACACCGCCACCTGGTGGGCACCCAGGGCGCGCAGGCGGGCGGCGTCGTCTTCGCTTTGCGCGGCCACCCCAGCCAGGCTGGCCAGCGCCGGACGGATCAGCCCGCCAATGCGGCGATAGCCACGTGCCGAGCGCTCGGACAGGCGGGCATTGGCCAGAAACAGCGGCACACCGCGCTGGGCGCAGGCGGCAATCAGATTGGGCCACAGCTCAGTTTCCATCAGCACCCCCAGCACAGGCTGGTAACGGGCCAGAAACCGCGCCACAGCGTCTGGGGCGTCGTAAGGCAGGTAGCGCACCGTTGCCTGGCCGCCGTACAGCGACAGGGCGGTTTCCCGGCCAGTGGGGGTCATCTGGGTGACCAGCAGCGGGCGATCCGGCCAGCGCGCGCGCAATGCCGCCACCAGCGGCTGGGCGGCGCGGGTTTCCCCCACCGACACCGCATGCACCCAGATCACCCCACGCGGGTCGTCCGTCTGCGCGGGCTGGCGCGCCCAGCGTTCGTCCCAGTGTTCCAGGTATTCCGGCTGCTGGCGCGCGCGTTTGCGCAGGTAGCGGTTCACCAGCGGCGGCAGAATGGTCCATAGCCGGGCGTAAAGCCAGCGCCAAGCGTTCATGCCGCCGTTCCGGCCCGGCAGCGCGCCAGGGCACTCAGCACCGCGTCAGCGGTCGGGCAGGCGGCCACACCGCCCAGATTGATGGCACAAGACGACGACACCACGCCGGTCAGTTGCGGGTCGGTGTCGGTGTAAATCGCCACCAGCGGACGATCCAGCGCATTGGCCAGATGGGTCAGCCCAGTGTCCACCCCCACTACGGCGGCGGCATGGCCGAGCAAACCCGCCGCCTGCGCCAGCGACAGGCGCGGTGCCACCTTGCTGCCCGGCAAGGCTTCCACCAGGCGCAGGGCGCGGGCGTGTTCCGGCGCACTGCCCCATGGCCAGATCACGCTCAGCCCTTGCGACTGCAAGGCTGCGCCCAGGGTCAGCCAGTGGGTTTCCGGCCATTCTTTTTCAGCGCGGGATGTGGCGGTCAGCAACACGGCGTAGTCGTTGGCGTCCAGCCAGTCCGGGCGCGGGCCAGGCTGGATGCCAAAGTTGGGCGGGGTGGGGTCGGGCTGGTAGCCAAAGGCCAGGCCCATCAACCGGCGGTTGCGTTCAATGGCCGACAGGCTGCGGCTGACCTGATAGGTTTTGTCGTAGGCGCGGCTGGCCAGCGGCTCGCGGATGCTGTCCGCCGCGTAGCCCCCCAAGGGCGTATTGCGCACCCAGCGCGCCACCAGGGCACTTTTGATCAGGCCCTGCATATCCAGCACCAGATCGTAACGGCGGGCATTCAGCGCCTGGTGACAGGCGCGCAACGCGCCCCAGGTGGCCGGATGCCACAGCCGCTTGCGCCAGCGCCGCCAGGCAATCGGAATCACCTGGTCCACCGCCGGATGCAGGCGCGGGATATCCACAAACGCTTCTTCCGCCAGCCAGTCCACGCGCACGTCGGGAAAGCGGCGAGCCAGATCGGTCAGCGCAGGCAGGGTGTGAATCAAGTCGCCCATGGACGACATGCGAACAAGCAGAAGTCGTGACATGCCCGCGATTGTACGGGCCGGCCTGGGGGTTAACCAAGCGAAATCCGGCTGACCACCTGTGGATAAGTGGAAGTTTTCCCCAGGTGGATAAGTTATCCACAAGTCAGCCCATGGCAGCCAGCAGGACTTACCCCAAGCCCATACACAAGGCAAAAGCTTGATCGAACAAGCTTTTTACAAGGTTATCCACAGAAAACCCCCACTATTGTTTCTTCATCCATTTATTAATTTAGTTCTTGTTTGAAACCGATTGCAGGCAAAATAACTGTCCACCGACGGTCCGTGCCAACTCGGCCTTCGCCTGTGGATAAGTACACCATTCCAACACCAGCGCAAAGCATCCACAATTGTTCAACAGCCGGACATGGCTGCCATACCGAAGTTTGCTTGCCATATAAAGCATTGATTTTGTTTGTTAAAAAAGACTTATCCACAGATAAGGGTGTACTATTGTTTCATCGTCTATCTAAATCTATACAAACTTATTAAGAACAACGTATGCAATTTTCTGTGGTGCTCATTACCCTGAACGCAGCCAGCACACTGACAAAGTGTCTGCAAAGCTGTGCCGGGTTGACCGACGACATTGTGGTGGTTGATTCAGGCAGCCAGGACAACACAATTGAAATTGCCCAACACCACCATGCACGAGTGATTCATCAGGATTGGCTGGGTTTTGGCAAACAAAAACAATTTGCTGTAGCACACGCTAAATATGATTGGGTATTATGTCTGGATGCCGATGAATGGTTGTCTACAGAATTGGCAGCACACCTTCAACGGCTGGAAGATAATTCACCCAATATTCATGCCTGGAAAATGCCACGCTGCAATAAATTCATGGGCCGATTTTTACGCCATGGTGAAGGCTATCCTGATTGGAGTTTACGCCTTTTTCACCGCAAACAGGCTGGATGGTCAGACGATAGCGTGCATGAAACCGTTATTTATCAAGGACTTGTTGGAAAACTTCATGGGGATTTAATGCATGAGTCTGGTGAAGTACTGAGTGAGTATTTACGTAAGCAAAATCACTATACTGATTTGCAGGCAAACAATTTATTCAGTCAGGGCAAGAAGATTACCCTGGGAAAAATGGTATTCAGTCCATTGATTCGGTTTATCAAGTTTTATCTGATTCGCCAAGGCTGGCGTGATGGTATGCCGGGATTTGTGCATATCAGCATTGGCTGCATGAACAGTTTATTAAAATACGCCAAGCTGTATGAACGGCAACGCAAGGGATAATGGCATGAAAGTATTAGTTACCGGCGCTGCCGGATTTATTGGCCGAGCGTGTGCACAAGCACTGCTGCGTGCGGGTCACCAGGTGGTGGCTGTGGATAATTTGAACGATTACTACCCGGTCAGTTTGAAGCACGCTCGTTTGGCGACGCTGAAAAATCAGCCGGATTTTCAATTTTATCCACAGGACGTGGCTGACTGGCCTGCATTGGATGCCTTGTTTGCCCAAAATCGGCCAGATGCTGTGATTCATCTGGCCGCTCAGGCCGGGGTGCGCTATTCGATTGAAAACCCGCATACTTATGCACAGTCAAACCTGATCGGCATGACCAATATTCTGGAAGCGTGTCGCCATTACCCGGTGCAGCATCTGGTGTATGCCAGCTCGTCTTCGGTTTATGGCAAGAATGCCAAGGTGCCATTTTCTGAAGACGATAGAACTGACCATCCGGTCAGTTTTTATGCAGCCAGTAAAAAAGCCAATGAAGTGATGGCGGCCAGTTATAGCCATTTATACCAATTGCCTGCTACCGGATTGCGGTTTTTCACCGTATACGGCCCTTGGGGTAGGCCGGATATGGCCCCCTGGTTATTTACCGAAGCGATTTTACAGGGTAAACCCATCAAGGTATTCAACCATGGTCGGCTACAGCGTGATTTCACCTATATTGATGATATTGTCGAAGGGATTCTGCGCGTGCTGGCTTTGCCACCACAAGGCGAGTTGCCGCATGCGCTGTATAATATTGGCAACCACCAACCTGTTGAATTAATGCAGTTTATTGCCACCATCGAACAGGCACTGGGGCGAGAGGCTGAGAAGATTTATTTGCCGATGCAGGACGGTGATGTGCCGGTTACCTATGCGGATACCCGACGTTTGCGCGAGGCTGTTGGATTTTCTCCGGATACTGCTTTGGCGGATGGCATGCGCCGTTTTGTTGAATGGTACCGCGAATATCATCAGTGCTGATGAGGGTGCTGCAATAGCAGAACAATCAAAATATGCGGGACATAATAAGCTGATGTGCGAGGGAATAGCATGATCTATGGCGGTGGATATGCCACTCATGCATAGCACAATTGACTTATGTTCATGCTGCCATCAAACCTGGCTGAATCAAAAAATCGCTGAAAAAATTGCCCTCCCCGCAAAAGTGGGGAGGGCAATTTTTTTATGATATAACGTTTTTTAAGCCGCCAAGCTACCGATATAGCACCGATGCAGATAGAGAAGCCAAGAAGGCGCAACCCAGAATCAGCGGTTTGATAAGCTGCTGTTAAAATGCCAAGCCAGCCTGAAGGGTGGGTAATGCCGGCAAGCGCCAATCAATCTCCCCACGCCCCTGCTCACGCAAAAAGGCATTGGCCTGAGAAAAATGCCGACAGCCCAAAAAACCACGATAGGCCGACAAGGGCGATGGATGCACGCTATTCAGCACGCAGTGATGTGGGTTACTTGCTGCTGGTGCGCCCAGCTTCTGCGCGGCGCTGCCCCACAGCAGAAACACCGTGGGGGTGTCCCGTCTGGCCAAGGTATCGATCACTGCGTGGGTGAGTACCTCCCAGCCCAGCTTGCGGTGACTGTTGGCGCAGTCTTTTTCTACCGTCAACACGCTATTCAACAACAACACCCCTTGCTGTGCCCAATGGCTGAGTGTGCCGTGGGCTGGCAGTGGCACGCCCAGATCGCTGTGCAGTTCCTGGAAGATATTGCGCAACGAGGGCGGTGTCTTGACCCCCGGCAACACCGAAAACGCCAGACCGTGCGCCTCGCCGCTGCCATGGTAAGGGTCCTGCCCCAGAATCACCACTTTGACCTGGTCAGGTGGGGTCAGATTCAGCGCGTGAAACAGCTGATCACGCTGTGGATAGATTTCAGCGCCAGCGGCGTGACGCTGGCTGAGCGCCTGGTCCAGTTTGGCCAGTTTGGCGCTGTGCCACACTTCGGACAAGGCGGAACGCCATGCTGGGTCAAGACCAGCATACGCAGGAGCAAGAAACGACAAGTTGGGCATAAGGGGTAAACCAGAAAAAATCCGGCTGTGGATAAGCTGGGGGTAAAGTATTTTTGCTGGCGCAATCTGGCCGGCAAAACGGTGGCGTATTTTTTTGCTATCGCCGCATTGGCGGCAGCAAGGATAAGCGGGAAAACCGGCCACGGCACAGACAACAACGGCCACCCGAGGGTAGCCGTTGTGGCACTGGCAGCATCAGTACTCCGCCATCAGTAGCGCGGCATGCCAGGGTCTACCTGATCCGCCCAGGCCGCCACCCCGCCAGCCAGGCTGAGCACTTCGTCAAAGCCCGCCTGAACCAGATACTGGCCCACCTGATAGCTGCGCACGCCATGGTGGCAAATCACCACCAGCGGTACATCATCCGGGAGCTTGTTCATCTGCAAGGGCACGGTATGCATGGGCATCAGCTGGCTATTGGCCAGATGACAGTGGGCAAATTCCCAGTCTTCACGCACATCCAGCAGATAAGGTGCCGGGCGGGTGGTGTCTTCCAGCCAGGCGTGCAGGGCGGTGGGAGAAATTTCACTGAGCATGGTTAAAAGGCAAAGCGTTCCGGTTGCTCGACATCCTTCAGCGGGGTGAGCACCGTTTCAAACAGCTTGGTGGTGCGCAAGCCGGTTTCGCTTTCGCGCTCAATCAGCGTCAGGCTCATCGACGGAGCGTCACCCAGTACCACCAGCAGACGGCCACCCACGGCCAGCTGGCTGGTCAGCGCTTCTGGCAGGGTGGGCAGCGAGCCGCCCACCACAATGGCGTTAAACGGCGCATTGGTCGGCAGGCCGTCCACGCCATTGGCGGTCACTAGGGTGACATTGTGGATATTGGCGCGGGCCAGATTGGCCTTGGCCAGCGCGGTCATGGCCGGGTCGATGTCCAGGCTGTAGACATGCTTGCTGAAGCTGGCCAGCAGGGCGGTCAGGTAGCCGCTGCCGGTGCCGATTTCCAGCACCTTGTCCTCTGGGGCCAGATTCAGCTCCTGCACCAGGCGAGCCTCCATCTTGGGCTCCAGCATGCGGCTGCCGTTGGGCAGCGGCAGTTCGGTATCGACAAAGGCAATGGTTTTTTGCTTGTCGCTAACGAACTCTTCGCGTTTCACGTGAAACAGAAGATCCAGCACCTGCGTGTTGAGCACATCCCACGGGCGAATCTGCTGTTCGACCATGTTGAACCGGGCTTTTTCAAAATCCATTGAACACTCCGAACGATCGTTTATTGAGCGATGACAGTAACTTGCAATTATCCCATATTTGCTTTAGCTTCACAGCACTGTCCGCTAGGGGTTTTTTGCACCGTTCAGTGCTGTGCAGAAATGAGAGTTACCCTTCGAACCTGATCCGGCTAATATCGGCGTAGGGAAGCGAGAGGCGCGCCATTGGCTGGCGTGGTTTCCGTTTTGCCGCCGAACACGAGGAAACCTGCCATGAATGCGCCACACCATCCGTTTAACCAGACTGCCGAAGTGGACCACGCGGCTATCCAGCCGCTGCCTAACTCGAAAAAAATCTACGTCACCGGCAGCCGCCCGGATATTCGCGTGCCGATGCGGGAAATCAGTCAGGCGGATACCCCCACCTCGTTTGGCGGTGAAAAAAACCCGCCGATTACCGTTTACGACACTTCCGGCCCGTACTCGGACCCCGACGCACACATTGATGTGCGCTCCGGTCTGCCGGCGCTGCGCGCCGCCTGGATTGAAGAACGCCAGGACACCGAAGTGCTGGCCGACTTGTCCAGCGAGTATGGCCGCCAGCGCGCTGCCGACGAAAAGCTCGACCCGCTGCGCTTCAACCTGACCCGCGCGCCGCGCCGGGCCAAGCCGGGCAGCAACGTCACCCAGATGCACTACGCCCGCCGTGGCATTATCACCCCGGAAATGGAATATGTGGCGATTCGGGAAAACCTGCGCCGTGACGCCTACCTGGACAGCCTGAAGGCCAGTGGCCCGCAAGGGGAAAAACTGGCCAGGATGATGGCCCGCCAGCACGCGGGTCAGCGCTTTGGTGCCGGCATTCCGGACACCATCACTGCCGAATTTGTCCGCGACGAAATTGCCCGTGGCCGTGCCATTATTCCGAACAACATCAACCACCCGGAATGCGAGCCAATGATCATTGGCCGTAATTTCCTGGTGAAGATCAACGGCAATATCGGCAACAGCGCGGTGACCTCCAGCATTGGCGAAGAAGTCGAGAAAATGACCTGGGGCATCCGCTGGGGGGCCGATACCATCATGGACTTGTCCACCGGCAAGAACATCCACGAAACCCGCGAATGGATTATCCGTAACAGCCCGGTGCCGATTGGCACCGTGCCGATTTACCAGGCGCTGGAAAAGGTCAACGGCAAGGCCGAAGATCTGACCTGGGAAATCTTCAAGGACACGCTGATCGAGCAGGCCGAACAGGGGGTGGATTACTTCACCATCCACGCTGGCGTCCTGCTGCGCTATGTGCCGATGACTGCCGAGCGCATGACTGGTATTGTCAGCCGGGGCGGTTCGATCATGGCCAAATGGTGTCTGGCCCACCATCAGGAAAACTTCCTGTATACCCATTTTGACGACATTTGCCAGATCATGAAGGAATATGACGTGGCTTTCAGCCTGGGCGATGGCCTGCGTCCTGGCTCGATCTACGATGCCAATGACGACGCCCAGCTGGGTGAGCTGAAAACCCTGGGCGAGCTCACCCAGATTGCCTGGAAGCACGATGTGCAGGTGATGATCGAAGGCCCCGGCCATGTGCCGATGCAGCTGATCAAGGAAAACATGGACAAGGAACTGGAATGGTGTGACGAAGCACCGTTCTACACCCTTGGCCCGCTGACCACCGACATCGCCCCCGGCTACGACCACATCACCTCGGCCATCGGTGCTGCGCAAATCGGCTGGTATGGCTGCGCCATGCTTTGCTATGTCACGCCGAAGGAGCATCTGGGTCTGCCGAACAAGGACGATGTGAAAGAAGGCATCATCACCTACAAGCTGGCCGCCCACGCCGCCGACCTGGCCAAGGGTCACCCCGGTGCGCAGATTCGCGACAATGCCCTGAGCAAGGCGCGCTTTGAATTCCGTTGGGAAGACCAGTTTAATCTGGGTCTGGACCCGGACAAGGCCAAGAGTTTCCACGACGAAACCCTGCCCAAGGACAGCGCCAAGGTGGCGCATTTCTGCTCAATGTGTGGCCCGCACTTCTGCTCGATGAAAATTACCCAGGACGTGCGCGACTACGCTGCTCAGCAGGGCATCAGCGCCGAAGTGGCCTTGCAGCAGGGAATGGAAGTGAAGGCAGTGGAGTTTGTGCAGGGTGGCAGCAAGCTGTACGACAAGCTGTAAGCGCAAATAGAGGGATGGCTGGCCAAAAGGTCAGCCTATTCTGCCAATACCTACGCCAAGCCCCCAGATAATGGGGGCTTGGCGTTTCAAGCCAGAGGATTCACGTGAAACATCAGGCCGAGATCGACACCGTGCTCAACGTGCTTTGTGCCTTGCTGCTGGATTGGCCGCTGTAAGTCTGAACCAGTTCCATGATGCGCTTCATTACCGCCGTATCCAGATCGTCGCTGCTGCTGGTGGCACTGGCGGTGGTGGTGGCGCTGGTGGTGGTCTGGTTTTCTTCCTGGTAGGCCATCGCTTCGTCACGGGTGACCTTGCCGTCCTGATTGGCGTCAGCGGCGGCAAAATTGCTCGACAGCGTCTTCATCAAGTCAGCCAGATTGGTATCGGTGGTGGTGCTGGCGATTTCATTCATCTGATCCACCGTCAGCCCGTCATCCTTGCCTTTGCCACCGTGATGGCCGCCTTCGGTTTTGGGCGGCGGTTGCATCATGCCTTGCACCAGCGAGGCCAGTGCGCTGCTGACACTGTCGCTGCTGGCAGTGGTGTCGGTATCGGTGCTGGTGCTGTCATCCGTGCTGGCGGTGCTGGCTTCAGTGGACTTTTTGTATTCCATCGCTTCGCTGCGGGTGACCTTGCCATCACCATCCGTATCCGCCGCTTCAAAATTGCTCGACAAGGTTTTCATCATGTCGGCCAGCTTGCTGTCGGTGGTGCTGCTGGCAATGTCGTCCATGTCATCCTGGCTCAAGCCCGTGTCTTCTTCTCCTTCCGGCGGCGGTGGCGGCATATCGCCCTTGCCCTTGGTGCGCATGGCCTGGAACTGGCTGTCCAGCTGTTCCTGTACCTGCTTCAGGCCAGAGGTCAGTTCGCTTTTGGTCAGCTTGCCGTCGCTGTCGCTGTCCAGCGCCTTGAACACTTCATCGGCATTGGCCGTGCTGCTGCTGTCGGTGCTGGTCGAACTGCTGCTGCCCAGCGCGGTGGCCAGATCGCTGGCTTCCAGATAGCCCTTGCTTTGGGTATCCAGTTTGGAGAACAGGTCTTCGGCCAGCTTGCTGGCATCCGGGCGTTGGCGGGTAGCGCCGGCGCGAGAAAACATCATGGCCGAAGTGGTGCTGGTGCTGCTTCCGATACTCATCGACATGGTGAAGCTCCTTGTAGGCATGTCACAGTAAACAAATGCGTAGGCAGTCCTCGGTGTGATGTGTAAAACCGGGGCGACTGCCGGATGTCGTATTGCAAGATTCTCACCTAAGCCACTGAAATTAAAGGTTATTGCAGGTAAAGACGGGTAAAGTTAAGTTAACGCCGCTGGATAAAACCGGCAAACAGCCGACAAAGCACAGGCCTGCCCGCTTGGGCCGGCTTAGGCTTGGCAGCTTTTGCCGCCACCTGGGCTGGCCTGGCGGCAAAAGCTGCCAGAACCGCAATCTGGCTGGCTTGATCAGCAAAACAAGGGTTTAGCGGCACAACTGGCTTAATCCGTTGCTGGGTGTGGTGTGGGAAAAATCGGGAAAATGGTCATTCTTGCCGGTCAAACGGCTGTGTAAAGCTGGGTAAAGGCCGCTGGGCCAGCGGTCAGCAGCGGGCCAGGAACCGCTATCATGCAGGGAATCTGATTGAGACAAGGAAGCAACACCATGAGCCGGCTACTGCTGGTCGATGACGATGTAGAACTGGCCGAAATGCTGCGTGACTACCTGGCCCAGGAAGGGTTTGCCGTGACCTTGGCCCACGATGGCGATGCTGGCAGCCAGGAAGCCCTGACTGGCCAGTACGCGCTGATCATTCTGGATGTGATGATGCCGCGTGCCAGCGGGGTAGAGGTGCTTGGGCGGATTCGCAGCCAGATCACCACGCCAGTGATCATGCTCACCGCCAAGGGCGACGATGTGGACCGTATTATCGGCCTGGAAATGGGCGCGGATGACTACGTGCCCAAACCCTGCACCCCGCGTGAGCTGGTGGCGCGGATTCGTGCCGTGCTGCGCCGGGTACACAGCACGCCAACTGAACACGCCGACAGCGCGCTGCAGGTGGGGGCGCTGACCCTGTGGCCTGGCAAGCGCACCGCCCAGTGGCAGGCGCAGGCACTGGAGCTGACCAGCACCGAATTCAACCTGCTGCTGCAATTGGCGCGCAATGCTGGCCGGGTGGTGAGCAAGCGCGAGCTGTCCGAGCAGGCGCTGGGGCGTTCGCTGACCCGGTTTGACCGCAGCATCGACGTGCATCTGAGCAGCATCCGCCACAAACTGGGCCGTCGCGCCGATGGTCAATCCTGGATTGAAACCATTCGCGGCATTGGCTACCAGCTGATTCGGGAGTAAACCGCCGATGCGCGCCCTGCTTGCCCGGTTGCGTCTGCTCAGCCGCAGCCTGTTCTGGAAATTTTTTCTGGCCTTCTGGCTCACCCTGCTGCTGGCGGGTTCCGGGGCGGGTTTGGTGGTGTGGTGGAATATTCCCAAACACCAGCACCCCGCCTTGTCTGGCGGGCCGCGCACCGCGCTTTTGCTGCATATGGCTGAATCCGTGCTGGTTCACGGCGATGAAACGACTTTGCGTCATATTCTGCGCGATTGGTCCGGGCGCGAAGCCGAGCCGATTTTTGCCGTGGACGAAAACGACCGCGAACTGCTGGGCCGGCCTGTGTCTGCCGAGGCCATTGCTGCTGCGCGCAAGCTGGCGGCTGGCGAGGGGGATATCAACCGGGTGCGCAGCGTCACCGTCTCATCTGATCATACCTACCTGCTGTTTGTCCCCTTTCATTCCCGGCGTGGCCCCAGTTTATTGCCGTTTCCCCCTCCACTTCCTGGCGAGCGTGGCGTGAAAGGTGAGCCGGGTTTCAAGGGAGATCACCGGTTTAAAGGCGATGGCGGGCCACGTTTTGACGGCGGCGGGCCACCTGGCCTGCCGCTGCCCTGGGTGCATCTGCTGGCCGGTGTGCTGGCCAGTCTGGCGTTCAGCGCGGGTTTGGCCTGGTATGTGGTCAAGCCGATTGGCCACCTGCGCCAGGCATTTCGCGCGGTGGCAGCAGGGGCCCTGCATACCCGGGTGCGCGCGCGCATGGGCCGGCGTCGTGATGAGTTCAGCGATCTGGGCCACGACTTTGACAGCATGACTGGCCAGCTTGAAGCGCTGATCAGCGCGCAACGGCGCTTATTGCACGATATTTCTCATGAACTGCGCTCACCATTGGCCCGGCTGCAGGCGGCCATCGGCCTGGTGCGGCAAAACCCGAAACAGCTGGAAGCCATGCTGGAACGGCTGGAACGGGAAATCACCCGGCTGGACGAACTGGTGGATGAAGTGCTGACCATTGCCCGGCTGGACTCCGGCTTGCCCGGTGCCGCCAGCCAGACCTTCGACCTGCTGGCCCTGCTCGACGACGTGATGGCCGACGCCCAGTTTGAGGCTGAGGCGGTGAATAAATGCGTGACCTACCGCAGCGAGGGCGAAGTCCAGCTGACTGGCCGGGCCGACCTGCTGGTGCGCGCGGTGGAAAACGTGGTGCGCAACGCCATTCGCTATACCCCGGAAGGCGAATGCGTCGAGGTGCAGGGTTGCAGCGACCGCGCGCTGCAACAGGTCCGCATTATTGTCAGCGACCGGGGGCCAGGCGTGGCCGAAGACGAGCTGGAAACCATCTTCCAGCCATTTTATCGCAGCCCCGGCAGCCCGTCCGGCAGCGGCTATGGCCTCGGTCTGGCCATCGCCCGGCGCGCCATCGAAGCCCATGGCGGCCAGATTCTGGCCCGTAACCGGGTAGAAGGTGGTTTGCGGGTGGAGATTGTCCTGCCCTGGTTGGGGGCGGCGGCGCGCTAAGAACGCGTTCAAAGTCTGCGAGACTCGGGTGATCCTGCGTTGAAATGCCCCCCAAAATGCGCATTGACCGCGTGTCAACTGCACCTTTTGGGTTCATTTCGCCTTGGCTGACCCGTCGTTCGCTAGACTTTGAACACGTTCTAAGCACAGGGCTACTCTGCTGTTTTTCTGGGTAGCCGCTTGTCGTGGTGGATCATGGCAGTTGGCGACGTAGCTTGGCAGATGACACATCGTCGATATGTCGGAAAGCTGGCGCAATCTTGTCGATCTCAGCGGCAGGCACACCGTATTGTTCAAAGTAAACGCGCCATTCACGTACCCGCTCCCATACCTCTGCAATGACGGTGACTGCTTCTGTCTCAGAGAGTGAAAACGCCTCTTTGGCCGTCATGGCGTTGTCCAGTGTTGCTGAGCGCCCTTGCTTGCCGACGCCAAGGTGCAATTGCCGCTCAAATGCCAGGCTGGGGCGTGGCATCACGTCGTACAGCGGGCTCAGACGCCAGCCCGGCAAACTTGCATCGCAGACAAAACCGTGATTGCGTAGGTGATCGTCGTCGTTGCTGACCAGGATGTTGTACACCATGCGCCCGAACAACTCCCGGTTGTCGCGTCGGATGACCGAGGTGTGGCAATAGCGCCGGATGGCGTGGGTGAGATCCGCATAGGACTTGAGGCGTGACTGTGTTTCATCGCAGCCCAACAAAGTCAGCCCGCTGACAAAGCCCAGCCGCCGTTCCTGCTGGCCCGCCACAGGCTGAACTGTCATCCAGTCGCCCGGCTTGGTCACGCCCGGAGCGCTCCAGTACCGGTCAAAGCGCCGAATCATCATGATGTTTCGGCTACCCAGCGGAAGAACCTTAACCGGTGGCACCGTCAGCCCGCATTCTGCCGCCAGTCTGAGGGTAGCCGCCTCAATTGCGGGGATGTCGTACCCGTCTGTCCGGCTACGGAACTTGGCCAGCCAGAGCACGCCGTCGTCGTCGCGGATCGATGCCTTCGGGCGTGCGCCGCCCAGCGCCGTACCGTCTTGAAAAATTGCTTCGAGCTTGGCCGGAATGGGCAAGCCCTCCTCAATGCGGTCAGCCGCCTCCATCAAATACTGAAGGCTGTCCCAGCTGCTATGGCTGGGGCGTGGTGGTGCATCTGGCGCAGTGCGTACGTCCAGAGCACCTACGCGCTCACTGCCAGCGTGCAGCAGATAATCCGACTCAGACAGGCTGTTTGCAGGCACTTTCAGCTTTGCTTCGATGACGCGTCGTCCCCAGGCATCCGGGGCAGCATCGCGGATTCCACCGAACAAAGGCAACATATTCACTGGCAGTAGCGCTTTGCCACGAATGCTGTCCTTGTTGTGCAAGCCAAGGCTAACCGGGTCAAGCTCTACGGCGTTATGCCGGTCCAGATAGCGCAGGCCGTAGGCAAAGCGGGATGCCAATACCATGGGGCCGTCCTCTATCAATGTGAGCTGCCCGCATGGCACCCAATCTGTATCCAGATGGGCAAAAACAATAAGTTTTTTTTCGGCTGCTGCCATCAGAAATCCAACTCCTTCAGCTCGGCAGAGGACATGTCGCGCACGCGCCGTTTGCGCTCGCGTGTTTCGAGTGCAGTCAATGCGGGGTCATTTTCGCTTAGTAGATCAAGCAGCGTTTGCCCGGGTGCAATAGCATCCAGATAGCGAAGGATTTGGCCAAAGGCCAACCCTGGATCACCCCGTTCTAGGCGGTAGGCGGTGTTTCGGGATAGGCCGGCGCGCAACGCTGCATCAACTTGTTTGATGCCTCTGGCCATGCGCAGACGCGCCAGTTTCAGGCCCAGATTTTGGGATTCGGTGGCCAGCTCAGGGCGTAGGGTGGTGGCTTGCTTCACACGCATGGTGTCACCTCTGGTTGAGCGCTCAATGACACGATCAGTCTAAAACGCCCTGGCAGCAAGATCAATTTTTGATTGTATAATCGATCCTTATGTCGTTAATGTACTCAAAAAAGAGCAAATCTAGCCGTGAGGAGATCTTCGATGCCCTGCAAGGCGAACTGACCGCCAGTCACCGCTTCGTGCTCGACGAACTGATGCAGCATATTGAGGAGATCGAAGCCAGGATCGACCGCTTCGATGCCCGATAGATCAAGGTCGAATATCCATTTTTCTGTACATTCGGTTACATCCCGACACCACTCACTCACAGACGGCCTGTCTGGCAGGGCTTAATCTGAGCCCATCAACTGCAATACGCAGCTGACCCCCGCCACGGGGCCTAACCCAAACTGAATGACAAAGGATGAAGACCATGAATGCCAATACCCTGATCAAGAGCCTGGTTGCTGGTGTGTTTGCCGTGTCCGCCGGGATGGGCTTTGCCGCCGATGCCGCCAAGCCGGAAGTCAAACCGGCTGCCGCCCCGGCTCCCGCCGCTGCTGCTGCTGCCAAGCCGGAAGCGGCCAAGACCGAAGTCAAGGCTGAGGCCAAGAAGGACGTGAAGGCCGACGCCAAGAAAACCGAACACAAAGCAGAGCACAAGGCCGAGAAAAAAGCCGACAAGCCCGCCGACAAGCCGGCTGAAGCGAAAAAGCCGGAAGCCGCCAAGCAGTAAGTGGCTGACCATGCCCTGCCGACACGATGTACCCTCCTGTCGGCAGGGCATGCTGTCAGGTTTGCCTTGAATTGACGCATACCAGAATTCTTGCTGGAGAACACCCCATGTCGATGTGCCAAACCATGCGCTGGACCGCGCTGTGTCTGCTGATGACCACCTCTGCCGCCTGGGCGGCCACCCCTGCCGCCGAACAGCGCGTGGAGCGGATTGAACAGCGCGCCGACATGGCGCGCCAGCACGCCGACCAGGCCGAGGCACGGGCCAATCGGATCGAAGCCGCCAGCGCAGACGCCAGCCACCCGCACCTGGCGCAGCAGCGCGAACGCCGCGCCGAACGACACGCCCGTCGGGTGGATCGCCGGGCAGACCGGGTGGAGCGTCGCGCCGAGCGCAAAACCGAGCGGATTGAAAACCGGCCCGCGCAGTAACGTATCTGCCGGACCAGCGCGACGGCCCGGCAGTGGGGGCGGCATCCTGCTATGTTGAGCATGAGGGGTGGGTTAACATGATCCCGATAGGGGGTCATCCACCGCTTTCCGGCCATTTTTGCACCACTGGACAAGGAGTCACGCCATGCCCTTTCTTCGACTGACTGCCCTGTGGCTGGCACTGGCTGCCGCGTCTGCTTCGGCCCAGTCTCCGGCATGGGGGATACAGCTGATTGTTGGCCAGCCGCCGGTGTACCGGGTGCAATCGCCGGTGGTGGTGTACCCGGCGTATCCTGTGCCGCCTCGCCAGCGTGAATATCGTCACCCTCACCACCATGACCGTGACCGTTACGATTATGATCGTTATGATCATGGCCGGCGTGATGTGCCGCCGGGCTGGCAGCGTCCGCCTGGCTGGAATGATCACCCCTCCTCCCGCGCACCGGCGTATGGCCGCGAGCGGGAAGAAGCCTGGGTGCGTCCGCCGGGCTGGTACGATCCGCCCGCCGGGTCGCGCCGCTGAGTGTTTTTTTCCGGTGTGTCTGCTTTTGCGCCAGCCTGTGCCTCAGACTGGCGCATTGCGTATTGGCCCTGAATTGGGGCTGGGGCATTATTCTTCAGGCATTTTTCATCCATTTCCTCACCGATACTGCCCCCACGTCAGGCGCGGGCTTGTTACAATCGTCGCTGATCGTGACATCCACGAGTGTGCCGGCGGTAATCTCCCTGGCCCACAAAACACCAGACGAACCGGCCCCGGCAAGCAAGAGGGTATTCATGGTAGGCATTCTGATTGTGACGCATGGCGACCTCGGGGTGATCCTGGCGCAATGTGCACAGCATATCCTGCAGCGCGAGCTGCCAAACCTCGCTGTGATGGCGGTGGATAAAAACGACGACCCCGACCGCAAGCTGGCCGAAGCCCGCGATTTGGTGCGGGGGCTGGATGATGGCAGCGGCGTGTTGCTGCTGTCGGACATTTTTGGCGGTACACCCTCCAATATTGCCAGCCGGCTGATTGAGCCTGGCCGGGTGGAAGCGGTGGCGGGCGTCAGCCTGCCCATGCTGGTGCGTAGCCTGTGCTACGCCGGCCAGCCGCTGGAAACCGTGGTCAGCAAGGCAGTCACTGGCGGGCTGGAAGGGGTGATGTATATCGTACCGGGGGACGCACATGGCGCAAGTGCAAGTTGAAATCATCAATAAACTCGGGCTGCATGCCCGGGCATCATCGAAATTCACCCAGCTGGCCGGTCGTTACGCCAGTGAAATCTGGATTTCGCGCAATAACCGCCGGGTCAACGCCAAAAGCATCATGGGCGTGATGATGCTGGCGGCCGCCAAAGGCTCCAAGGTGGAGCTGGAAGCACACGGGGACGATGAGGACGCCGCGCTGGCTGCGCTGGTGGCCCTGATCAACAATAAATTCGACGAGGCCGAGTAATCTGCCTGGCCGCAGGACTGTCAGACCGGTTGAGCCTCAGCCGTCTGCCGGTCATCTGCGCCTGGCATACTCAGCGCCGGCCACGCGGGCAGCGTGAACCGGCCACTTCAACCCGGCCCCTGATGTCGCGGGGATAGCCAGCAGGCTAGTGCGGCAACAGGTCAACCGGGCAGGGGACGGCCCGATCGAGTCTTGCAGGGGGAGGAAGGCCATGAGCATTAGTTTGCACGGCATCGGCATTGGTGGCGGCATTGCCATCGGTCGCGCGCACCTGATTTCGCAAAGCGCCGCCGATGTAGCGCATTACACGCTGGATGCGCACGAACTGCCAGCAGAAAAGCAGCGCTTTGAAACCGCCATCCGCGCCACCCGCAAAGAGCTGGAAATGCTCTGGGGCAGCATTCCGGAAAACGCACCCGCCGAGCTGGGGGCGTTTTTGTCGTTGCACATCATGCTGCTCAACGACGCCACCATCTCGCGCGAACCGCTCAAGGTCATTGATTCGCTGCACTGCAATGCCGAATGGGCGCTAAAAACCCAGTCCGACCAGCTGGTGGCGCAGTTTGAAGACATCGAAGAACAATACCTGCGCGAACGCAAGCAGGATGTGCTGCAGGTGGTCGAGCGCATTTTCAAGAACCTGGCCGGACACAGCAGCGCGCTGCCGATGCCTGACCCGCTCAACGAAGATGCCATCCTGATTGCCCACGACCTGTCGCCGGCTGACATGGTGTACTTCAAGGATTCCAATTACGCGGCGTTTGTCACCGACGTAGGCGGGGCCACCAGCCACACCGCCATTCTGGCGCGCAGCCTGGACTTGCCGTCGGTGATTGCCACCCACAACGCCCGCCAGCTGATCAGCGAAGACGAAATTGTCATCGTGGACGGCATCCAGGGCGTGGTGATTGTTGCCCCCGACGAGCAGGTGCTGGTCGAGTACAAGCGCCGCCAGCGCGCTTGGCGCGAAGCGCGGCGCAAGCTGTCTAGCATCAAGAAGGCCAATGCCGTCACCCTGGACGGCGCACCCATCGAGCTGGTGGCCAATATCGAACTGCCGCAAGACGTCGAAGACGTCAAAGCCGCCGGCGCCGTGGGCATTGGCCTGTTCCGCAGTGAATTTTTGTTTTTAGGCCGCGACACCCTGCCGTCGGAAGACGAGCAGTTTGAAGCCTACCGCCAGGTGGTCACCGAGATGAAGGGCTTTCCGGTGACCATCCGCACCATGGACCTGGGGGCTGACAAAAACCCGAAATGGTCGGTACACGGTGTGTCGGACAACCCGGCGCTGGGCTTGTGCGGCATTCGTCTGTGCCTGGCTGAACCGCAGCTGTTCCGCTCGCAACTGCGCGCGCTGTTGCGCGCGTCGGCACATGGCAAGCTGCGTGTGCTGTTTCCGATGATCAACGGCCTGACCGACCTCAAGCAGGCGCTGGCCCAGCTGGATCTGGCCCGTCACGAACTGCGCAGCGAGAATATCCCATTTGACGAAAAACTCGAAGTGGGCGCGATGATTGAAATTCCGTCGGCAGCGCTGGTGATCAATTCGCTGACCAAGTACGTCAATTTCTTCTCGCTGGGCACCAACGATCTGATTCAGTACACCCTGGCCATCGACCGCAACGACGATGCGGTCAGCTCGCTGTACGACCCCACCCATCCGGCGGTGCTGTATCTGATCCTGCACACCATCAAGGCGGCCAACAAGGCCGGCATGCCGGTGTCGGTGTGCGGTGAAATGGCCGGCGACGCCCGGCTGACCCGGCTGCTGCTGGGCATGGGCCTGCGCAAGTTTTCCATGCATCCGGCCAATATGCTGTCGGTCAAGCAGGTGGTGCTCAACACCCACCTGGATCGCCTGCTGCCACTGACCTCGCGCATCTTGCGTGCCGACGACCCGGACAAAATCCACGACCTGCTCCAGCAACTCAACGCGCTGGATTGTGCTGCCTGAGCGCCGGGCGCGGCCAACTGCCGCGCCCTGGCCCGATCTTCTGCGAAAAACCGACTGTTTCCATGCTGCAAGACGCCATCGACCCCGCCGCGCTTAAGCGCGTGCTGGTGATCAAACTGCGCCATCACGGCGATGTATTGCTCACTTCTCCCGTGTTTACCGTGCTGAAACAGCATGCCCCTCATGCCGAACTTGACGCACTGGTGTACGCCGACACCGCACCGATGCTGGGTGGCCATCCGGCCATCAGCCAGGTGTTCTGCATTGGCCGCCAGTGGAAACGCGCTGGCTGGCTGGCTCAGCTGCGCCACGAATGGGCGTTGTTTCAGGCGCTGCGCGCCCGCCAGTACGATCTGATCATCCATCTGACTGACCACAATCGCGGTGCCACCCTGGCGCGGCTGCTGAAACCCCGCTGGGCCATTGCGCCAGCAGGTAAAACCAGCAGCCGCTTTGCCAAGGCTTTTACCCACCGTTATCCGCTGGTGGGCGGCAATCGCCGGCATACGGTGGAATTACACCTGGATGCCCTGCGCCGGCTGGGCCTGCAAGCGCCTGCCGATGCGCGACAACTGGTGCTGTGCCCATCGGCACATGCCCGCCAGGAGGTGAACCGCCGGCTGGAGGCGCTGGGCCTGTTGCCCGGCCAGTTTATCCATATCCATCCCACCTCACGCTGGCTGTTCAAAACCTGGCCGGTGGCGCAGATGGCCGAGCTGATTGACCAACTGACCGCCCGTGGCTGGCCGGTGCTGCTGACTGCCGCGCCCGACCCGGCGGAACTGGCCATGCTGGCCGACATTCAGGCCAGACTGAGCCGGCCTGTGGCCAGCCTGGCCGGGGAACTGAGCCTGGAGCAACTGGGTGCGCTGCTGGCGCAGGCGCGTGCTTTCATCGGCATGGATTCGGTGCCCATGCATATGGCCGCTGCGCTGGGTACGCCCACCGTGGCGCTGTTTGGCCCCTCCGGCGAAATTGAATGGGGGCCATGGCAGGTGGCGCAGCGGGTGGTGCGCGAAGACTGGCCGTGCCGGCCCTGTGGCCGCGATGGCTGCGGCGGCGGCAAGCTCAGCGAATGCCTGAGCGCCATTCCGGCCAGCCGGGTGCTGGCGGCGCTGGATGAACTGCTACAGGAGACTGGCCGATGACCCGACTGGCGATTGTGCGGCAACGCTATAACCCCGCTGGCGGTGCCGAGCGCTTTGTCAGCCGCGCGCTGGACGCGCTGGCCCGTCAGGGCAGCCTGGATGTGACGCTGATTACCCGCCGCTGGGAAGATCACCCCGGTTACCACAACCTGACGGTCAATCCGTTTTATCTGGGCAATGTGTGGCGCGATGCCGGCTTTGCCCGTGGCGTGCGTCAGGCCATTGCCGGCGAAGGCTTCGACCTGGTGCAGGCGCACGAGCGCATTCCCGGCTGCGACGTGTTTCGTGCCGGCGACGGTGTACACCGCGCCTGGCTGGCGCGCCGCAGCCGGGCACTGTCAGTGCTGGGCCGGCTCAAGCTCAAGCTCAACCCGTATCACCACTATATCTGCCGCGCCGAAGCGCGCATGTTTCGCCATCCGGCGCTGAAAACCGTCATCTGCAATTCGCAGATGGTGGCCACTGAAATCCGTCAGCTGTTCGGCCTGGGCGACGACCAACTGACGGTGATTTACAACGGCGTGGACAGCCAGGCCTTCCATCCTGGCCTGGCCAGCCAGCGCGACGCCGTGCGCGCGCACTGGCGCATTCCCACCCAGGCCCCGCTGCTGGTGTATGTGGGTTCCGGCTTTGAACGCAAGGGCGTGGCCACCGCGTTGGCGGCCATTGCCCCGCTGGCCGGCCTGCACCTGCTGGTGGTCGGCCATGACAAGCATGCCGCCCGCTACCAGGCGCAAGCTCGCGCACTGGGCATTACCGAGCGGGTGATCTTCACCGGCGCGCAAAAAGACGTCAAAAGTTTCTACGCCGCTGCCGATGCGCTGATCCTGCCCACCCTGTACGACCCCTTTCCCAATGTCTGCGTCGAAGCACTGGCCTGCGGCCTGCCGCTGTTTACCAGCACCGGCTGCGGCGCGGCGGAATGGATTCAGCCCGGCAAAAACGGCTGGGTGCGCGATGCGCTGGACGTGGCCGGCTTTACCGCCGACCTGTCGCACTGGCTGCAGCGCGAAGCCGACTGGCCAGCGCTGCGCGCCTGCGCCCGCGCCACGGCAGAACCCTACACGCTGGAGGCAATGGCGGAAGAATTGCTGGCGCTGTATCGACGGCTGTTGGGAGCAGGCTGAGCGCTACATTTGGTTACATCCTGACACCAGGCACTCACAGACGGCCCGACAGGCGAGGGGTAATCTTCACTCATCGACTGCACCCCGCAGTGATCCCCGGACACCGGGGCGCCCAGACTGCTGTTTGAACCCAGAATAAAGGATGCCAACCATGAACACCGCCCTGAAGACCCTGATCGCCGCCACCCTGACCCTGTCCGCCGCTGTGGGCTTTGCCGCTGATGCACCGAAAGCCGAAGCCAAGCCGGCGGCAGCGCCGGTCACCGCCACCAGCGCGGCCAAGCCGGAAGCGGCCAAGGATGCCGTCAAGCCGGAAGTGAAGGCCGAAGCCAAGAAAGACGCACACAAGGCTGACAAGAAAGTGCAAGCCAAGACGGTGAAGAAGGCTGACAAAGCCGCCGACAAGCCGGAAGTGGCCAAGGACACTGCCAAGCCGGAAGCCGCCAAGCAGTAAGCCTCAGCGCGAATCACCACCCCGGAAAGCCCACCGCCCCGGCCCTCATCAAGAAGGCCGGGGCGGTGGCGTTGCTGAAAGGCGGCTGAATTCAGCGTGTGTGTCAGCCAGCATGGTGCCCCCGACAGGAATCGAACCTGTAACTGCCCCTTAGGAGGGGGCCGTTATATCCATTTAACTACGGAGACCACGCAGTGAAGCGATTATACCGCAGGCATGGCCGGCGGTGTGGATGTTGCCTGGGCGGCGCGTTCGCTGGCAATCCGGGCCAGAATGGCCTGTTTCTGGCTGTCGTCCATCACGTTCCAGAACGTCACTTCTTCAAACGTGCGGCCACAGCCCTTGCATACTGCATCGCCCAGTGCAGTGGAGCAGCGCGCCACGCACGGGCTGTCCACGCCGGGGGTGAGAATCACGCCGGCCATCAGGCTTCGCGCGCCACCGACAGGCGCGCCAGTTCCATCATTGCCGTGCGGGTGTCGCTGTCCGGGATGACGTCCAGCGCGCTCACCGCGCGCTCGGCGGCCAGGCGCGCCTGTTCGCGGGCGTAGTCCAGTGCACCGCTGCGTTGCACCGCCGCCAGCACCGCCGGAAAATGTTCGCGGTCGGCATGCGACAGCGCATGGCGCACACAGTCGGCATCGGCGGGCTGGCCGTGCTGCATCACATAAATCAGCGGCAGGGTGGGCTTGCCCTCGGCCAGATCGTCGCCCAGGCTCTTGCCAATGGTGGCGGCGTCACCGGTGTAATCCAGCACGTCGTCGATGATCTGGAACGCCGTGCCCAGGTGCATGCCGTAGGCGGCCAGTGCGGCTTCCTGTTCTGGCGTGGCGGCAGCCAGCATGGCACCCACACGGCCAGCGGCTTCAAACAGCTTGGCGGTTTTGTACTGAATCACCCGCAGATAGGCTTCTTCGTCCACATCGGTGTTGCCGATATTGAGCAACTGCAGCACTTCGCCTTCGGCAATGATGTTGGTGGCTTCGGCCATGACTTCCAGCACGCGCAGATTGTGCGTGCCCACCATCATCTGGAATGCGCGGGTGTACAGAAAATCGCCCACCAGCACACTGGCGGCGTTGCCAAACAGCGCATTGGCGGTGTCGCGGCCTCGGCGCAGCGCCGACTCGTCCACCACATCGTCGTGCAGCAGGGTGGCAGTGTGGATGAATTCAATCATCGCCGCCTGGGTGTGTACCTGTTCGCCAGTACAGCCCAGTGCGCGGGCAGACAGCAGCACCAGCGCCGGGCGCAGGCGTTTGCCACCAGCGCCAATAATGTATTCCGCCACCTGGCGGATCAGGACGACATCCGAGTGGAGGCAGCGGCGGATCACTTGATCCACGGCGTGCATGTCGTCGGCAATCAGTGGGCGAAACAGCGGGGCAGTCACGGGCGGCTCGGCGGCTAGGTTAAAAACAAGCTGGCAATGATACCAGAGTGCGGGCGGGGTAGGGGGGTGGGTGCGGCGGGAGCACTGGCGGCGCTTGGCTGGTGTCGGAGAGATGCTTGCAAGCGCTGGCGGAGCATGTGGCTTCTATTCGTCGTGTGACCACATGCGCAGAACTTTGATGATTTTTTGTTCTTGCAACACCTCGTAGACCAAGCGATGCTGAATGTTGATGCGTCGTGAATAGGCACCAGATAAATCACCGACCAACTTTTCGTCAGGAGGTGGATTCTGAAACGGGTTTTCTTTGACGCAGGCAAGTAGCGCCTGGGCCTTGTCCTTCAATCCACATGCAAGTTTCTGCGCGTCTTTTTGGGCGTGCCTAGAGTACACAAGCGCCCAACTTACCAGTCAAGCTCTTTGGCGCAATTTTCTGGTGCCTGGGCCATGCCTTCTTTGATGGACTCGCGCATGCCTGGCACAGAGAGAAGATAAAGCGTTTCTTGAATTGCCTGCCAATCTTCTGCTGCGATGAGCTCCGCGTCATGGCGTTTTCCCGCAATGGTGATGGGTTGATGCGACTCGGCTGTCTGATCCATAAGGCGGTATAGATTGGCCCGCGCCTCGCTAGCAGTCAGTGTTTGCATGCATGGCCTCTGATTTTAAGAAAACGTAGGCATATTGGTACGCCTTGTCAAGTGATTGGCGTCACTCACAAAATTCAGCATAGCCTTCCCTCGCGCAGACAGTACATAAGGGTCAGCAAGGCAGAACAATAACGCCAGGGGGGTTGTGAGTGGCGTTTAACACGCTTCAGAGCATGCCCGAATAGTGCCACTCTGAGGTGTTTTATTCCCCACACCCCCCCCGCCACATCCCCCTTAACGCCCCTCCAAACACCTCAGCAAACCCCGCTTCATCCATCAGCGGGCTGGCCTCTGTCTCTGCGCGCAGGCGTTGGCGGATGGCGTCCAGCGCCGGGATATCTGCCGCCAGGCTTTGCGCAATCGCCACGTAGTCTTCTGCCGTGTGGGCAATCCATTCCGGGTGGCCGATGGCGTGCAGCAGGCTGGCCCCCATGCGCGACACAAACCGTTCGCCCGTCAGGGTAACCAGCGGCACGCCCATCCACAGCAGGTCGCAGCTGGAGGTGCCGCCGTTGGCGGGGAAGGGGTCGAGCACGATGTCGATTTGCTGGTAGCGTCGGTATTGCCAGCTGCGTTCCCGGTGAATCAGGCTCAGCCGTGTGGCCGGGATGTCCAGCGCGGCAAAGTCGGCCAGCAGCTTGTCTTTCAGCGAGCTTTGCTCCAGTCCGGCCAGCTCCAGCAGCAGGCGGCTGTCCGGCAGGGCATGCAGCACCTTGGCCCACAGCTTGAGCGTGGTGGGGGTGAGTTTGGCGATGTTGTTGCAGCAGCCAAAGGTGATGTAGCCGGTTTCCAGCGCGGGGGTTGGCCATACGGCGTAGTCAGGGTGCTGGCGCTTGTCGGGAAAGCGCAGCATGGGCCGGTAGCAGCAAAACACCTGAGGCAGCCGCCACAGCCGTTCGCTGTAACGCGGTTCGACGCCATCGGGGTCGCCGTGGCGGTCGGTGATGCGCCAGTCGATATGGGTCAGCCCGGAACTGTCCGGGTAACCCAGCCAGCTGGCCTGCACCGGGGCAGGTTTGCGGGCGAACACGGTCAGCCGGTTATTGGCGGTGTGGCCGGACAGGTCAATCAGGATGTCGATCTGATCCTGGCGGATGCAGGCTTCCAGCTCGTTGTCATTCCATCCCAGCACATGCCGCCATTTGGTCCAGCACGCCTGCAGCCGGGCGCTGATGGGGTCGTGGACAAAGGTCTGGCTGTAGCCGTAGTGCTCCAGATTCAGGTCGGGGCGGGCGGCCAGTGCTTCAAACAGCGGCAGGGTGAAGTAGCTGACTGCGTGATCGCAGAAGTCTGCTGATACCCAGCCAATGCGCAGGCGGCGCTCGGGGTCGCGCGGGTTGTCATGCGCGGCCACCCGGCCACGCCACGGGCCTTCAAACTGTTCGCCAAATGCGCGGTGCCAGTGCGCGCAATCGGCGGCGCTGGCCTGGTCGGCGTATTGCAGGGTAAGCAGCAGGTTGTGCCAGGTGTCAGCCTGCATGGGGTTCAGCGTGATGGCGTGGCTAAAGCCGGCCATGGCACGGGTCAGGTCGCCCAGGTCTTTTTGCACATTGGCCAGGTTGCCGTGCAGCTCGGCCATATTGGGCGCTTGTGCCAGCGCGGCGCGGTAATAGTCGGCGGCTTCGTCCAGCCGGCCACGCGCTTTCAGCAGGTTGCCCAGATTGTTCAGGGTTTTCAGGTCGTGGGGGTCGTAGCTCAGGCCCAGCCGGTAGCTGGCTTCGGCTTCGTCGCAGCGGTCCTGGCCGTGCAGGATGATGCCCAGGTTGTTGTGCGCCAGCACATAGTCTGGCCTGAGCGCCAGCGCCTGGCGGCACACGGTTTCGGCCTGGAGCAGCTCGCCGCGTTCACGCAGCATGTTGGCCAGGTTGTTCAGCGCCGGGGTGTGCTCCGGACGCAGTGCCAGCGCCTGGCGGCATACCGGTTCGGCTTCGCGCAGACGGCCATTTTCGTAAAGCAGGCTGCTCAGGTTGTAGTAAGGGTCTACCCACTGCGGCTTGAGGGTGATGGCCCGAAGGTAAGCCTGTTCGGCCAGGGCAATATTGCCGGTGCTGCGCGCGCTGATGCCCAGGTTGTTGAACACTTCGGCATCGTCTGGCAGCCAGTAGCTGGCCTGCTGGCCGGCGTCTTGCGCCGCCTGATATTCGCCGTTGCTCTGAAACAGATAGGCCAGCATTTTCCAGCCATGGCCAAACGCCGGGTAGTGCGTCAGCAGTGGGTGGGTGATCTGCCGGCAGGCGTCCAGCTCCTGCCTGGCGTAGTGGCCAAACAATTGATCCTGCACCTCTTGTGGCGGCTGGGTCACCTGGGCGCGACCCAGCAGCTCGCTGGCGGGCAGCCCGCGCTGGCGTGCCTTGACCAGGGCGCGCTGCGCCTCGCTATAGCGGCCCAGCTGAATCAGCGAGTCGATCAGCGCCAGCCAGTAGCCGCCCGGCACCTGCGGCGCGTTCAGTGCGGTCTGCAAATGTGCCAGCCCGCGCTCGCGCTGGCCGCTGTGCCAGTAGGCCAGCCCGATCTGGTGGTGGGCAGCGTGCTGGGCCGGGTCGGCGTGCAGCACCTCCAGGTAGCAGTCAATGGCTTGATCAAGCTGGCCAGCTTGTTGATGTGCCAGGCCGGCTTGCAGGCGTAAGTTCAGCGAAGAATCGTTCATGGTGCTCGGTCGGTTCACTCGGCCCACACCGACGGCGCGCGTCGTTGTGGCCGAAAATAATCGGTATTGGCGTAAAACGCCGGGTCGGCATTGGCCGGGTGCCAGCCGGGAATGCCCAGCAGCGGCAAGGGGGCCAGCCGCGAAGGGCGATCCAGCTGGCCCAGCTGCGCGGCGGCCAGTTGGTCCAGATGTGCCAGCCGCTGCGCCAGTGGCCAGCTAAAAAACTCGGCCTGCACCGGCAGCAGCCAGGCTTTGCCGGTCAGGCCGATAAACGGGGCCAGCAGCATTTCGGGCAGCGCGTGGCCCACCGGGTAGGCGTCGATCACCCGGCCCCAGTCGGCGCGATGCGTCAGCCACAGCGCCGACCAGCGCATCTGGTCCACCTCTGCTGCCCGCGCCGGTTCGGCATACGGCAGCAGCACGCCGCATTCGTCCAGCAGCGTGGCGGTGTCCCGAATTGGCCCGCGCTGGTTTTCTCCGCTGGCTATCGCCGCCTGATGGCGGGCATTCAGCGCGGTTTTCAGCCGGGGGTACACCAGCCAGGCCAGCGCATTGAACCAGTCGTGCCAGTTGTTCGAGCGGGTGGGCACTTCGCCGGTGTGGGCAATATGGCTTTCGTAATAGGTCTCCGGTTCGGCATCCAGCACGCAGCGCAGCTTGGCCGGCAAGGGGCAGCCCTGCCGGCGGGCATGGGCAAACAGGCCATCCAGCGCGGCCTGATCCGGCCAGTTGGGCCGCCCGGCCAGCGGCTGTGCTACCCCGGCCCAGACAGTGTAGGCCGGGTGAGAGAGCCAATGGGTTTGCCAGGCGGCAGGGGCGATGAAAACCGGGGGCACAGCACACGCTCAGGACAATGGCAATGGGCGGTATCGTGGCGGATTGTCTGGCGGGCGTCAAACTTCAGGGCATGGGTATGACTCAGCAAGCCGTCTTAATTGACTGCGCAGCCCAACGCCAACCCATGCCCCATTTGCTGGCCTCAGGATCAATCCCGCCAAACAGCAATGTTATGATGCATACCCAGAACAGCGTGCCCCGACTGGCGTGGGCGGCAGCGAAAGCGGACAGCCATGGACTTTTTACCGATTTTTATGAATATGCGCGGCGCGGCAGCGCTGGTGGTGGGCGGGGGCGATGTGGCGGTGCGCAAGGCCCGGCTGCTGCGCGAGGCTGGCTGTCAGCTCACCGTGGTGGCCCCGGAGTGCCATCCGGAGCTGGCCGAATGGGTGGCTGCAGGCAGTGTGCTGCATCAGGCCCGCCCGTTTGCTTCCTCCGACATTGCCGGCCAGCGCCTGGTGATTGCGGCGACCGATGACCCCGTGGTCAATGCCGAAGTCAGCGCGGTGTGCATGGCGGCCAATATTCCGGTGAACGTGGTGGACAACCCGCGCCTGTGCAGCTTCATCATGCCGTCGATCATCGACCGTTCGCCGGTGATTGTGGCCATTTCTTCGTCTGGCGGGTTGCCGGTGCTGGCGCGCTGGTTGCGCACCCAGGTGGAAGCCTTGCTGCCCGCCGGGCTGGCGCGGCTGGGGCGGTTTGGCCAGGAAGTGCGCCCGCGCATCAAGGCGGCCATGCCCGACGCCAACCAGCGCCGTGGCTTCTGGGAGCGCCTGCTGGCCAGCCCGTGGGCCGAGCAGATGATGAACGGCGACGAAACCCAGGCCCGCGCCGACTTCGACCGTGCGCTGGCCGACCACGCCGCGCCGCCAGTGGGCGCGGTGTACTTGGTGGGGGGCGGGCCGGGCAACCCGGATTTGCTCACTTTTAGGGCGCTGCGACTGATGCAACAGGCCGACGTGGTGCTGTACGACAACCTGGTGGCCCCGGAAATTGTCGAACTCACCCGCCGCGACGCCGACCGCATTTACGTCGGCAAGCGCGCCAGCCAGCACACCCTGCCGCAAGAAGACATCAACAGCCTGCTGGTGCGGCTGGCCAAAGAAGGCAAGCGCGTGGTGCGGCTCAAGGGCGGTGATCCATTCATGTTTGGCCGGGGCGGCGAAGAAATCGAAACCCTGGCCGAGCATGGCATTCCATTTGAAGTGGTGCCTGGCATCACCTCGGCCAACGGCGCAGCGGCGTATGCCGGCATTCCGCTCACCCACCGCGACCACGCCCAGTCCTGTGTGTTTGTCACCGGCCACCGCCGCGACGGCAGCATCGACCTGGACTGGGCCGCCATCACCCGTCCGCAGCAAACCGTGGTGATTTACATGGGGGTATCCACCGCCCCGGCGCTGTGCGCGGCGCTGATTGAACATGGCAAGGCCGCCGACACCCCGGCTGCCGTGGTGGAACGCGCCACCACCCGAGCCCAGCGCGTGGTGATTGGCACCCTGACCACCTTGCCCGGCCTGATTGCCGCACAGGGGATTCAGTCGCCAGCGCTGATTATGGTGGGGGATGTGGTGAAACTGGCCGGCACGCTGGCATGGTTTGGCCCGGCGCAGCAGGGGTGAGATCTGGCCAGCCCGCGCGGGTGCCACGCGGCAAATATGGCGAAGGATACGCTGAAAAAATCGTCGTTCCCGCGCAGGCGGGAACCCAGACCGGACCACATCGTGCGTCGTGGGCGTTAGCGTTGCGGGACGGTCGTGAGCGCGCACACCTGCTGCGCGCTGTGGATGCCTCTGGATTCCCGCCTGCGCGGGAATGACGGGGTGAAGTGCTGCGGGTGGTTCACTGTGGCAAGCTAAGGCTATGTTTTAAAATAGATTAAGCAGGGACGGAGGCTAGACCTCTTTCGGCATGAATCTCCGTTCACGTGTCGTTCCCGCGCAGGCGGGAACCCAGATCGCACCACAGCGTGCGCCGTGGGCGTTAGCGTTGCGGGACGGTCGTGAGCGCATACTCCTGCTGCGCGCTGTGGATGCCTCTGGATTCCCGCCTGCGCGGGAATGACGGGGTGAAGTGCTGCGGGTGGTTCACTGTGGCAAGCTAAGGCTATGTTTTAAAATAGATTAAGTATGGGTGGAGGCTAGACCTCTTTCGGCATGAATCTCCCCTCACGTGTCGTTCCCGCGCAGGCGGGAACCCAGATCGCACCACAGCGTGCGTCGTGGGCGTTAGCGTTGCGGGGTGGTCGTGAGCACGCACACCTGCTGCGCGCTGTGGATGCTCCTGGATTCCCGTCTGCGCGGGAATGACGGGGTGAAGTGCTGCGGGTGGTTCACTGTGGCAAGCTAAGGCTATGTTTTAAAATAGATTAAGTAGGGATGGAGGCTAGACCTCTTTCGGCATGAATCTCCGTTCACGTGTCGTTCCCGCGCAGGCGGGAACCCAGACCGGACCACATCGTGCGTCGTGGGCGTTAGCGTTGCGGGACGGTCGTGAGCGCATACACCTGCTGCACGCTGTGGATGCCTCTGGATTCCCGCTTTCGCGGAAATGACGATTTTTTCAGCGTATCCCTAAATCAGCACGTCCTTCAATCATTGAAATAGAAAGTGTCCACCATGCAGGTGCAGTCACCCACCGGGTCCACGCAGGAAGAAGCTCACGCGTTTTTGACCAAGTATCCCGAGGTTCAGGGCATTGATGTGATCATGACCGATTGCCATGGCATAGGTCGCGGCAAGATCATCCGCCGGCATGAGCTGGAAGCGCTGTTTGCCAGTGGCCGGCCCATGCCGGCGTCGCTGTTTGGCCAGGATGTGGCCGGAGATGACGTGGATGGTACCGGGCTGGTGTTGCACGATGGCGGCGGCGACAAGCGCTGCTGGCCCGTGCCCGGCACCCTGGGCCTGCAGCCGCATCTGAACCGGGGCCAGGTGCTGGTCAGCATGTACGAGCCAGATGGCCAGCCCTTTTGCGCCGACCCGCGCCCGGTGCTGGAACGGCAAATTGCCGCCGCCCGGCAAGCTGGATTTCAGCCCATGGGCGCGTTTGAGCTGGAGTTTTATCTGGTAGACAGCCAGCCCGACGCCCAGGGCCGCTACCTGCCTGCCCGCTACCCGCTGACCGGGCGGCGCTCGCTGAACCGCAACACCATGTCGGTGGACGAGCTGGACGAAATGTCACCGTTTTTCGACATGATTTACACCGGTGCCGAGCAGCTGGGCCTGCCGCTGGAATCGGTGATTTCCGAATACGCCGTGGGCCAGTACGAGCTGACCATCCGCTACCGCGACCTGCTGCGCGCCGCCGACGATGTGATCATGGCCAAACGGCTGATCCGCTCGGCAGCCCGGCGCTTTGGCATGGAAGCGTGTTTCATGGCCAAGCCGTTTGGTCAGGAAGCCGGCTCTGGCATGCACCTGCACCTGTCGCTGGCCGATGCCGATGGTCGTAATCTGTATGCCGACCAGCCCTCTGGCCAGCTTAGCCCGCTGATGCTGCACTCGATTGGTGGCATCCGCCACACCATTGGCGACACCATGCTGGTGCTGGCCCCGTTTTTGAACTCATGGCGGCGGTTTGCCTCGGTGGTGTATTCGCCGGCATCCGACACCTGGGGTGTGGAAAACCGCACCGTGGCGCTACGGGTGCCCAACTCTTCGGCCAATACCCGCCACTTTGAACACCGGGTGGCCGGGGTAGACGCCAACCCCTACCTGGTGGCCGCCGTCACCCTGGCCGGCGCGCTGCACGGCATTGCCCAGCGCAGCGACCCCGGCCCCGCCGCCGAAGGCAACAGCTACGCCCACGCCCCCACCAACCAGCTGCCTAAAACCTGGTTCGACGCGATCGAGCGCCTGGCCGGCTCGGCCTTTATGCGCGACGTGCTGGGCGAAGCGCTGCATCAGGCGTTTGTGGCGATCAAGCGCGCCGAGTACGAACGCCTGGCGCTGGACGTGTCGGAAACCGAATGGCGGCTGTATGGGTTTGCCGTGTAGGGGCATCCGGTGCGCATTGGCCACGCCAGCCCCCTCCACCACGCCGGCTAAACCGGCGCGGTGGACTGCTCCAGCTCAGCCAGCCAGACCATCGCCTGCTGGGCATTGCTGCCGCACATGGCCGCCTCGGCCTGCAGCCCGGCGCACACTGCCGGGCGGTCGGGGTGGGTAAAAATCGCACAGCGGGCGTCGGCGTCCAGCTGGATGCAGCGCATCCCGGCGGGCTTGCCATCTGGCATGCCGGGAATGGCGCTGGAAATCGACGGGGCAATGCAGCACGCGCCACAGCCAGGCCGGCATACCGGACCGACGTTCATGCCCGGCTTTCGAGCCGCGCTTGCAGGGCCTGGGCGGTCTGGCCAATCGGGGCGCGAAACACCAGGTCAAAACAGCGGTCCAGCCGGGTGGGGTCCAGGTTGATCAGCGCGCAATCAATCCCGTGCTGATGCGCCTCCAGCGGCAGCAGATTCACCGGCCCCACCTCCAGCGATGACCCCAGCACCAGCAGCACATCGGCGTCCAGCACCTTCAGCAGCGCCGCTTCAAACTGGCTGACCGCCTCGCCGTACAGCACCACATCCGGCTTGAGCGGGGTGCAGCAGCTCAGGCAGCGCGGCAGCGGGCTGGCCAGCACATGGGCCAGATCATGCATGCGCCCGCACGCCGGGCACACCGCCCGCTGCAAAGTGCCGTGAACCTCCACCACCTCGCGGCTGCCAGCGCACTGGTGCAGGCCGTCGATGTTTTGCGTCAGCACGCTGACCGTCTTGCCCTGGGTTTCCAGCCAGGCCAAAAACCGATGACCGGCGTTGGGCTGTTTGTTGCCCACCAATTTCAGTTCGAAAATCTCTTTGAACGCCTGCCAGAAATCGGCCGGATTGTGCTGAAAATAGTCAATCGACAGCACCTCGGCCAGGCTGGCGTTTTGCGTATAGCGGCCCTGATACGACCGGAAATCCGGAATGCCTGATTCGGTGCTCATCCCGGCGCCGGTCAGCACGGCAATATGCCGCGCCTCGGCCAGCCAGCCGGCCAGCGTATCCAGTGCGGCGTTAGGGTCGGTGGGGGCGTGCAGGCGGGCGGTCATGCTTGCGGCTCCGGGTATTTACGCGCGTTTTTGGCCAGTTTGTCGGCCACGGCGGCGGCCATGTCCACCCCCAGCACATCGGCCAGCCGCGCCAGATAAATCTGCACATCAGCCAGCTCTTCGCCCAGGTGGACCCATTCGGCAGGATCATCCTGCGCCAGCGTGGCCAGCCCGGCGTCGCTGCGCCATTGCAGGATTTCCGCCAGCTCGCCCACTTCGCCCACCAGGGCGAGCAGCAGATTGCGCGGGGTGTGATGCGGTTCCCAGCCACGCGCCTGGGCAAAGGCGCGCAACTGGGCTTGCAGCGGGGTGAGGTTGAGCAGAGGGGTGGACATGGTGGCAACAGCAAGCAGGGAAACCGCCATTTTACCGCGTCAGCCACGGGGGAAACGCGGAAAAACGAGGTCAGCCCGTCCAGCGTGGGCAACGCCGCCATGGCCGGGCAAAAGCCCCATGCTGCGGGGGCCTTTGCCCGCTGGCGCTTATTGGATAATCCACACGCTTTGCATGCTGTTGCCGGCGGTGGTGATGTTGTTGTTGTTTTTATCCCAGCACAGGTATTTCTGGGTGGCCAGGTTAACCAGCTGCACTGGTTCGCCAGCCTGAATGGTCTGGCCATCGGCAATGGTCTGGTTGGCGCTTTTGATCACCCAGGTCTGCGGTGCCCAGTCAACGCTCTGGGTGTAGTAGTAGGTGCCGGTTTTCCAGTCGCCCAGCACGCGGTAATAGCCCAGCCCAAGCTCCTGCGACAGAATCTGCACCAAGTCGCCAGTGCGCACCGACTCCGCCCCAGGAGGCAAAATCAGGCTCAAGGGCTGCAGGTTGCTGGACAGCTTCGGGTAGTACTGCCCGGCAATGCCGCTGGCTGCAAATGCGCCAATGCCGCGTGGTGGGTCGGCTTGCTCGTTGGTCAGCAACTGCACGCTTTGCAGTGTGCTGGATGCGCCCCACTGCAGCGTGGGCGGCGGCAGGCTGACGCTGGGTGGCTGGCTGAGCACCATGCCGGTGGCCTGCCGCACTTCTGCCGTCACCAGTGCCAGATGCAGCGCGGCAGCCTTGCTGAAGCAGTAGTGGTCGCTGCTGGATGCGCCTGTCTGCTTGTAAATATCCAGCCAGCGCTGGGGAAGGTAGTTTGGCGCGGCAGACAGATTGACGTCGTTGTACTGGAAGGTGGGAATCGCCTGCGCCCACGCCTGCTTGCGCGCGGCCATGTCGTTACCATTGATCAAATACGGCTTGGTCAGCAGCGCCATCAGGGCGGCTTCGATGTCAGCCGGCAAATCGGCCACATCGCTGGGGTCAAATGGCCGGTCGTACTGGCCCATGCGCAGCCAGCTCATGGCCGCCACCATCTGGCGGAAGGCTTTCAGGTAGTCTTGCGGGTTGTTTTTGGTGATGGGCACATCCGACCATAAAGGCTGGTAGGTGTACACCAGCCACGGGCAATCCGGCAGGTGGCCCATGCGGCCATGGCCCAGATAGGCCACCGAGCGCGGGGTCAGCGACGAGGGCGTGGAGCTGAACGGGGCAAAGGGGATTTCCTTTTTGCTGGTGTTGTCCCAGACAAACTTTTGCGCATCGTTGATGTAGTACGACGGCGTGCCGGCGTAGTTCATATGCGCCCAGGTGTCTGCCATCACATGCATGCGCAGCCCCAGCAGATGCAGAAAATAATCTTCATTGGCGTGCTGGGCCAGGTTATTGATCATCTGGCCCACCAGAATGCTGTTGGGCCGGCACATCAATTGAAACTCGGCCCCAATCTGGGCGTAGCTTTCTTTATTGCTGCGCAACACCGCTGGATTGCCATACGGCAGCCGCTCGGGGTTGTCGCCGTAATTGCCCGGCAAAAAGTGAAACGCCGACCACACCTGACGCAGTTTTTGCAGTTTTTCGGGGGCCCATTCCCCGATGCCCACTTCCAGCGCGGCAATCTGCTTGCTGGTTTGCACCGTGGCCACCGGGGTGAAATCGCGGCTTTGAATAATGAAAGCGTCGTTTTCCAGCACCCGGCTTTCGTCCAGATCATCGACATACTGCGCCGCATAGGCAATTTTGGCCGCATCCGACAGCGTGGCCTCGTCCGGTGCCGTGGTGTCGTAACCCGCCAGCCCGGCGGCCAGATAGGTGGCGTAATAGTGAAAGTCGATTTCCATGGCGCTTCCTTGGTGTCGTGAAGGGATGACACAAGGACGGCGAGCAGGGGGACGTTGTGAATGCCCTCCCCCGGCCACGCGGGTGCGGGCAAGGCTTGCGTGGTTGGGGGCGGGCGGGCAACGGAGCCGCGCAGCAACTTTCGACTGCTGTTGTTGACTACTACTTCAAGATCAACGCAATTTAGCTATATCGTGCATCACTGTGCTAGGCGGCCATCCCCATACAGATTGGGCAGATTGTTTTGTTTCTGTTGTCGATTGAGCCGATGCCGGCAGTAGCTGACGTGATGTTTGATCGCCATAGCGTGTAATCAATTTGATCAAGGGCCATGTGCGGATAGGCTGTTGTTCTTTAAGGTATTTATCTTGAATAATCCAGTTAAGTGGCTTTTCCCAGTCAATGTCTTGTTTGTTATTGAGTTTTCTCAGCACGCAGCCATTGTTAATAAAATCTTGCGGGCTGGCCGGCCAGGAAAATGCTATATTATCTACTTGCGATGTGAAAAAAGTGCGAAGCAGTGTTCCGGTATGAACATCCCAGAGTTTGGCGGTGCCGTCAGCACTACCAGTAATAGCATATACGCCATCCGGTGAAAAGGCACTGCTGTTAATCCATGAGGCGTGTTGTAACCTATGTAGTACATTGCCCGTTTGAGTGTCTAATAATATGGCTGTATATTTTTCTGCAAAAATAACTGTGCGGTTATTGGGTGAAAATGATGCTTGATTTCTTGGTGTTAGTGATCCAAATTCAAACAATAATTTGAACTGCTTGCCTGTTTGTGCATCCCACAATCTTATTGTACCATCAAAACTAGATGTTAATACCATTCGCCCGTCCGGAGAAAAACTACAACTATGTACTAAACTAGTATGTCCTTCAAAGGTATGGATTAGCTCTCCTGTGTGGCGATTCCATAGCTTTGCTGTGTGGTCTGTACTGCTTGTAAGAACTTGCTGGCCGTCAGGAGAAAAGGCGCAGCTACATACTATTGAAGAATGGCCTTTATACGACTGCAATTCTTCACCTGATTGTGAATCAAATAGTTTAGCAGTGTGGTCGCTACTGGATGTTAGTATGTATTCCCCATTTGGGGAAAAGGCGACATTCGTAATGTATCCCGAGTGTCCAAAAAAAGACAGGCTCCGTGTGCCAGTTTGGATATCCCATAGCGAGGCATGGCTGCTAACCCCAGCGTTTCCTGTACTGTTTATTAGTATTGATTTTCCGTCTGGAGAGAATGCGCAATGACGTGCTGTTGCTTGCATTTTATGGTCTACATATTTTTTGATTAATTCTCCAGATGCTATGTCCCACAAAATAAAAGAGTATAATTCATCTGCAGTGAGAATGTTTTTTCCTGTTGGCGAAAATATACAGCAGCTAATGCTTTCGTATAATCCGGCAAGAGATTTAAGCTGCTCTCCTGTCTTAGCACTCCATATCTTTGCTGTATTGTCTATGCTCGTAGTAATAATACGAGCTCCGTCATTAGAAAAGGCTCCAAACACATCGGAGCCCCTGTGCTGGAAAATAAATATCGACTCTCTTTTTTCTGAGTCCCAAAGTGTTGCACAACATGTAACAGGTGGATCAATAAGCTTGTTTGACTCAGCACTTTCCACGCTGTGTCCCGTTATGAATTTTTTGCCGTCTGGTGAACTTGCGCAAGAAAGATTATATTGCGGACTATAAATTTCTATACTATTTAGTAGTGCTCCGGTCGAAGTATCCCATAACTTTGCGGTTGAGTCATAACTGACGGTAAGGATAGTCTTCCCATCAAGGGAAAATTGGCAGTCAGATATAGTTTTCGTATGCCCTTTAAGTTCATGGATAATTGTTCCTGTTTCTATATTCCATAGCGTGGCCGTAAGACCGTAGTATGTCGTAACTGCAGCCGTTCTATCTGGGGAAAAGTCGCATGCACTTATATGATTTTGGCCAATATTAATCTCTCTTAGCTGAGCTCCGGTTTTTCTATCCCAGATTTTAATTTTCCCAGGCTTACTATCTACGGTAAAAATATTTTGGTCGTTAACGGAAAAGGCGCAGCCGATTACGTGATGGGCGTGGTCGCTAAATGTTTTTATTAATTCCCCATTGTTTAAATCCCATAGTTTTGCGGTTTTGTCGTGGCTACCTGTTAGTATGACATCTTGTTTGTGTGAAAAGGCGCAGCACATAAATCCATCGTTGTGCCCATTAAATGACCTTATAAGTGCGCCTGTATGTATATTCCATAATTTTGCTGTTCCATTTTGTTCTGGGATGAGAGCGGTATCTCCTTTTGAAGAAAATCTTGGGCGACGTAAGTGCCAAACGATTGCTGATAAATCTGGTTGAATGGGAGGTAAGTTTTCTGCATCTTCAGGTGTCAAGTATTTAATAAGCCGCGCTAGCCATTCTGGGGTTTGATGCTGAAGCTTTGGGTTTTTTAATGCTTTGTAAAATAACGGTGGTGGTAACAATCCTCCTTGTAAGCGGTGCGTGAGTGCATCTTGTTGATCAGCTAGATTTTTGCTAAATAGTAGTTTAAAAAATTCTAGCTCATCAGCTACATGGCCATATATTGCATTAGGAAACAGGGTTTCTGTTGTATCGTATTTTGTTAATATAATTTCATCTATTGACATGTCTATGCCAAATTGTGCTAATTTTCTTAGTTCATCTGTGTTTTGCCAGATAGGTACATCCAGTTTTTCTTCTTCTGCGCTAGTTTGATTCGGTAGAATGTCGCTGGGGTAGGCGATAAATAGTGCTTTTAGGTCAAACTCACTTCGCTGGTTATGCGAAGCAGCGACGGAGCGACGTAAATTTTTTAGTTCAATTAGTGCATCACCCCGGCTTTCTCCATAAATATCTTTTTCGATATGCTCTTCCGCATTAATAATATAAAAATCTTGCTGACTAGCAGCAAACCACTGAGCAATGCGCAAAAAGCGGCTAGGTTGGCGGCGGCACAAGCGGAATAGTTCTGGGGCAAAGCATTGCCAGATAGCTAGCCGCGCCAGCAGCATTACCTTGCTGGGCTGTTGATCAATACCCATACCAAGTTGCTGGCTGGCATCCAGCAGCATGTGAAAAAGTTCAGCTGCACGCTGGAGTTTTCGTGGCACTGGTGGTACGGCGCTGACAAAGAGTCGGCATAAGTCACGCTTTTGCTGGGCATGTTCCAAATGTTGCTGGGCGTAGTCTCGTGCACTTGTTTCTAACAACATTTCTTGTGTCGTGTTGTATTGCCTGTTCATATTCAGAACATCGCGATGGTATTTTACCTTTTGACGAGCCTCTTCTTCTTCCTTGTAGGCTTGCTGTGTAAATACCTGGTGTTTGTGGTAGCTGGCCTGATGGTCAAACAACTCCGGATAACGCTCGCGCAAAAACTGCTCCGCTTGTCCGGTTTGTGCCGGCGGTAGGCGCAGCGGCAGGTGGATAATTTTTTCCAGGTATTCAGCGCCGGTGATCGGCAGGCGGTGGCTGGCGTCGGCGCTGGCGGCCTTGCTGGCTTCAAACAGATAGTCGCGGTAACGGTGCTGCACGCCGCGCTCCACCACTTCGTCGTCCACCGCCAGCACAAACACGCAACGCGGCACGTCGAAAAACAGCTTGATGGCCTCCAGCATTTCCAGCGCTTTTTCGGGCAGGCAGCGGTCCAGGTCGTCGATAAAGAACAGCAGGTTCAGCGCCGGGTCGCTGTCGGTCAGCTCGCGCAGCTGGCGTTCAAATTCCAGATAGAGGGTGTCGTATTCGTCGAGTTTGGCGTAGTGGCTGGGGTCGGGCGCACTGTTGTCTTTTTTCTCGTCTTTTTTATCCTGACTGCTGCGAAACAGTTCGACGGCGGCCTTTGGGCTGGTTTTTAGCGACACTTCCACCGGAATGCCAGGCTGCTTGAAGGTAATGGTCGCTTCGTGGGCCACTTGGGCAAAAGCCTTGGCGGCATCGCCGAATAATTGGCTGCCTTTGCTCAACTTTTCTTTGAATCGCTCAAACAGCGATAGGTGGGTGTTGCTGGTGTCTTCTTGGCCGGTGATTGGCAAATTTTCCTGGCTGCTTGTGGGTGTTGCCCGCTTGATCTCAGCTTGTATCGTCTTCAACAACGGCACAATCAAATGCGGTTCTTTTTCATAGCGCCAGGCGTTGAAAAACACCGTTACCACCGGGGCCGCTTCATCGGGCTGGTTGTCAAAATCCTGCTTCACCGCATGCAGCAGCGAGCTTTTGCCGCTGCCCCATTCGCCAAACACGCCCACCACCAGCGATTGTTCCACCGCCGAGCGCCGGGTGGCGTCGGTGCGGAAGTGGCGCTGGATGCGTTTCACCACGGCTTTGGCCAGTTGGGCGTGGCCAAAGGCCAGGGTGTTGGTGCCGGAATGCTCTGCCATCGTCTGCTCCCAGGGTCTGCCGGCGCGTGTGATTGCTGCGCCTGGCTGAACCGGGGATTATAGGGTGGGCGATGCTATGTGAATAGCCTGTGTGCTGACGCTCACAACACAAACCGCCCCACTTCATCATGCAGCCGCCCGCCCAGCGTGCGCACCTGGTCGGCGGCTTGGCGGGTGGCCTGGGCGCGGGCGGCTACCTGGGCAGAGGCGTCCACTGCGTGATGCATGCTGGCGGCCACGGCGTCGCTGGCGTGTTCCTGGGCGCGGATGGCCTGGTTGATCTGGTGAATGCTGCTGTGGATGCTGCCCAGCCGTTCGCGCACGCCGACAATGGCCTGGGCGGCGATGCCGGCGCGGGCCATGCCTTCTTCCACCTTGGCCTGGCTGATGCCCATGTTTTCGGCGGCCTGTTCGGTTTCGTGGCGGATATTGCCCAGGGTGTGCTGAATTTCCAGCGTGGCCACCTGGGTGCGTTCGGCCAGCCGGCGCACTTCGTCGGCCACCACGGCAAAGCCGCGTCCGGATTCGCCGGCGCGGGCAGCTTCGATGGCGGCGTTCAGCGCCAGCAGATTGGTTTGCGCGGTGATTTCCTGAATGGTGGCCACAATCTGGTCCACCTGCGCCGATTGTGCGCCCAGCTGGCGGATGTCCTCGCTGGAGGCGCCCACCCGGCTGGCAATTTCCGTCATGGTGTCCACCACGTCGCTGACCATGCGCGCACCTTGTGCGCCTTCGGCCTCGCTGTCGCCGGCCAGGCGCACGGTGTAGTCAAACTGGGTGGCCAGGGTGTGGGTTTGTGCTACCACCTGTTGCAGCGCCTGCATGGCGTCGTCGATGGATTGATTTTGCCGCAGTACAATGGCCTCGGCCTGGCTGGCTTCTTCCAGCAGCACGCTGCCGGCCTGCTGGGCTTCGCTGGCGTGCTGGTTAACCTGGCGTAATACGCTGCCCAGGCTGGTTTGTACGGCGTCCAGGCCCTGGCCCAGGCTGGACAGCTCGTCCTGGCCATCCAGCGCGGTGCGGCTGCTCAGGTCGCGGTGCTGTTCCAGCCGGGACATGGTGTGGGTCAGCGCGCCCAGCTGGCGGTTAAGCCGGCGCACAGTGCGGATGCTGAACCACAAGGCCAGCCCCAGCGCGCCGGCCATGGCCACCAGCCCCAGCTGCTGGGCGGTGCGTTCGGTGGCGGTGGCGGATTCGGCCAGTGCCAGCGCGGCGGTGTGCTGGGCGTGCTGGATGCCTTCGCGGCCCTGCTTGATGGGGGTGTAGAAGCGTTCTTCCTGGCTGGTGAGCAGATGCTCCAGCGCGGCCACGTCGCCGCGCTGCATGGCGGTTTGCGCCGGGCTCAGGTAGGCGTCGGAAAATGCATTGACCACGGCCATGAACTGCTGCACTGGCTGGGCCAGCTCGGCGGGCAGTGGCAGCGCCGCCAGGGCCTGGCTGCTCTGGCGCAGGTTTTGCAGGTTCTTGCCGATCACTTCGGCTTCCTTGCTCTGGCGCTCTGGTGTGCGGTCACTCAGCGCCAGGGCAATATGCAGGCGTGAATCAAACACTTTGTAGTTGATGGCGGTAATCTGCTCGGCCACCGCGCGGTGGGTTTGCAGCTGGTCAAAGTGCGCATGGTTCAGCCGGGTGCCATACAGGCCCACGCCACCGGCCAGCGCCACCAGCAGGCACAGGCTGGCGGCAAACAACATCAGGGTGCTGCGCAGTTGAGAAAACATCGACATGGTGGCCCTTTCAATGGCGGAAGCGGTTGGCATCCAACCCAGGCCAGGGGGTCGGGGCACTTTGCCGTATTGGGGCGGCAGTGGCTGGTTGCAGGGGGAGCATGTGGCCATTATGCGGGTGGGTGACTTAAACCCGACTTAAGCCAAAGAAGGATGTTCTGACCCGTACACCCGGTGTGACGCCCTACAAGCCGGACAACTTGCCCTGTCGGCGTTGCCTGACGGGGATTCCCCAACATGGGCGGGTTTGGTGGGGTTTTCTGGCGGGTTTTGTGCGGTGTAAAAAATTCTGTATTAATTACAGATAAGCCTTGCCTGCCGCCGGGCAGCCAAAACCGTCATAAACGCGCGATAATCTCTTTCCCGGCTGCCCAGCCAACCCTGCCAAGGATGCCCCATGCCCCCCACGCCTTCTGCCCCGCGCATTGCCATTGTTGCTGACTGGCTGCAGGACTACGCCGGTGCCGAGCGGGTGCTGGAACAACTGCTGCTGACCTTCCCGCAGGCCGAGGTGTTTGCCGTGGTGGATTTTGTGCCAGAGGCGTCGCGCGGGTTTTTGCAGGGCAAGCCGGTACACACCAGCTTTATCCAGCGTCTGCCGCTGGCGCGGCGCTACTTTCGCCATTACCTGCCGCTGATGCCGCTGGCTATCGAGCAGCTGGATGTCAGTGGCTTTGATATTGTGATTTCCAGCAGCCACGCGGTGGCCAAGGGGGTGTTGACCGGGCCGGACCAGTTGCATGTCAGCTATGTGCATTCGCCGCTGCGCTACGCCTGGGACATGCAGCACCAGTATCTGCACGAGGCGGGGATGGATCGCGGCATGAAGGGCGCGCTTACCCGCTGGCTGCTGCACAAGCTGCGGCTGTGGGACGTGCGCACGGCCAATGGGGTGGATCAGTTTGTGGCCAATTCGGCGTTTATTGGCCGTCGGGTGCGCAAGGCTTACCGGCGTGAGGCCGAGGTGATTTATCCGCCGGTCGATCTGGCGGCATTTACCCCCGGCCAGACGCCGCGCGGGCCGGCGTATGTCACCGTGTCGCGCCTGGTGCCGTACAAGCGGGTGGAGTTGATTGTCGAGGCGTTCAGCGCCATGCCGGACAAGCAGCTGATTGTGATTGGTGACGGGCCAGACCTGGCCAAGGTGCGCGCCAAAGCGGGCAGCAATGTGCAGGTGCTGGGCCATCAGCCATTTG
This sequence comes from Aquaspirillum sp. LM1, assembly GCF_002002905.1. Taxonomy (NCBI): domain Bacteria; kingdom Pseudomonadati; phylum Pseudomonadota; class Betaproteobacteria; order Neisseriales; family Aquaspirillaceae; genus Aquaspirillum; species Aquaspirillum sp. LM1. The sequence goes on along the minus strand of NZ_CP019509.1, from coordinate 3,514,938 downwards.
AGGTGATGCGTGGGCATTTGCAAACGGCGCGGGCGTTTGTGTTTGCTGCGCTGGAAGACTTTGGCATTGCCCCGGTTGAGGCGCAGGCGTGCGGCACGCCGGTGATTGCCTTTGGCCGGGGCGGCGCGGCGGAAACCGTGCGCGGGCTACAGCAAAGCAACCCCACCGGGGTGTTGTTTGACGAGCAGACGCCAGCCGCGTTGCAGGCGGCGGTGGCGCTGTTCGAGCAGCAGGCCGGGCGCATCACTGCCGCCGCCTGCCGGCAAAATGCCGAGCGCTTTGCCATTGCGGTGTTTCGCCAGCGCATGGCTGCGCTGGTGGTGGATCGCTGGACCGCCTTGCAGGGCGAGGTGAAATCCGGGGTCACTGGCTTCAGGCCGATTCAGGCCAAGCCCTTGTAATTGTCTTTAAGCGGCGCGCAGGCCGGTGCGGCAAACCACCGGGCGGGCTCTTTTTTTCTGTGCGCTGCGTGGGGTGTCGCGGTGCATAACTGTCCCCGGCAAGGGTATAATGCCGGTATCAACCGTCCGGAGCCTGCGCCATGTGTGTTGCCCAGCGTGATCTGCCTGCCATGCGCGGTGCCTGATCCGGAACGCCCCTCTTGCAGCAGGGGCTTTTTTTCGCCCCGCAGCCTGCCGGCGACTGCTGCCGCCGTTTTGCGCCAACCGTTGATCCAAGGATCCCGAAATGAGCAATCCCCTGTACCAGCGACATGTGATTTCCATTGCCGACCTGACCCGGCACGACCTGGAAACCGTGATTGCCACTGCCCAACAGCTCAAGCGCACGCCACGCACTGATTTGCTCAAGGACAAAGTGGTGGCCAGCTGCTTTTTTGAAGCGTCCACCCGCACCCGGCTGTCGTTTGAAACCGCCGTGCAGCGTCTGGGTGGCACGGTGATTGGCTTTGACGATGGCGGGAACACCTCGCTGGCGAAAAAAGGCGAAACCATGGCCGATTCGGTGCGCATCATCTCCTCGTATGTGGATGCCTTTGTGATGCGCCACCCGAAAGACGGCGCGGCGCGGCTGGCGTCGGAATGCTCCAGCGTGCCAGTGATCAATGGCGGCGATGGCTCCAACCAGCATCCGTCGCAAACCCTGCTGGATCTGTTCACCATCCACGAAACCCAGGGCAAGCTCGACGGCCTGACCCTGGCGTTTGTCGGTGATCTGAAATATGGCCGCACCGTGCATTCGCTGGCGCAGGCGCTGGCGCTGTTCAACTGCAAGTTCTACTTTATCGCCCCCGAGGCGTTGGCCATGCCGGACTATATCTGCGAGCAGCTGGATGCCCACGGTATTCAGTATCAGCTGGTGGAAACCATCGAGGAAGTGGTGTCGGAGCTGGATATTCTGTACATGACCCGGGTGCAGAAAGAGCGTTTTGAAGAAACCGAATTCCAGCACCTGAAATCCAAGTACAAGCTGGACGCCAGCATGCTGGAAGGGGCCAAGCCCAATCTGAAGGTGCTGCACCCGCTGCCACGCATTGACGAAATTGCCACCGATGTGGACGCCACCCCGTATGCCTACTATTTCCAGCAGGCGCAAAACGGCGTATTTGCCCGCCAGGCCCTGCTGGCGCTGGTGCTGAACGAAACCCTGTAAGTCGGAGAAAACGCGATGATGGAACACACGCTCAAGGTGGAAGCGCTGGAAAACGGCACGGTAATCGACCATATCCCCGCCGGTCAGGGCCGGCGCATTCTCAAGCTGTTCCGCATGTCGGAAAGCGGCGAGCGCATTTATATCGGCTTTAACCTGCCCAGCCGCCGCACGGGTAAAAAAGACCTGATCAAGGTGGAAAACATCACCTTCACCAAGGAACAAGCCAACCAGCTGGCGCTGTTTGCCCCTAACGCCACGGTGAATGTGATCAAGGATTTCAAGGTGGAAACCAAGCTGTCGCTGGGCGTGCCGGAAACGGTGGACGGCATGCTCAGCTGCCCGAACAGCAACTGCATCACCGCCACCGAGCCGGTGGAAACATCGTTTCGGGTGAGCGAGAAAGATGGCGAAGTGCGGCTCAAGTGCAAGTACTGCGAGAAAACCTTTGCCCGGGACGCGTTTGCGCAATTGCGGTAAGACGCGCTGAAAAAACGGTTATCCCCGCACGGGCGGGGATCTCTGGCTGTTGAGTGTGCTGGGTTGTGCTTTTTACCACGCGTTTTTAATGGTTTTTATTGATGATGCGCATTCTGTAAACAAAATTACATCGATTTAATCGTTTTTGCACAGGGAGGGGCATGGCGGACTGGATCGGCTACAAGTGGCTGGCCGCGCGCTACGGCATCGACACCGTGCAAGCCCCGCCGGTGACCAGCGAAATCGGCCCCTCGCGACGAACAATCCACAACGATCACATTACCCGTGAAATTTACACGGCAAACATGCGTCCGGAAGACACCCTGACCGCACACCTGACCTTTGCGATCAAGCACGAAGGTGTGCATCTGGAGTTTCTGTCCCGCCTCTTTGCCCGGGTGCCGGAAATGGATATTGCCGACTGGATGAACCGTGAGCGCACCGGGCAATACGCTCGCCGCGTGGGTTTTCTCTGGGAATGGCTCATGGGTCGGGAGCTGGGTGGGGTCAAGGCGGTTACTGGCGGGAATTATGTGCATGCCATCAACCCCGACACCAGCCTGACGCGCACCCGGCCTGAGAACCACCCGCGCTGGCGAGTGCGCAACAACCTGCCCGGCAGTCGCGACTTTTGCCCCACAATCCGCCGTACCCAGGCGGTGATTGAGGCGGAGCGCTACGATTGCGCCAAGCAACTGGATGCGCTGCAGGCTGAATACGGCACGGATATTTTGATGCGCAGCGCGGTTTGGCTGACCGTCAAGGAAAGCCGGGCCAGTTTTCAGATTGAACGGGAGGCTGATAAGGTTGATCGCATCCAGCGTTTTGCGGCGGTGATGGAACGACGCTGTGGGGTGCTGCTGTCTCCTCTCGACCGGGAGGCGCTGACCGAGCTGCAACGGGAGATCATTGGCGACAACTCCACCTTCAGCCATTTCGGGCTGAGGAAGTCTCCTGTTTTTGTGGGGGAAACTTCCGGGTTTCAAGAAGTGGTGCACTACATCGCGCCCCATTGGGATGCGCTTGATGCCATGCTTCGTGGCATGGCAATGTTTATCGAGCACACCCAGGGGGCTTCACCGATTGCCAGGGCGGCAGCTATTTCGTTTGGGTTTGTGTACATCCACCCTTTGGCTGATGGAAACGGCAGAATTCACCGCTTTTTGATTAACGATAGCTTGCGCCGCGATGGTGCTGTGCCCAAACCCTATATTCTGCCTATCTCGGCCACCATCACCCACAAACCTCAAGATCGGGCCAGGTACGATACCGTGCTGGAATGGTTCTCCAGGCCATTTATGGCCCGGTATAGTGGATGCTATGCGTTCAAGCGCCCGGTCCGAACGTATGATGACCGTATCTCGTCAAATTTCATGTTTACCGACTACGATGACGCCCTTCCCGCTTGGCGCTATCTCGACCTGACCCAGCATGTAGAATACTTGGCAGAACTGATCGATAGGACCATCCGGCTGGAAATGCGGGAAGAAGCCAGGCTTTTGCGTGCATGGGATAACGCCAGGAATGCCATCAAGGAGATTGTCGAAGGGCCAAACCAGGATATTGACCGGATTATCCGGTCAATTAAAGGCAATGGCGGCCAGATCTCCAACAAGCTGGCAGAGGCGTTTCCGGTGCTGGCCAATGCCAGCGTGGCTGCCAGTATCTGCGCATGCATTGCAGCAGCATTTGAAGTGCCCGGAGCATCCGCTGCGTGAATGTGCGTTGACAAAACCGGCCTGTGGCCTTCAAAACCAACTTTACTGATTATTCCTCACCCAGCGCCGCCACTGTTCAAACAGATTCGGGTCCAGCGCCGCCACTGCCGAGCGGTGCCACAGCGGGCCTTGCCAGTAATCGTCGCTATCCAGTGTGCACGCTTGGCCGCCGGCTTCTTCCAGAATCACAATGCCCGCCGCGTAGTCCCACAGCCGCTGGCCGCCGTGCAGATACAGGTCGTAGCGGCCTGCCGCCAGATAGCACCAGTCGATGGTGGAAGCGCCCAGGCTGCGCTGGCTGCCAAACGGGGCCAGGCTGGTCAGCCGGGTGCCCAGCTTGCCGCTGCGCAGGTATTTGACTTCCACGGCGGCAATGGTATCGCCCATATGCGCCGGGGCGGGTTTCAGTGGCAGGCGGGTGCCGTTCATGTAGGCGCCGCTGCCCCGGCAGGCGTAGAACATTTCGTTGGACACCGGGTTGTAAATCACCCCCAGCTCGCTGCGGCCCTGGCGCATCAGCGCCACGGAAATGGCAAAGTAGGGCAGGCCGTGGATAAAGTTGGTGGTGCCGTCGATGGGATCGACCACCCACAGCCCGTCCGGGTTGGCATCCCATAGCGCGTGTTGTTCGTCGGGCGTCATTTCTTCACCCAGCACCGGGTAGGGCAAAATCTCCGGCAGGCGTCGCGCCAGTGCCTGCTGGGTGGCCAGGTCGGCTTCGGTGAACAGGGTGCCATCCGATTTACGGGTGGACTCCACCCGTAAAAAGCGCGGCATGACTTCGGTTTGCGCAATGTCGCGCAATGTCTGGATCACCTGATCGACCACCTGCATGGATCACTTTCCCTCTCGCCATATGAATGAGTGTGTCCCGTCTGTGCGGGCGCGGGGCGGCGGGTATGCCTGGCGTGGTACGGCCTGGCGCATCCCCTGCGAGCCCTTGGCGCAGTCTGCTGCACCGGGCTGGGCCGGGCAGAATGCTGCAATGCAAAGTGTGCCATAGCCAGCGTTTGCCGTCTGGATAAGTTGTCACATTGGCAGCGAAATGCTTCGGGTTTTGGGCAAAACACCCTGGCAGATGCGCGGCATCGAACACACTGGCGGTCTGGATGCGTTCATTTGCCGGCAGCAGCGCAGAAAAACCCGGTGCAATCGGGCAAAATACCGGCTTCTTTTGCCGGATGACCCACCATGCCCCGCTTTTTTGTTGACCAGCCGCTGTTTGCCGATGCCACGCTGTCCCTGCCCGATGCCGTGGTGCGCCATGTGCAGGTGCTGCGGCTGAACCCCGGCGACGCACTGACCTTGTTCAATGGCGATCCAGCCGGATACGAATACCCGGCCACGGTGCTGTCGGTGGGCAAGCGGCAGGTGGCGGTGCAGCTGGGCGCGGCACTGGCGGTGTCGCGCGAGTCGCCGTTGCAACTGGGCCTGGCGCAGGGGATTTCCAGCGGCGACCGGATGGATTTTACCCTGCAAAAAGGCGTGGAACTGGGGGTTCAGGTGTTTCAGCCCGTGGCCACCCAGCGTTCGATTGTGCGCCTGAGCGGCGAGCGCGCCGACAAGCGGCTGCTGCGCTGGCGGGAGATTGTGCTGTCTGCCTGCGAACAGTGCGGGCGCAACAGCGTGCCGGAAGTCCGCCCGATTCTCAGTCTGGACGCCTGGCTGGCCAGCCAGGTGGCGCAGCAGGGCACCCGGCTGCTGTTGTCGCCGCAGGCTGGCGTGCAGCTGCGTCAGCTGCCGGCCCCCGCCTCGGCCTGGCTGCTGGCCGGCCCGGAAGGCGGGCTGACCGACGCCGAGGAACACGCCGCCATTGCCGCCGGCTGGACGGCGCTGACCCTGGGGCCACGGGTGTTGCGCACCGAAACAGCGGCGCTGGCGGCGGTGGCGGCCATGCAGCTGTGCTGGGGCGATTACTGAGCGCAGCGGAGGTGCATCTGGTGTGTCACTTATCCACAAGATGTGCGCAAGCTGTGGACAGCTTTATCCACAGGTGGATGTGTCCCGGCCCGGCGGCTATTTTCATGCCAATGTTTTTCCGGTTGATCCCGGCTTTTCGCTGGGCAGCGGGGAATCAGTCATACTACGGGATGTTGAATCCCTGAACTCTGGAGTGTCTCATGCCTGACGACTGGCCGGAATCTTCGCGCCGCCCGCTTCCCCGAGTGCCTGCTTTACGCGGCTGGCGCTGGTGTGTGGAGGCGTTTTATCTGTTTCGAGAACAGCCACTGACCATGGTGCTGTTTGGTGTGGTGTACTTTATCCTGATGCTGGGCCTGAACCTGATTCCGCTGCTGGGCGGGCTGATGGTGTCCTTGCTCAGCCCGATTTTGTCGGTCGGGTTTCTGGTGGTGGCAGGTAAGTTGGCGCATGGCCAGGAGCCTGAGCTGGCCGACCTGTTTACCGGCTTTCGCCAGGGCACGGCGGCGCTGCTGGGCATTGGCATCTGGTATCTGGTGGTGTTTTGCGCACTGGGCATCGGCGTGGCGCTGATGGCAGTATTGCTGGGCGTGGCACCCAGCGGCGAGGCGCTGGCCCAACTGACCCCGGAGGCGCAAGCCAGCCTGATGGAGCTGGGCCTGGTGGTGCTGGTGCTGGCGCTGCCATTGATGATGGCCTACTGGCTGGCCCCGGCGCTGGTGTATTTTGAGCAGCAAAGTGGCATTGAGGCCATGCGTCTGAGCCTGCTGTTTGCCGCACGCAACTGGCCGGCGTTTTTGCTCTACGGCGTGGTGATGGGCAGCTGCGCGGTGTTGTCGATCATGGCGTTTGGCGTGGGCTTGCTGTTGTGGGTGCCGTGGGTGCTATTGTCGCTGTATGTGTGTTACCAGGACATGATTGGTGCCGGGCCGGTGGAGATGAGCAAGGTGGGTTGGGTAGAATAAGCCTTGCGCTGCGTGAGCGAGCGTTGTCCTGACCGGGCAACGCTCCGCAAGGTGCGGCTGTGGACAACAAAAAACCCGTCAGCAGAAGCATGACGGGTTTTTTGTGTCTGGCGAACCAGAAAGCTTGGTGCCCATGGGCAGAATTGAACTGCCGACCTCTCCCTTACCAAGGGAGTGCTCTACCCCTGAGCTACATGGGCCCATTCGGGGTCAAACTTGCGTTTGACCCGTGAAGGCGGGGAAACAAAAAGGCCAACCAAGGCTGGCCTTTTTAAAAAATCGGGTGGTGGGCTGTGAAAGGCTCGAACTTTCGACCTACGGATTAAGAGTCCGCTGCTCTACCAACTGAGCTAACAACCCAACCTGAACTCCATTATACCATGAAGTTTTGCTCTGGTGGGTCGTGAGGGATTTGAACCTTCGACCAACGGATTAAAAGTCCGCTGCTCTACCGCTGAGCTAACGACCCACAAGAGAGGCCGTAATTTACGCCCACTGAAAAGCCGTGTCAAGCGTTTTTTGCCGCTGACAGCGCCCATACCACCCCGGCCACCATCAATGCCGCTCCCAGCAGCAGCGGCCAGGCTGGCCAACTGGCGGTGTATAACTGGCCATAACCAATGCCGGCCAGGGTTTCCACCACAATCAGCTGACCCACCAGGGTGACCGGCAGGCGCACGCTGGCCTGATTCCACAGCCACGACGCCAGCCAGCCACCCACCACCCCGGTGATGGCCGACACGGCAATCAGCCGCAGCCAGGCATCTACCGGCTGGCTGGGCGTGTTGGCAAATGCCCATAGCCCCAGCAGCAGCGCGCAGGGCAGAACAGCCACCCCCAGCATGGCGCTCCACACGCTGGCATTCAGCGTGCCGGCGCGCAGCAGGCGGGCGTTCATCAGGCCAAACCAGGTCCAGCAGGCCAGTGCGCCCAGTGCCAGCAGGCTGCCGGCCAGATAATCCCACAGGCCGTTGTCGGGCAACTGATGCAGTGCATCCAGATTGACCGCCAGCAGGCCGGCACCAATCAAGGCCAGTGACGGCAACAGTTTGGCCCAGCGCTGTTCCGCTCCGTGCAGATTGGCCGCCAGCGCCAGCGTAACGGGCAGCATGCCAACAATCAGCGTGGGCAGTGGTACGCCAATCAGGCGGATGGCGCTGGCCAGGCACAGGTAGTACAGCAGATTGCCCACCACACTGCCCAGTGCCGCTTGCCGCCACAGCGCGTGGGCCAGCGGCGGCGGTCGCCAGCGCAGGCACAGCAGCGCCGAAAATGCGCCAAAGGCAATAAACCGCCCGGCGCTCAGTTGCGCCGGGGAAAACTCGGGCACCCACAATGGGGCCGCAAAGCCCAGCCCCCAGACCAGGCAGGCGCTGATGGCCAATACAATACCGCTAAACATAGGATGAACGTATCCAGCAGATGCCCGCTCGGGGGGCGGCAGGCAGAGATGGCAAGGTTGGCCGATGGCGAGGCCGGTGGGCGCGTTGGCGGGAGCACCCGACAAGGGGTTCACGCCAACGCGCTGGCGCGGGCCTCAGGGCAGGCGCACATCGGCCAGCAGGCGGGCAAATTCTGCCGGCGGGACAAAGCCTACCACGCGCTGCAATTCGCGGCCATCCGGGGCCAGGATGATAATGCCGGGTGGGCCATACAGGCCAAAGCGCTTGAGCAGCGCCTGGTGTTCGGCGCGGTTGGCCGTCACGTCGGCCTGCAGGCGGACAAAGCGCTGCAACTGGGCGCTGACCGCCGGATCGGGGAAGGTGTCGGCTTCCATTTCCTTGCACGCCACGCACCAGTCAGCGTAAAAATCCAGCAACACCGGCTGGCGGGATTGGCTCAGGCGTGTGTCCAGCTCAGTGCTGTCGGCAATGCGGGTAAACGGCGGAAACGCCCGATGCGCCGGCTGGCCACCCAGCGCCGCTAGCGGGTGCAGCGGCTGGTACGCGCCAGTGGCTGCACCAATCAGCCAGAGCACCGCCAGTGTGCTGGCTGCGCTGGCCAGCAGCCGCGCCGACCAGCGCCGCAGCCGCCACAGCGCCAGCGCGCTGCCCAGGGCAATGGCGGCCCACAGCAGCAACGGCAGCCAGCCCGGCAAGAATGGCGCGGCCAGATACACCGCCAGCGCCAGCATCACCACGCCAAAGCCAGCCTTGACCCGGTTCATCCATACCCCGGCGCGTGGCAGCACCTGGCCACCCAGCGTGCCCACCAGCAGCAGCGGTGCCCCCAGCCCCATCGCCAGCGCGTACAGCGCTACCCCGCCCAGCCAGGCGTCGCCGCTGGCACCGATATAGCCCAGCGCCACCGCCAGCGGCGGTGCCACGCACGGCCCGACAATCAACGCCGACAATGCGCCCATGGCAAACACCGACAGCACCCGCCCCCCGCTCAGCCGGCCAGACGCCTGAGTCAGCCGCGATTGCAGTCCACTGGGCAGCTGGATCGGAATCAGGTCAAACATCCCCAAGGCAAACACCACCATCAGCGCAGCGGCGGACAAGATCACTGCCGGTTGTTGCAGCCACACGGTCAGCAGGCTGCCGGTCAGCCCGGCGGCCACCCCCACCAGCACATAACTGGCCGCCAGCCCCTGCACATAGGCCAGCGACAGCCAGAAGCCCTTGGCGCGGGTCAGCTGGCTGCCCTGCCCGGCCACAATCGCCGAGACAATCGGCAGCATCGGGTACAGGCAGGCGGTGAGCGCCATGCCCAGCCCGGCCACAAAAAAAGAAGCCAGCAATGCTGGCAGGCTGAGCTGATTCAGGGCACCGCCTTCCGCCGGGCTGGCAGGCGCACTGCCTTGCTGCCACCAGTTGACTGGCCGCGCGCCAGGCGTCAACTGGCGCTGTTCCGGCGGGTAGCAAATCCCGGCGTCAGCACAGCCTTGCAGCTTCAGCAGCAGGGTGGCCTGCTCTGGCCAGACGCTGTCTCGGGGCAGGGTGACGCTGACCATGCCGCGATAGATTTCGGTTTCGCCAAAAAACGGGTCATGCTTGCGCTGGCCACTGGGCCAGGCTGGGGCAGGCAGCAGCCCGGTGGGAGCACTGGACAGCGCCAGCTTGCTGCGGTACAGATAGTAGCCGTCGGCAATGCGCAGCTGCAGCCGCACCGTGTGTCCGTCCAGTTGTGCCTCCACCCGGAAAGCCTTCTCCGGGGGCAGCAGGTCGTTCGGGTCCAGCGCCTGGGCTGGCCACGCCAGCCAGCACAGCGCCAGCCAGATCAGCAGGCCGCGCCAGCCACGGCACCAGGCGGTGCAAAGGACATTCATCATGCAGTTTTCCGTTCACGGGGGCTTGAAATGACTTCATCCGCCACCCAATTGAGGTAAGCCGGCAGGCCGTCGCTGATTGGCCAGGCCAGCATTTCCGGCACCTCGTAGGGGTGCAGGGCCGTCAGTGTGTCAATCAGCGCGGGCAGTGCCGCCCGGGTGGTTTTGCACAGCAGGGGGATTTCCCGGGCCGATTCCAGCTGGCCTTGCCAGTGGTAAACAGACTCGACCTCCGGCAACAGGTTCACACAGGCGGCCAGCCGCTGGGAAACCAGCGCATGAGCCAAGCGGCGGGCGCAGTCGGCGTCCGGTGCATTGCATAACGGCAGCATAATATCTTGAGTCATCAGAAAGAGGCTTTCATGCGCAGGTTGGGATGGATTTTACTGGCATTTCCCTTGATTGAGCTGGTTGGGCTGATTGTGCTGGCCGGTCGCATTGGCGGCCTGGCCGTGCTGCTGTGGCTGATTGTCAGCGCGCTGGCCGGCCTGTGGATTTTGCGCAACCAGCGCCTGGGCATGCTGCTCACCGCCTGGGGGGCGCTGAATGCCGGCGGGCAGATGTCGCTGTACCAGATGCTGTGGCCGCTGCGCTTTATGCTGGCTGGCGTGCTGCTGATTTTCCCGGGGGTCTTCAGCGACCTGATAGCCCTGGTGCTGCTGCTGCCATTGCGCGGCCCGGATCTGGGCGCGGGCATGGGCGGTGAGCCGCCGCGCGCGGCCAATGATTCGGTGATCGAAGGCGAGTTCAGCCGGGTGGACGATCCGAAAAAACGCCTGCCGGGCGATCAATAACCCTGCTGAGCATGGCCGGGCGCAGAGGCGGCCCTCTGCTGTCAGTGGGCAAACCCCCACTGCCAGCAAGGTTGCAATTTCCCGGCAATATCGCACACTACATGGCATATCGCCGTGCTTGACGGCGTGGCCAACCTTCCTGGAGCAAGCAGATGAGTGTGACTTTAAAAGGCAACCCGGTCGACGTACAAGGCCACTTTCCCGCCGTGGGCAGCGCCGCACCCGACTTTACCCTGGTAGGTGCCGATCTGGCCGACGTGCCGCTGGCGGCGTTTGCCGGCCAGCGCAAGGTGCTGAATATTTTCCCGAGCGTGGACACCCCGGTATGCGCCAACTCGGTGCGCAAGTTCAACGTCGCTGCTGGCCAGCTGGCCAATACCGTGGTGCTGTGCATTTCTGCCGACCTGCCGTTTGCGCAAAAACGCTTTTGCGGCGCAGAAGGTCTGGAACAGGTGAAAACCCTGTCCACCCTGCGCGGCGCGGCATTTCTGGCCGATTATGGCGTGGCGCTGAGCAGCGGCCCGTTGGCCGGTCTGGCCGCCCGTGCGGTGCTGGTGCTGGATGAAAACAATCAGGTGCTGTACGCCGAGCGCGTGGCAGAAATTACCGAAGAACCCAACTACGGCGCTGCGCTGGCGGTGCTGGGCTAAGCGCTGCTAAACGGTTTTGGCTGTGTCGCCCTGCCGGGGCGGCGCAGCTTCCAGGCTTTATTCTCTCCCGCAGTTGTCAGCCGCCAGGCTTCCCGCTAACGTGACAGGCTTCTTCGTCCCGTTACGGATGGCTGCATGCCCGCTACCCCGCCGCCCACCGCGCAGATTGCCGCGTTGCTGAACCAGGCCGAAGCTGCCTGGGCTTCTGGCCAGCTTGATCAATGTGAGCAATGTTCCCGCGACGTGCTTGCCTTGTGGCCCGAATCGGCCATGGCCTGGAACCTGCTGGGCATGGTGGCCAGCCGCCACGGCCAGCTGGAACACGCGGCCCAGCTGATGGTGCAGGCGGCCCGGCTGGACGCCACCCACGCCCAAATCCGCACCAATCTGGGCATCGTGCTCAGCCAGCTGGGCGAGTACGCCCAGGCGACCCAGGTGCTGACCCAGGCGCTGGAAATTGCCCCCAACCACGAATCCGCCTGGATGCTGCTCGGGCAAATCTGTGAAATCCAGGGCCAGTTTGTCGAACAGGCCGCCTGCCTGCGCCAGGCGCATCAGCAATGCCCGCAGTCGGTCAACCTCCAGCTGATGCTCAGCGATGCGCTGAACACGCTGGGCGAGCACGCCGAAGCCGCCCGGCTGGCCGAGGACATCACCCGCCGTTATCCCCAGCTGGCCGACGGCTGGTCCTGCCTGGGCTGTGCGCTGGAAAAGCTCGCCCGGCTGGACGACGCCCGCCTGGCGCTGCAACGGGCCATCCAGCTCAAGCCGGACAATGGCCAGCTGCATGTCAATCTGGCCCATCTGGATTTGCTGTGCGGCCAGTTTGAATCTGGCTGGCGGGAATACGAATGGCGTTTTAGCTGCGAGCAAATGGCCCCGTTGCCCAATCTGGCCGCACCGCGCTGGCAGGGTGAGCCGCTGCGCGGCAAAACCGTGCTGTTGATTCCCGAGCAGGGCCACGGCGACACCCTGCAGTTTTGCCGCTACGCGCAACTGCTGGCCATGCGGGGCGCGCAGGTGTGGCTGACCGTGGTGCCGGCGCTGTGGCCCGTGATGGCGCAGGGCGTGCCTGGCGTGCATCGTTTGCTGCTGCCGGAACAGGTCATGGCCGAAGCCCATGCCGTGGATTACTGGGCCCCCCTGATGAGCCTGCCGCATCTGGCGGATGCCAGTGATGACACCCTGGGGTATCTCACCCCCTATCTGCGCCCCGACCCCAGCCGGCTACCGGCGTGGGCCGAGCGCATGGCCGCCTTGCCGCCGGGGCGCAAAATTGGCTTGATCTGGAGTGGCAATCCGCTGAACGGCAATAACCCCACCCGCTCGCTGCCGCATGCCGAGCTGGCAGCGCTGGCAGCAGTGGGCCATGTTCAGTGGATCAGCCTGCAAATGGGTAGCGAAGGCCAGCGCCCGCCGCCAGCGGGTTTGCATTGGCAGGCCTGGGGGAGTGAGTTGCGCGACTTTGCCGACACCGCCGCCATCCTCAGCCAGCTGGACCTGCTGATTACCACGGATACCGGCCCGGCCCACCTGGCCGGCGCGCTGGGAGTGCCCAGCTGGATTCTGGTGCAGCAGGTGCCCGACTGGCGCTGGGGGCTAAGCGGCGAGCAGTGCGACAGCTACCCCAGCCTGCGGATTTTCCGTCAGGCCCGGCAAGGGGAGTGGGGGCCGGTTGTGCAGCAGGTGGTCACGGCGCTGGGCTAGCGCGCGGACAGGGCAAGCAGAGGGCAAGCGGGTGTCCTGGCACAATCGTGATAAATCCGTGCCGCCCCCTTGGTAAATCTGGCCGCCAGCCCAATAGTCATGTCATGCTGTCTACGCTGGCTTGCCGGGGTCAGCCTGCTGCCAGCGCCGCGCGAATGGCCTCGGCGCTGAGCCCGCCAACCTGTACCTCCACCACCTTGCGCCGGCTGGTATCACCGCTGCGCAGGGTGACCGCGCGGTTGGGCAGCTTCAGGCAATCGGCCAGAAATGCCAGCAGCGCCGCATTGGCCTTGCCGTCCACCGGCGGCGCGGCCAGACGGATTTTCAGTGCATCACCATGTGGTCCGGCCACTGCCGTTTTTTTTGCCCCTGGCTGAATGTGCAGGGTCAGGCGCGCCGTTGTGCCGGAGAGTGTCAACCAGTCTGTCTCGTTCATGCGTTGAATTCTAACCCAATCCAGGAGCTGCTCATGGCCAAAGCCAAAACTGTCCCGTCTATGCAAGCCGTCAATATTGGCATTGCCGAACCTGAACGCGCCGCCATTGCCCAGGGGCTGTGTCACCTGCTGGCGGACACCTACACCCTGTATCTGCGCACCCATTACTTCCACTGGAACGTCACCGGCCCGCAGTTTCGCACCCTGCACCTGATGTTTGAAGAACAGTACAACGAGCTGTGGATGGCGGTGGACATGGTGGCCGAGCGCATCCGCACTCTGGGCTATCCGGCTCCGGGCACCTACAGCGAATTTGCCAAGCTGGCCAGCATCAAGGAAGTGGTTGGCGTGCCGGCGGCGACCGACATGATCACCCTGCTGGTGGAAGGCCACGAAGCGGTGTGCCGCACCGCGCGTGCGCTGCTGGCCCCGGCGGATGCGGCAGCGGACGAATCTACGGCGGACCTGGTGACCCAGCGCTTGCAGATTCATGAGAAAACCGCGTGGATGTTGCGCAGCCTGCTGGCGTAAGGACAATCTGAAAAATCGTCCTTCCCGAGCGGCGCGGAGGCACCTCGGGGAAGAGACTTTCTGCGCTGGGATTTTCTCCAGGCGCTGTATCGCCGGCGTGGTGGACGGACAAAGCGTCAGGTCACCACGCTGCATGCAACAACCTGCCCTTCGCCCGCACCGTGAGCCATCGTCCTGCCGTGTTACACTTGCCCGCATGACTGACTCGGCCTCCCTACCCGTCATGACCGCCCGGCTTGCTGCTCCTTCTTTTCTGCTCCCTCGCACGCTGGCGCTGGCGTTGGGTGTTTCCCTGTTGCTGCACCTGATTCTGGTGTGGGGCGTGCGCTTTGTGCCGCCCGATCCGCGCAGCTGGTTTGCCGACCGCACCCTGGACGTGGTGCTGGTCAACAGCCGGCACAGCGAAGCGCCGAAAAAGGCCGATGCGCTGGCGCAGGCCAATCTGAACGGCGCGGGCAACACCATCGACCCCGGCTTGCGCAGCCGCACGCCGCTGCCGGCGACGGGCCAGCGCCAGGATGCGCCGTTGCCCAAGGTGGCGCAAAGCCCGCGCCCCTCGGTGGCGGCCACGCCGCCCAGCGAAAGCGAAGTGATTTCCACCGCCAAAAGCCGGCCCAGCCCGCAGCAGGCCATTGCCCGGCAATCGCCACAGCATAGCGGGCAAGGGTTGAATCCAACCGACCTGCTGGCGCAGGCGCGGGAAATTGCCCGGCTGGAAGGCGAAATTGCTGAAAAAAGCAGCGCCCTGCAGTCACGCCCGCGCCGCGCCGACTTTGGCGGGCGCACCCGCGAATACCGCTTTGCCCGCTATGTGGAAGACTGGCGGCTGAAAATCGAGCGGGTGGGCAATCTGAACTACCCGGAAGAAGCCCGACGCAATGGCGTGTACGGCAGCCTGATTCTCAGCGTGGAAATCAACGCCGACGGCAGCCTGAAAACCGTGCGGGTGGACCGCAGCTCCGGCCATGCCGAACTCGACGAAGCCGCCCGGCGCATTGTCAAACTGGCCGCCCCATACGCGGCCTTTCCGGAAGCGCTGAAACGCGATTTTGATTATTTGCGCATTGTGCGCACCTGGACTTTTACCCGTGAGAACCAGCTCGCCGCAGAATAAGCGCCGCTAGGCTCTGGCACCGCACCCCGACAGGACTTGTACCGCGTGCTGTAGGGTGTTACACCAGAGACGTTCGCCGTGCGAATTCCGCCTGGCCGCCCCTTTCGGGCGGCCTTGTCGGCTTTCATGCCCATTGGAATACCCCTGCCTCGGAGATCTGCCATGTATGAAGTGAATCGCAGCGTAGCCATTGTAAAACCGAAACAGCCATTTTTTGACTGGCTCAACAGCCTGCCGTTTGAACAAGATGAAACCCTGACCCTGCACGCGCTGCGTCAGGACTGCAATGCCCTGCTGATTCCGCCAGCAGAAGATTTTGAAGACGCCCGCGAGTTTATCCGCAGCCACTGGCGCAGCATTTTTGACGCCGAACTGGCCGACTGGTGCGAAGACGATACCCTGTGGCCGGAAAAACGCACGCCCAACCTGTTTCAGCAATGGTTTGACGTGGAAGTCCACTCGGTGCTGACCGACCTGGTGAGCGAGCCGCTGGAGCGCGAAGCCTTTGCCGAGCTGGATCTGGACGGCGACGATGACGGCAAGGATGCCTGAAACGGTTTTTGTGGCCGGATCAGCATACTTGAAGCATACATTTGTTTTAAACTGAGAAGGCCAGGCATCCTGCAGGCAGGTGACGTTGTTACTCTGCCTGTTTTTACGCCATTTTTTCCTTGGATCGGCTAACAAAACCTTCCTGGCTGCCCGTACTGTCTGTGGCCGCGTGCCTGGCCAGGACCGCTACGCTGCGCCGGATTTTGTTCGCCGCGCTTAACCGGAGCGCTGTCATGCATCACACCCCGATCAAAGTCCGTGGCTATCACCTCGACCTGTATGGCCACGTTAACAACGCCCGCTACCTGGAGTTTCTGGAAGAAGCCCGCTGGGCCTATTTTGAAGCCACCCATGGCCTGGACTGGTTTGTGCAGTCTGGCCTGGCGTTTGTGGTGGTCAACATCAACATCAACTACCGTCGCCCGGCCTTCATGAACGAGCAGCTGATTGTGCATACCGGGGTCAGCTCGCTGTCCAACCGCAGCGCCATCATCCACCAGCGCATCACCCTGGACGACATGAGCACGGTGGTGTCCGAAGCCGACATCACCTTTGTGCTGTTTGATGAAAAACAGAACAAAGCCATCGTGATCGAAGGTGAAGCCAGAAGCATGCTGGAATCCATGATCGAACCGGGCACCCCCGCCTAAGGTGGGGGCCGGTTTCTGCGCCAAGCAGGTAAAATCCGTCCGACAGGGAACGCCCGGCCATCAGGCGGGTCAACCGGACTGGCCGGTGTGCCGGGCCGGCATTATTTTCAGGGGTTAACAGCATGAAAAAATGGGTCATGATCGTCGCCGTGCTGGCGGGGGTTCTGGGCGCGGGCGCATGGTTGCGCGGGGGCGGCAGCGACCAGGCTCCGCAGCTGGCGTTCAGCTCGCTGGCGGGCGAAGCCAGCTCGATGGAACAGCTGCGCGGCAAGGTGGTGCTGGTGAATTTCTGGGCCACCAGCTGCTCGGGCTGCATCAAGGAAATGCCGCAACTGGTGGATACTCACCAGAAATACGCCAGCCAGGGCTACCAGACCGTGGCCGTGGCCATGAGCTACGATCCGCCGGAGTTTGTCCGCGAATACGCCAGCGCGCACAAGCTGCCGTTTTTCGTCACCCTGGACAATCAGGGCAGCATGGCCAAGGCGTTTGGTGAAATCCGCCTGACGCCAACCTCCATCCTGATCGACAAGAACGGTAAGGTGGTCAAGCGCTATCTGGGTGAGCCGGATTTTAACGAACTGCATGCGCAGATCGAGAAGTTGCTGAAGGCGTAAGCCTGGGCGAGGGGCTCAAACGGGCCCCGGCCCGCGTTCAGCGCGGGCTTGCCTGCCCCCTCTCACCCGGTTCGGGTCAGCAGCACTCTTCTTCCAGCTGCATCAGCCATTCCAGCGCCTGCTGGTCATCCCAGGTTTCAAACAGTTCGCGCACCTGGTTGATATTGCAGTGAATCAGGAATAGGTCATCCGGTTTTGGCCCGGTGCCGCCCTCACGTTTTTTCATGAAGTATTCCCAAAAGGCGTTGTTGCGTTCTGGGATGGCAATGTGGCGGGCGATGCAGTCCATGATCCGGCGGGCATTGCCGTCGCAATCAATATCCTTGAAGCTGACGTAACGGTCGGGGGCGGCGGGTTGGCGGCAGGCGCAACTGGACGACTGGGACATGGTGCTTCTCCTGGTTCAGTGGGTTGGCCCCACTTTACCCTGGCCCCAGTGCCGGCGTCCGTCAGCTGGCTGACAAATCGGCCAGCGCCTGACGCGACAGCACCAGCAATTGCCGGCGGCCTGGCCGCGCCAGAATGCCATCGCGCACCCACTGATTCAGCAGCAGCGACACGGTTTGCCGGGTGCTGCCCAGCAGGCTGGCAATGTCTTCGGTGCCCAGCTCCAGCGGAATCAGCCAGCCTTGCGGATGCGGCTGGCCGCGTCGATCGACCAAACCGAGTAAAAACCGCGCCAGCCGGGCCGGCACCTCGCGAAACGCCAGATCGTCAATCAGCGTCACCGCATTGCGCAGCAGCCGGCCCAGCACGCGCATCATCACTGGGGTGAATGAAGGGTCTACCGCCAGCTGGCGGGCAAAGTCGGCGGTGTCGATGCACCACAGCACGCTGGGCGTCACGGTTTCCACGTAAGTGGGGGTGTGGGTGGTGTACACATCGCCGGCTTCCAGAAAACTCAGGCTGAGGTCGCGGTTTTCCCCGGCCAGATACACCCGCAGGCGGCCAGATTTGACCACAAACACCTGATCGCGGCGTTCACCGGGGCTGGCCAGTAAATAGCCCTTGGGGTAATCGCGGGCGACAAAGCCGGTCAGCCAGCCGGCGGGCTGGTCAGACTGGGCCAGGGTGGCCAGATCGGGGGCGTGGGGGTGGCAGGGGTGCATGCCTATCGTCCAGCAAAACCCGCGCCATGTTGGTCCGGCGGGGAAACCGCTGCTGCTTCAATGGTTTGTTTGCTCAAGGTGAAGCAAGCCCCCGTCGGGGCTGGGGCGAATGCGACAGGCGGGCCAACGGGGGAAGGGTTGCCGGGGTCACCGGGCGGTGTGGCGCGGGGGGTGCGCACACCGCCAGGTAGGGTCAGATGCCCTTGTCGTTCGGGTTCTTGATCGCTTCCTGCAGCTGGGCATTCATCGGCAGGTTCAGGTTAACGTTTTTCGGCGGAATCGGGCTGGTGAACCACTTGGCGTAAATCTTGTTGATTTCGCCCGACTTCATCAGGTCGGTCAGGGTTTTGTCCACCAGTGCCTTGAACTGCGGGTCGTCCTTGCGCAGCATGATGCCGTACGGCTCGGTGGACAGCGCCGGGCCGGCCAGGGCAAAGTCTTTCGGGTTCCTGGCGCTGGCAATAAAGCCGGCCAGCAGCACTTCGTCCATCACAAACGCCGACGCGCGACCGGTTTCCACCATCAGGAAGGATTCGGCGTGGTCCTTGCCGTAGACGTTTTTCACGTCAATGCTCTGGCCCTTCTCGTTTTGCTTGATGTAGCGGTCCGAGGTGGTGCCGGTGGTGGTGGCCACGGCCTTGCCGTTGAGGTCGCTCAGCGACTTGATGCCAGAATCGGCCTTGACCACCATGCGCACCGGCGACACAAAGGTGGTGACGCCAAACGCCACCTGCTTTTGCCGTTCCAGCGAATTGGTGGTCGAGCCACATTCCAGGTCGATGGTGCCGTTGGTCATCAGCGGAATGCGGGTTTGCGAGGTGACCGGGGTGAGCTTGGTCACCAGCGCCGGCATTTTCAGTTCTTTTTTGACCGCTTCGACCACTTTATTGCACAGGTCCATCGAGTAGCCCACCGGCTTCTGGTTGCCATCCAGGTAGGAGAACGGGATCGACGATTCGCGGTGGCCGACGACGATGGTGCCGCTGCTCTTGATCTTTTGCAGGGTTGGCAGGTCGTCGGCCAGGGCTGGGGTGGCACACAGGGCAGTGGCAATCGCCAGAGCGGTAAAGCGGATCGGGGTGCGCATAAGTTCTCCTTGGGCAAAGCACGGATGCTGCCCGCTGGGCAGCACAAAAAATCGGGGCAGGGCGGGGTTTACTCGCTTTGGTGCATGGGCGACAGCACCTGCTTGAGAAACTGCTTGGCGCGGTCGTGCTGGGGTCGGGTAAAGAACTCGGCAGGCGGCGCTTCTTCGATAATCTGGCCGTGGTCCACAAACACCACGCGGTCGGCCACTTCGCGGGCAAAGCCCATTTCGTGGGTGACCACCATCATGGTCATGCCGGATTCGGCCAGGTCCTTCATCACCTTGAGCACTTCGCCAATCATTTCCGGGTCGAGCGCGCTGGTGGGCTCGTCAAACAGCATCACCTTGGGCTGCATGGCCAGGCCACGGGCAATGGCCACGCGCTGCTGCTGGCCGCCAGACAGCTGGGCCGGAAAGGCGTCGCGCTTGTGCGCCAGGCCCACCCGCTCCAGCAACTGCTCGCCCAGGGTGCGGGCGGCGGCGGGGTTGACCTTTTTCACCTGAATCGGCGACAGAGTGATGTTGTCCAGCACCGACAGGTGCGGGTAGAGATTGAAGTGCTGGAACACAAAACCCACTTCGGTGCGCAGTGCATTGAGGTTGGTTTTGGGGTCGACCACATTGTGGCCGTTCACCCAGATTTCCCCGGAGGAAATCGCTTCCAGCTGGTTAACCGTGCGAATCAGCGTGGACTTGCCCGAGCCGGACGGCCCGCATACCACCACCACTTCGCCCGCCTTGACTTCAAGGTTGACCTCATTGAGCACATGGAGCTTGTGGAACCACTTGTGCACATTCACGAAACGAATCATTGCATTTCCTTGCAAAACGCCCGGCCAGCGCACGGGGTGCGCGCACCCCACCGATTAGCCACCGGGCCCGGCGCTGCCTTTGCGCCACGTCAACCCCGAACTGTTGCCCAGGGAGGATCACCCCCCGGCAAAACCGCGCAGATTCTGCGGGCAAAGCCCCTGCTTGGCAAGCTGCGCTGCAGCACGTTTACACGGCACCACCAGGCTGCGCCGTCAGATAATTACAGATGGCGACAAAGCCGCCCACCGGCAGGTTTTCCGGGCGAATGCCGGGGTCAATGCCCAGGGTGGCAAAGCCCTCGTCGTCGAGCACGCCCTTGAGGTTGTTGCGCAGGGTCTTGCGCCGCTGGGCGAACGCTACCTGCACAATATGTGCCAGCTGCTGTTCATCCTGGGCCTGATGCGGCAGGGTGGGGTGCGGAATCATGCGCACCACGGCAGAATCCACCTTGGGCGGCGGGTCGAATGCTTCGGGCGGCACATCAAGCATCCGCTCCATGTAAAAGCGGTACTGCAGCATCACCGACAGCCGGCCATAGTCCGCCGTGCCCGGTTCGGCCACCATGCGGTCGACCACTTCTTTTTGCAGCATGAAGTGCATGTCGGTGACTTGCGTGCCAAAGCTGGCCAGGTGAAACAACAACGGGGTGGAAATGTTGTACGGCAGGTTGCCAACGATTTTCAGCGGCGTGCCCAGCGCGGCAAAGTCAAATGCCAGTGCGTCGCCTTCGTGGATGGTCAGCTGCGTGGCAGTAAAGGTACGACGCAGGCGGGCAATGATGTCGCGGTCGATTTCCACCACATGCAGATGGTTCAGCCGCGCCAGCAAGGGCCGGGTAATGGCCCCCAGGCCGGGGCCGATTTCCACTACCAGGTCGTCACGCGCCGGATTGACCGCATCGACAATGTCTTCGATGGTGCGTGGGTCTTGCAGAAAGTTTTGGCCAAAGCGTTTACGCGGGATATGTCGGGACATGAATTTTTCAGCGGGTGGGTCAGGATAAAGCCAACGGCCAGGCGTTGGCGATGAGGGCGGAGCATGCCCGCCGCACGCCCGCTGACAGCGTGGCCTACAGCGGGCGTGGTGGGATTATAAGCCTTCCAGCGCGCCGGCCAGCAGCAGATAACGCAGTGTCTTGCCCAGCGTCAGCCACAGCACGCACGGCCACCAGGCCAGACGCAGCCAGCCGGCTGCCACGCACAGCGCATCGCCCAGCAAGGGCACCCACGACAGCAGCAGCATGGGCGCACCATAATGTTGCAGCCAGCGCAGCGCCCGGCCCGGCGTGGTGACTGCCGGCGCGCGCCGGCCCAGCCACAGGCTGGTCAGCCCGCCAGCGGTGTTGGCCACGCTGGCCACCATCACCGCCTGCCACAGCAGCTGGGGCTGATAATGCAGCAGCGCCGCCAGCGCCAGCTCGGAATTGCCCGGCAGGATGGTGGCCGAGGTAAATGCCGACAGCGCCAGTCCGGCCAGCGCCCAGTCGGCGGCAGATAGGCCCAGCACGCTTAAAAACAGAACGCCTGGCCGGACTGCTGGCTGATCATGGTCGCCAGCCGGGCAAAGAACTCTCCGCCATCGCGGGTGTCCAGCCAGTTGCCGCTGGCATCCTGGCGAAAGTGAAACCCGCCGGACTTGCCGGCCAGCCACATTTCGCTGTTGGGCACATGGCGGTTGACGATCACCTTGCTGCCGTCGTCAAACTCCAGCTCCAGCACATTGCCCTGCAGCAGGCTTTCCACCTCGGCACCAGCGGCGTCCAGCGCCGACTGGATGCGCTCAAACAGGGCATCGGACACATTGAGAAATTCGCTTTCGGTCATGGGGATGGGTCTCTTGGTCGGTTTGGCCGCCACGCCGGGCTGGCAATGCGGCGGCGCGGCATGATATGGGCCGGGAATACCGGTATGATTGAGGTTTTCGTGATTGTGCCACAGAAGGCGCTACTGCCCGGAGACCGCCATGCGAATGCTCTGCCTTGCCACTGCGCTATGTCTTGCGCTGGGCGCTTGCGGCTATAAAGGCCCGCTGATTGCACCCACGCCCGCCCCGGCGGCCAAGCCCCTCCAACCCTGATGCCCTGGATGCCCCGTGATTTCGCATTTTGACTACCAAGACCGCACCCTGTGCGTGGACACCGTTGCGCTGACCCAGATTGCCGACACCTTTGGCACGCCCAGCTTTGTTTATTCTGCCGATGCGCTGACCGAAAGCTTTGCCCACTACGCCACTGCCTTTGCCGGCCAGGACCATCTGGTGTGCTTTGCGCTGAAAGCCAACTCCAACCTGTCGATCATCCGCCACTTTGCCCGCCTGGGTGCCGGCTTTGACATTGTGTCCGGTGGCGAACTGCAGCGCGTGCTGGCCGCCGGCGGCGACGCCGCGCGCGTGGTGTTTTCCGGGGTAGGCAAAACCGCGGCCGAAATGCGCCTGGCGCTGGAAGCCGGCGTGCTGTGCTTCAATGTGGAATCGGTCAACGAGCTGGAGCGGCTCAACCAGGTGGCTGGCAGCTTGGGCCGGCGCGCGCCGGTCAGCCTGCGCGTCAACCCGGATGTGGACGCCAAAACCCACCCGTATATTTCCACCGGCCTGAAAGACAACAAGTTTGGCATTGCCTACGCCAGCGCCCGCGAGGTGTACCGCCGCGCCGCCGCGCTGCCGCATCTGGACGTGGTGGGCATCGACTGCCACATCGGCTCGCAGCTGACCGACCTCAGCCCGCTGCTGGACGCCCTGGACCGCTTATTGCTGCTGGTGGACCAACTGGCCGAGGACGGCATCACCCTGCACCACCTGGACATCGGCGGCGGCGTGGGCATTCGCTACCGCGACGAAACCCCGCCCGACCTGAACCGCTACGCCCAGGCGGTGCGCGATAAGCTGGCGGGCCGCAACCTGAAAGTGCTGATGGAGCCGGGCCGCTCGCTGGTGGGCAACGCCGGCGTGCTGCTGACCCGGGTGGAATACCTCAAGCTGGGTGAAACCAAGCACTTTGCCATTGTCGATGCGGCGATGAACGACCTGATGCGCCCGTCGCTGTACGACGCCTGGCACGATATCGTGCCGGTGAGCCAGACCGATGGCCCGGCGCATCTGGTGGACGTGGTCGGCCCGGTGTGCGAATCCAGCGACTTTTTGGGTAAAGACCGCCAACTGGCGGTAGAGGAAGGCGCGCTGCTGGCCGTGATGTCCGCTGGCGCGTATGGCTCCACCATGAGCTCCAACTACAACACCCGCCCGCGCGCTGCCGAA
This sequence comes from Aquaspirillum sp. LM1, assembly GCF_002002905.1. Taxonomy (NCBI): domain Bacteria; kingdom Pseudomonadati; phylum Pseudomonadota; class Betaproteobacteria; order Neisseriales; family Aquaspirillaceae; genus Aquaspirillum; species Aquaspirillum sp. LM1. The sequence continues at coordinate 3,491,664 of NZ_CP019509.1, read as the reverse complement.
GTGCTGGTGGAAAACGGCCAGCCACGCCTGATCCGCGAACGCGACAGCTTTGCGCAAATGGTGGCCAATGAACTTAATCTGCTGGAACCCCGCTGACCATGCCCAATTCTTCCCTGCTGATCCGAGAAGCCCGTCTGGACGACGCCCATGACGCTGCCGAAGTGGTAAAACTGGTGGACAGCTACGCCAGCGACATCATCGGCGGCGGCAAAAGCCTCACCCCCGACGTGCGCGAACGGCTGATTCCGGCGCTGATTGCCCACCCGTCCAAGCTGATTTTTCTGGCATTTCAGGGCGAAGAAGCGGTGGGGCTGGCGCTGTGTTTCATCGGTTTTTCCAGCTTTCAGGCCCGCCCGCTGATCAATATCCACGATCTGGCGGTATTGCCCAGCCATCGCGGCCAGGGCATTGGCCACCGGCTGATTGACGCGGTGGCGGTGCGTGGCCGGGAAATGGGCTGCTGCAAGATGACCCTGGAAGTGCGCCCGGACAACGAACCAGGGCTGGCGCTGTACAAAAAAGCCGGCTTTAACCGCTCGATGCTGGGCAATTATCCGTACTGGATGATGGACAAGAGTTTGTAAGCGCAACTGCTGCCTGCTTGGCGGAACGCGCCGCTTTTGCAGAGGACTCTGCCCCCGAACCCTGAATGCCGATCAATGCATTCAGGGTTTTTTCATCGGCGGCTGTCAGGTTTGTCTTGCCCGCACGACTCATCCAGGTACCCGGCCCGATAGTCTATCTGGCCGGCGTTGCGCCGCCACCTTACCGGAGACCCGCCATGTCCGCCCCTTCCCCGCACGACCTACTCAAAACCCTGTACACCATGGCCATGATGGTGGAGGCGCGTGACGCTTACACCGGCGGGCATTTGTGGCGGGTGGCGCAATTTTCCCGCCTGCTGGCCCAGGCCAGCGGCCTGTCTGTGCTGGAGGTGGAACGCATTGCCCTGGGCGGTTTCCTGCACGATCTGGGCAAGATTGGCGTACCGGATGCGGTGCTGAACAAACCCGACCGGCTGACTGACGAAGAATACGACATCATCAAGACCCATCCCCAGGTGGGGGCCGATCTGCTGGCCGGTCATCCGCTGGCTGAATTGGCGATGGATGCCGTGCTCTTGCATCACGAAACGCCGGATGGGCGGGGTTATCCACAAGGCCGCAAGGCCGACGCCATTCCGCTGGTGGCGCGCATCGTGGGCATTGCCGATGCATTTGACGCCATGACCAGCTCGCGACCCTACCGGGCCGGCATGCCGATTGCCCGTGCGCTGCATATCATCGAGGAGCATCTGGGCAGCCAGTTTGATCGTGAGCTGGGCTTGCTGTTTATTGCGCTGGGGCGGGAAGGACAGCTGGCGCATATTGTCGGCCACAGTGAGCCCGGCCTGCCGCTGCAAACCTGCCCAGGCTGCGGGCCAATCATTCCGCTGTTGCGACACCAGGGGGATGGCGACACCGTGCTGTGCCCGTCTTGTGCCGGAGAATACCGTTTGCAGGTGGAGAACGGCCTGCGCCGGTTGATGCCCACTGGCCGGCGTGAGCCGGCGCAGGCCAGGCAGCCGCGTGCCAACCCGGTGCTGATCGAAGAACTGGTGGCGTCGGCTGGAGTGGCGCTGTTACCGCGCCGGCGCGGGCTGATGGGCTGGCTGCGGGCAGCGTAAGCGCGTTTCCCCCGATACCCTCTGCAAACACTGCTGGTAATGGCGCGGCGTGGTGGCCAGCCGCTGCTTGAACTGGCGCTGGAAATGGCTCTGGTCGGCAAAGCCCAGCTGCAGCGCCACGTCGGCAATCCGTTCGCCGCGCTTGAGCAGCTGCTTGGCGCGGTTGATGCGCTGGTCAATCTGGTAGGCGTGCGGGGTCTGGCCGTAGCGGTGCTTGAAGTGGCGAATCAGCTGGTAGCGGCTCAGCCCGCTGCTGCTGGCCAGTTCGCCCAGCGACAGCGGTTCGGCCAGTTGGTCCATGATGCAGTCTCGCGCCCGCTGCACCGGCGGGCTGGCGTCGGGGCGGGTGTGATCGGGGTCGGCGGGCAGGTTAAAGCCATAACGGGCCAGAAAATCAATCAATCCGGCTTCCAGCGCCAGCGCTGAACCGGCGTGCTGCAGGCCGGCAAACAGCGCGCTGAACGCCTGCGCCGCTGCCGGATCGGCGCGGTGTGGGCGGGCAAATGGGGTGTAGTCCTGGCGCGGCAGGCCGGGCAGTTCGTCCTGTAACTGGCCCACCCAGGCGGTATCGACAAACAGCATGCGATACGACCATTGCCCAGCCGCCGGATTGCAGGCATGGGCCACGCCGGGGTTGATCAGCACGGTCATGCCCGGCCCGATGGCATGCTGGCCGCCATGGTTCAGGTAGCGCGCCGTGCCGGCGTCAATCACGCCAAAAGAAAACTCATCATGACTGTGCAGGTGGTAACACGCCGACGAGCGGCTGGCCTGGCGCATTTCCACCCAGGGCAACACGGCGCTACGTTGCAAGCTGAGGGTCGGATCGTGCATGTGCGGGTGGTTCCTCTGTGGGGCGAGATCAATCGGGCGCAGGGTGCTGCCGCTTACTGCGAGGCCGGCAGCAGCATGGGCACCATCGACCCTAGCAAGGCCAGCGCCATGCCCCGATTGAACCAGCGCTGATGGCCGGCCTGCGCCAGCCAGGGGCGGATCAACTGGCCCAGCGCCGCCCAGCAGGCCACCGATCCCCAGCATATCACGCCGGAAATGGCGCAAAACACCGCCAGCCGCCCGGCGCTGTCCGGCCCGCTGCCCACCAGCACACTCACCCCGGACATCGCCACCCACCACGCTTTCGGGTTGAGCGTCTGGCAGCACACGCCCTGCCAGAAGCCAGGCAGGCACGGCGCGCTGGCATCCTGGGGTGAACTGGGTGAGGCCAGGGCAATCTTGCCGCTCAGATACAGCACATAGCCCGCCCCGGCATACGGCAGCATCGCCCCCAGCGCCGGCCAGGTGTGCCACAGTTGCTGCAGGCCAACGCCGGACAGCCAGACAATCAGCACATAGCTGAGGCTGGCCCCGCTGACATGCGGTAGCGCCCGGACAAACCCCGCCTGCGACCCCACCGCCGTGGCCAGCAGGTTGACCGGCCCCGGCGAAATGGCGCCCGCCAGGGCAAACAGCACGATGGACATCAGCCAGGGAGTGGACATCACACACCTCAATGCAGGAAACAAGCCGGCAGTGTAGGCGGTGGGGCAAGCGGGTGTATTGAATGAAATTGCGCGGCGCTCAGGGCTGGAGCACCACATAGCCAGCTTCAATATTGCGCTGGAAAGCCGGGGGCAGCTGCGACCACTGGTGCACATCCACGCTGATGGGCAGCAGGCTGTCTTGCAAGGCGCCGACCAGTGATGCCCAGCCAGGCACCGTCTGGTCAAGTGCGCCCGGCTGGCGCAGCACCAGGTCCAGATCGCTGCATGCCTGTGCGCCGCCGGTCACCCGGCTGCCATATGCCCAGACTTCGGCACCGGGGGTGTGCTGGCGCAGCAGCGCCTGCACCAGCTGCAGGTGGCGTGGGGCCAGCTCCAGGGTGGATAGCTCATGCGCTGGCATCGAATACCTGCTGCAGGGTGCGCGCCAGCAGCGCGTGTTCCAGCGTGCTGGCGGTGCGCAATAACTGTTCTACCGTCAGCTGCATCAGCCTTCCTTCAGCGCCGCCATCTGCTGCTTGGCCTTGCCAGCGGCGTCGCTGGTGGGGAACTGCTTGATCAGCTTGGCCCAGGTGGTGCGGGCGGCGGCCATGTCGCCCAGGTCGCGCTGGCAGTTGCCGATATTGCGCAGCGCATCCGGGGCCTTGGCGTGGCTGGCGTATTTGCTGACAAATTCGGTGTGTACGCTGATGGCCGGCTTGCACTGGCGTTCGGCGGCGTAGGCCATGCCCAACCAGTAGTGGGCGTCGGCCTGCTGGCGGGCGTCCGGGTATTTGTCGGCAAAGCCTTTCAGCGCGGTGATCGCCTTGGCAAAGTCGCGGTTGCGCAGCAGGGTCAGCGCGCGGTCGTATTCCTGGGTGGCTTCGTCCACTGGCTTGACGTCGGCTGTCTTGGCGGCGATTTTGCTGGGGTCGGCTTCACTGCTGGCCGGGGCTGCCGCCTTGGTTTGTGGCGCGCTGCCTTCCAGCTTGACCAGGCGCAGGTCGAGGTCGCTGTATAGGTCGTTCTGGCGCTTTTGCATGGTCTGCTGGTTGTAGTTGACCACGTCAAGGTCGCCGCGCAGGCGCGCCACTTCGGCGTTGAGCTGCTCAACCTGGGTGACCATTTCCAGCAGCTTTTCGTTGCTGATCTTGGATTCGATCTGGGCCAGCCGTTGTTGCGCCATGCGGTCGCGTTCGGTCAGCTGACGGCGCACGTCGTCCACGTCGGAAGTGCTGGCGCACCCGGCCATCAGGGTGGCGGCGGCAAGTACGCAGAGCAGGGCAGGAGTCTTGGAGGCCATGGCGGTTTACTGTCGATCAGGGAAAGTGTGCAGTCTAAAACGTGTGGGGTCGGGGGTCGAGAGGGAATCAAGGCAATTGCATCCATGCCATGCCTGACGGCCCATCAGCCGCCACGGTGCCGCGTTTGTGTGGCTTCCCGCTGTTGTGGGGCATTCATGATCGCCGGGGTGACGTAGTTGCCGTTTTCCAGGCGGAGCGTGCTGTAATCCAGCAACGCTGACACCCCCGGCGGGGCAAAGGCTTCCAGCCGTTCCTGCACCAGTTCGGCGTGGGAAAACAGGTATTTGTAACCGCTGTCGTGGAGGTGTGCCATGACGGCATGGTAGCGTGGTGGATGGGTGGGCTGCCGTGGCCGGGCGAGCCTTGCGTGCAACATGGCCTGATTGTCACTGTCCCATTGTGATATGCGCCGCTTCGAGTTACCGTCGGCAGTTGCCGGCTTGTCTGCCGCGCCCCCCACTGCATCAACAAGGAAGTTTCATGTTTGCCTGGTTTGAACGGCGGATCAATCCCTATCCGGATGGCCCGCCCCCGCAACCCCCAACAGGGTTTTTTCGATTCATTTGGGCGGCGTCCGCTGGCATGCGCGGGCTGATTGTGGCGATGACCGCGCTGACCGCCACCATTGGCGCGTTTGAAGCGCTGCTGTTTTCCATGCTCGGTTCGATTGTGGACTGGTTAAGCCAGGTGCCGCCCGACCAGCTGTGGCAGCAGGAAAAAAGCCATTTATTGCTGCTGGCGGGCATTTTGCTGGCCAGCCCGCTGCTGGTGTGGTTGCAGTCGCTGTGCAAGTTTCAGGGCCTGCTGGGCAATTTTCCCATGCGCCTGCGCTGGAATTTCCATCGCCACCTGCTCAGCCAGAGCATGCAGTTTTATCAGGACGAATTTGCTGGTCGGGTGTCGGCCAAGGTGATGCAAACCGCGCTGGCGGTGCGCGATACGGTGATGATTGTTGCCGACATCATGGTGTTCATCACCATTTACTTCATCACCATGGTGGCGGTGGTGGGCAGCTTTGATCTGGCGCTGGTGGCACCGTTTATCGGCTGGCTGCTGGCTTACGCGCTGGCGCTGAAGTTTTTCATTCCGCGTCTGGGCCGTGCTGCCAGCGCCCAGGCCGACGCGCGTAGCCTGATGGCCGGGCGGATTACCGATGCCTACACCAATATTGTCACCGTCAAGCTGTTCTCCCAGCGCGAGCGCGAGGCGGGGTTTGCCAGAAGCGCGATGCAGGAGTTTATTGTCACTGTTTACCGGCAAATGCGTCTGGCCAGTGCGTTTGAAATCGTCAACCACAGCCTGAGCATGGGCCTGATTGCCTGCACCGCCGGGGCCACGCTGTGGCTGTGGAGCCAGGGGCAGGTGAGCATTGGCGCGGTGGCAGCGGCCACCGCGATGGCGCTGCGGCTCAATGGCGTGTCGCACTGGGTGATGTGGGAAATGTCCAATCTGTTTGAGCATATCGGCACGGTGCAGGACGGCATCGCCACCCTGGCCCGCCCGGTAGCGGTGACCGACCGCGCCGAGGCCGGCGAGCTGCAGGTGCGCCAGGGTGAAATCCGCTTTGAGCAGGTGAGCTTCAGCTACGGCGGGGAAAAAACCGTGATCGACCAGCTTGAGCTGACCATTCGCCCCGGCGAGAAAATTGGCCTGGTCGGGCGTAGCGGCGCGGGCAAGTCTACCCTGGTGAACCTGCTGCTGCGCTTTGACGACGTGGCCAGCGGGCGGATTCTGATCGATGGCCAGAATATTGCCGAGGTGACCCAGGACAGCCTGCGCGCACAGGTGGGCATGGTCACCCAGGACACCTCGCTGCTGCATCGCTCGGTGCGCGACAACCTGTGCTATGGCCGGCCCGACGCCAGCGAGGCCGAGATGATGGCTGCCGCCCGCCGTGCCGAAGCGCATGAGTTCATTCTGGGTCTGAGCGACCCGGCAGGCCGCCACGGCTATGATGCCCATGTGGGCGAGCGTGGGGTGAAGCTGTCGGGCGGCCAGCGCCAGCGGATTGCCATTGCCCGGGTGATGCTGAAAAACGCCCCGATTCTGCTGCTGGACGAAGCCACTAGCGCGCTGGATTCTGAAGTGGAAGCTGCTATCCAGAGCAGCCTGTACACGCTGATGGAAGGCAAAACCGTGGTGGCGATTGCCCACCGCCTGTCTACCATCGCCGCCATGGACCGGCTGATTGTGCTGGATCAGGGCCGGATTGTCGAACAGGGCGACCACGCCAGCCTGCTGGCGCAAGGTGGCCTGTACGCCCGGCTATGGGCGCACCAGAGCGGCGGGTTTCTGGCCGAGGTGGGGGAATAACGGCAGGTGGCGGCGACCATTCTTGCTGCATGCGCCAACACGCAACATGGCACTGTTGCCCATGCCGCAGCAGCTTGCACGTTCACGCCGTCGTGCCCGCGCAGGCGGGAATCCAGCCGTTGCCACCGCGTGCGCCGGCAGCATGATGCAGAAGGCAGGCAAGCCCGCCTCACGCTTTGATTGAATTCAACAGGACGGCACAGCATGCAAATCGGTGAACTGGCCCGGCAAGCCGGGTGTGCGGTGGACACCATCCGCTACTACGAAAAACAGGGTCTGTTGCCGCCGCCGGCGCGTTCGGCAGGCAATTTCCGCGACTACGCCGACAGCCATGTCGAGCGGCTGCGGCTGATTCGTCATTGCCGCACGCTGGACATGAGCCTGGAGGAAATCCGCGCGCTGCTGGCCGTGCATGACCAGCCGCAGGCAGATTGCAGCACGGTGAACGCCTTGCTGGATGCGCATCTGGGCCATGTGCAAGCTCGCTTGCACGCCTTGCAGGCGCTGGAGCAGGCCTTGCTGAGCTTGCGTCAGCGCTGTGCCAGCACCGGGGCGGCGGCGCAGTGCGGCATTTTGCACGAGCTGACTCACACCCTGGAGGCCCCGCTACCGGCAGCGGACGGGCATGTGCGCGGGGTGTGCCACCGCTAGCCGCCCTCCCTGCGCCGGGTTTACGCTTGCGCGGCGGGCTGCATCCGGCTTAGCCGCGCCAGGCATTGCGCGCCCGGCTCTGGTTTGGCAAACAGATAGCCTTGCAGATAGTCGCAGTGATGCGCGTGCAAGAAATCGCGCTGGGCGACGGTTTCTACCCCTTCTGCCACCACTTTCAGCCCCAGGCTGTGCGCCAGCGCCAGAATCGACGCGCAGATGGCGGCGTCGTTCTTGTCGGTTTCGATGTCTTTGACAAAAGAGCGGTCGATTTTCAGCAGGTCCACCGGCAGCAGCTTGAGGTAGGCCAGTGAGGAATAACCGGTGCCAAAGTCGTCGATGGCCAGCGATACCCCCAGATTGCGCAGCGCCTGCAGTTTTTGAATGGCCACTTCCGGGTCTTTCATCACCACCGATTCGGTGATTTCCAGCTCCAGATCGCCCGCCTGAATGCCGTGACGCTGGATGGCCTGGCTGACCGTGTCCACCAGGCTGGCCGAGCGCAGCTGATGGGCGGACAAATTCACCGCCATGCGCACGCCGTCAATGCCCTGCGCCTGCCAGTACGCCACCTGCTGGCAGGCCTGTTCCAGCACCCAGGCACCCAGTGGTTCGATCAGGCCGGATTCTTCGGCAATCGGGATGAATTTCAGCGGTGGCACCATGCCGCGCGTTGGGTGCGGCCAGCGCACCAGCGCTTCCACGCCGCATGCCTGGCCGGAGTTGGCATGCACCTGCAGCTGGTAATGCACTTGCAGTTGCTGTTCGGCCAGCGCGTGGTGCAGGTCGCGCTCCAGCTCCATGCGCTCGGCGGCGGCGGCGTTCATGTCGGCGGTAAAAAACTGGATATTGTTCCGCCCCTGCGCCTTGGCGTGGTACATCGCAGTGTCGGCGGTTTTCATTAGCGCTTCCACGCTGTCGCCGTCTTCCGGGTACAGGCTGATGCCGATGCTCGGGGTGGAGTGCAGGGTATTGCCTTCGATGTCATACGGGCAGGCCAGGGTGCTGAGAATTTGGCAGCCAATCGGCAGCGCGTCGTGGGCGGCTGTGTCGCTGGTGAGCACCACCACAAATTCATCGCCGCCCAGCCGGGCAACAATATCGCTGGCGTGCACGCTGCGGTGCAGGCGGGCGGCCACTTCCACCAGCAGTTGGTCGCCAATATGGTGGCCCAGCGTGTCGTTGATGATCTTGAAGCGGTCCAGGTCGATGAACATCACCGCCAGCCGGGTGTCGGCGTACTGGGCGCTGGCCAGCGCCTGGCCCAGGCGCTCCTGCAGGCTGTGGCGGTTGGACAGCCCGGTCAGCTTGTCGTGGTGGGCCAGGTGGCGGATGCGTTCTTCGGCGTGCTTGCGCTCTGTGATGTCGGTAAACAGCGCCAGGTAGTAAATCGGCTGGCCGCTGGCGTCGCGGATGGTCGAAATATTGATCCACTTGGGGTAAATCACCCCGTCCTTGCGCCGGTCCCACAGCTCGCCCTGCCAGTGGCCGGTGTCGGTCAGCGCGGTCCACAGCGCCCGATAGGTCACTTCCGGGGTTTGGCCCGAGGCCAGAATGCTGGGCATATGCCCGCGCAGTTCGGCAAAGCTGTAGCCGGTAATCTGCTCCAGCGCCGGGTTGACCTGCACAATCCGGTTGTTCTGGTCGGTGACCAGAATCGCCTCGGTGGTCTGCTCAAAAATATTGGCGTACAGCCGCAGGGATTCTTCGGTTTGCTTGCGCTCGGTAATGTCGGTGGAAATGCCAACAATGCCGCGAATCTCGTCGTGCTCGATGATCGGGCACTTCACCGTCAGGTAAATCCGCTCCTGGCCGTTTTCCTGGGTGCGCTCTTCAAACGACACCCGCTGGCGCGCGGCCATCACCTTGCGGTCGTTGGCTTCGTGCTCGTCGGCGGTGCGGGCGTGCATGAAGGCATGCCGGCGCTGGCCAATCATCTGCTGGCGCGACCGGGAAAATGTCCGCTCAAACTGCTGGTTGCACATCAGCAGCCGTTCATCGCGGTCAAACACATAAATCAGCGCGCCGGCGCTTTCGATGATGGCCTGCAACAGGTTGCGGCTGGTCTGCAGTGCTTCTTCTGCCCGCTTGCGTTCGGAAATATCATGCACCACGGCATGGATGGTTGGCTTGCCGCGCATGGTGACGGCAATCAGGGTCACCTCGGTAAAAAACGGCGTGCCGTCGCCGCGCAGATGGGTCCATTCAAACCGGTGGCTGCCCCGTGCCTGGGCGATGGTCATCATGTGTTCGGCTTTTTGCTGCGACAGCAGCCCATCCGGCTGGTATTCCGGTGACAGCTGCGCCGGATGAAAGCCCTGGTTTTCGCCGGGGTGCTGGCCAAACACCCGGCGGGCGGCGCTGTTGGCCTTGACCATCAGGTGGCCTTCGACAATCCACGATGGATCGGGCGACTGGTCGAACAGGGTGCGAAAGCGTTCTTCTTCTTCGCGCAGGGCTTCTTCCACTTTTTGCCGCTCGCCGACTTCGGTTTCCAGCGCGGCATTGCGTTCGTGCAACTGGCGGTTGTGCCGGGCGCGCAGGCCGGTGAGCAGCGCCAGCAGCAGGCTGATGGCCAGGCCCAGATGAAAATACGGTGAGCTGTAGAACAGCCGGGTTTTCCAGCCCTGGCGCGGCACGGCGGCCATCTGCCACTTGCCGCCCGGCACCTGGATGTCCATCAGCAGTGGGGATAAGGCAAACACCTCGGCGTCGCCATCCACCAGCGCGCCAGATTCGCCTTGCGCATCTTTGCCGCGCACGGCCAGCCGGATGATGGCTGACGGGTTGGCGGCGTCTGGGTGCAGCAGCTGGTCGATATTGGCCACAATCGACACCGTGCCCCAGTAGTGCGGCGTGTCGCGGCGGAGCTGGGGCGACGTGAACACTGGTGAGCGCTGAATCAGCGCCCGTCCGCCCTGCACCAGCTGCACCGGGCCGGCCAGAATTGGCGTTTGCCGCTCGCGCGCCTGGTTAACCGTGCGGTATTGCTCGGGATAATCGGCAAAGCGCATGCCCAGCACTTTTTCATTGCCTGCCAGCGGATAGACCATGCTGACCTGATCGTTTGGGGCCACGGTGATATTGCGCACATGCGGGTTTTTGCCAATCGCCAGATGGGCCATCTCGACAAATAAACCGGGCTGGATGCCGCCCTGCAGCGAAATCAGATGCACCAAACCATCGGTAGAATTGAACGTGGCCTTGAGCACGCCTTCCACCCGTGCCCGCGCCAGTGCCAGCTCGCCCAGCACCCGGTTGCGCTCTTCCGACGCCTGACGTTCGGCATCCAGATGGCCGCCCACCGCGCTGACGGTCAGCGCCAGCACAAAGGTCAGCACGGATGCCCAGGACGAGGGCAACAGGCCAAGAAATGTGCTGATGGTATGAAACAGATGTTTGCTGATGGCCATACTTGCCCAGGGTCCACGCCGTAATCACTGCATCGGTTCATTCTACGATGGCCTTGAGTGAGATGGGCGTGTTTCTACGTAGACACCAGGGAGATTGCCCCCCCATGGCAGGACAAGTCGCGTCGCCCCTCCCTGCCATGGTCCTGAAACGCCCATGATAGAATCAACGCCATTTCCCTATCCCAGCCTGCCCCGCCGCCATGTCCACACCGACCGCCCAACGCATCCGCTCCCTGCTTGACTCGCGCATCCTGATTCTGGATGGCGGGATGGGCACCATGATTCAGCGCCACCACCTGCAGGAGGCCGACTATCGCGGCACGCGCTTTGCCGACTGGCCCAGCGATGTCAAAGGCAATAACGACCTGCTGGTGCTCACCCGGCCCGACGTGATTGGCGGCATTCACCAGCAGTATCTGGACGCTGGTGCCGACATCATCGAAACCAACACCTTCAACGCCACCTCGATTGCCATGGCCGACTACGGCATGGAAGCGCTGGTGTGGGAGATGAACCACGCCGCCGCCAGGCTGGTAAAAGACCTGTGCGTGGCGATGACCGCCGCCAACCCGGACAAACCGCGCTTTTGCGCCGGTGTACTCGGCCCGACCAACCGCACCTGCTCGATCAGTCCGGACGTGAACGACCCCGGCTACCGCAATGTGACGTTTGACGCGCTGGTGGAAAGCTATACCGAAGCCATCGACGGCCTGGTGAAGGGCGGCGCGGATGTGCTGCTGGTGGAAACCATTTTCGACACGCTGAACGCCAAGGCGGCGGTGTTTGCCATTCATCAGTATTTTGATGAACACCCGGACACCGAACGGCTGCCGATCATGATTTCCGGCACCATCACCGACCAATCTGGCCGCACCCTGACCGGGCAGACCACCGAGGCGTTTTACAACAGCCTGGCGCACGCCAACGCGGTGAGCTTTGGCCTGAACTGCGCACTCGGCCCCGACCTGCTGCGCCCGTATGTAGAAGAAATGTCGCGGATTTCCGCCACTTTTGTGTCGGTACACGCCAACGCCGGCCTGCCCAATGCCTTTGGCGAATACGACCTGACCCCGGAAGCCATGGCCCCGCAAGTGCGCGAATGGGCGCAATCTGGCCTGGTGAATATTGTTGGCGGCTGCTGCGGCACCACGCCCGAGCACATTGCCGCCATCTATCAGGCGGTGAAAGACCTGCCGCCGCGCCCGCTGCCACAGATTGAAGCCAAATGCCGGCTGGCCGGGCTGGAGCCGTTCAACATCGGCGACAAAGACCTGTTTGTGAACGTGGGCGAGCGCACCAATGTGACCGGCTCGAAAGCCTTTGCCCGGCTGATTCTCAACGGCGACTACGCCACCGCGCTGGACGTGGCCCGCCAGCAGGTGGAAAACGGCGCGCAAGTCATCGACATCAATATGGACGAGGGCATGCTCGACGCCCACGCCGCCATGGTGCGCTTTCTCAACCTGATTGCCGCCGAACCGGACATCGCCCGCGTGCCGATCATGATCGACAGCTCCAAGTGGGAAGTGATCGAAGCCGGCCTGAAGTGCATTCAGGGCAAGGGCATTGTCAACTCGATCTCGATGAAGGAGGGCGTGGACAAATTTGTCCAGCAAGCACGCCTGCTGCGCCGCTATGGCGCGGCAGTGATTGTCATGGCGTTTGACGAAGTGGGCCAGGCCGACACCTACGCACGCAAAGTAGAAATCTGCGAAAAAAGCTACCGCATTCTGGTGGACGAAGTGGGTTTTCCGCCAGAAGACATCATCTTTGACCCGAACATCTTTGCCGTGGCCACCGGCATTGAAGAACACGCCCGCTACGGCCTGGACTTTATCGAGGCCACCGGTTGGATCAAGCAGCACCTGCCGCACGCCAAGATTTCCGGCGGGGTGTCGAATGTGTCGTTCTCCTTCCGGGGCAATAACAAGGTGCGCGAGGCGATTCACGCCGTGTTCCTGTATCACGCCATCAAAAACGGCATGACCATGGGCATTGTCAATGCCGGCGCGCTGGAAGTGTACGACGAGGTAGACCCGGTGCTGCGTGAGCGTATCGAAGACGTGGTGCTGATGCGCGGCGACGATATCATGGCAGTCACCGAAGCGCTGATTACCCTGGCCGAAAGCTTCCGGGGCGACGCCAAAGAAGCCAAGGGCGAAGACCTGGCCTGGCGCGAGCAGCCGGTGGAAAAACGCCTGGAACACGCGCTGATCAAGGGCATCACCACCTATATTGTCGAAGACACCGAAGAAGTGCGACAAAAGTGCGCGCGGCCCATTCATGTGATCGAAGGCCCGCTGATGGACGGCATGAACGTGGTGGGCGACCTGTTTGGTGCCGGCAAGATGTTTTTGCCGCAGGTGGTGAAATCCGCGCGGGTGATGAAAGCCGCCGTCGCCCACCTGGAACCGTACATCGAAGAAGAAAAAATCCGCATGGGCCTGCAGGACGCGCCAGCCAAGGGCGTGATCATCATGGCCACCGTCAAGGGCGACGTGCACGACATCGGCAAAAACATCGTTGGTGTGGTGCTGCGCTGCAATAACTACCAGGTGATCGACCTGGGCGTGATGGTGCCCTGCCAGAAAATTCTCGACGCCGCCATCGAACACAAGGCTGACATCATCGGCCTGTCTGGCCTGATTACCCCCAGCCTGGAAGAAATGAGCCATGTCGCCAAAGAAATGCAGCGCCAGGGCTTCACCATTCCGCTGCTGATTGGCGGTGCCACCACCAGCCGGGTTCACACGGCGGTTAAAATTGCCCCGCACTACCAAGGCCCGGTGGTGTACGTGGCCGACGCCAGCCGCGCCGTGGGCGTGTGCTCCAACCTGCTGTCCGACACTCTGCGCAACGCCTTTGTCCAGGAAGTGGCCGACGACTACGCCAAGGCCCGCGCCATCTTTGAAGGCCGGGGCGACGCCAAGCTGCTGCCAATTGCCGACGCCCGCGAACAGCGCCACCGCATCGACTGGGCCCGCTACACCCCGCCCACCCCGGCCTGGACCGGCGTGCGCCGCTTTGAACAGTACAATCTGGCCGACATTGCCGCCGTGATCGACTGGACGCCATTCTTCCAGAGCTGGGAACTGGCAGGCCGCTTCCCCGCCATTCTGACTGACGAAGTGGTGGGCGAATCCGCCAGCGCGCTGTGGGCCGACGCCCAGACCATGCTCAAGCAGATCATCGACGAAAAATGGCTGAGCGCCAGCGCCGTCATCGGCCTGTTTCCGGCCAATAGCATCAACCACGACGACATCGAAATCCGCGACCCCGACACCGGTGCCACGCTGATGACCTGGGTGGGCCTGCGCCAGCAGCTGGTAAAAACCACCAAAGACGGCCAAGCCACCCCCGACTGGTGCCTGGCTGACTTCATCGCCCCCAAAGACAGCGGCGTGCAGGATTACATCGGTGCCTTTGCCGTCACCGGCGGCCTGGGCATCGACCCGCACGTGGCCCGCTTTGAAGCCGCCAACGACGACTACAGCGCCATCCTGCTCAAAGCCCTAGCCGACCGCTTTGCCGAAGCCTTTGCCGAACTGATGCACAAACGCGTGCGTACCGAATTCTGGGGCTACGCCCACGGCGAAGCGCTGGATAACGACGCGCTGATTGACGAAAAATACCAAGGCATCCGCCCCGCCCCCGGCTACCCGGCCTGCCCCGACCATACTGTCAAACGCGAACTTTTCACCCTGCTTGATGCACCAGGCATCGGCATGAGCTTGACCGAAGGCTACGCCATGCTGCCCACGGCGGCAGTCTCCGGCTTTTACTTCAGCCACCCCGACAGCCGCTACTTTGGCGTGGGCAAAATCAGCAAGGATCAGGTGGAAAGTTATGCACAACGCCGTGGCGTGAGCGTGGAACAGGCGGAACGAGATTTGGCGCCGAATTTGGGCTACAACGCCTGATGCCTACGCCCTTGCCTGAGCAAACCCCAGAGCAAGCCGGCGAACACCCCCAAAACGCGCCGGTGTCAGATTTACACCGGCGCTACCCGGATTTGCTGGGTGCGCGGGTGGCGATGCAGCGGGCGGCGGAAGCTGCCCGGAGACTGGCGGAGCAGATGGGGACGGAGCTGGTGGTGGGGGAACCGATGAGGGAGGGGCGTCCTGGTGCGGGGACGACTATGGATGTTTACAGGGTGATAAATAGCTGAGAATGGGTCTGTTGGCGAGATAGATTTTAGTGGAATGGCGTTTTGTTGGATGAATGTGCTGACTACGGTGTCTCTCCGGGTCATTCCCGCGCAGGCGGGAATCCAGGGCTCGCCACCGCGAGCGGCTGGGTGGTAGAGGTTTTTTGCTGGGAAGTACGTAGTGGGGGCTTGTCATAAGCGTTGGGGACGTGTATTAATTGATAGGCATGTTTTCTGGCCTTTGCCATCTTGAGCCAGAGTCTCAGAGAGCATCCGCATTCTTGATACACAGGCAAAAACGCTCTAGCAAGTAGTCTGTACCCAACATAACGGTAACAGGTCTCAGTATTTAGGCACGCTGAGGCCTAACCATTGGCCCGACTGGGGTCCATTGTAGCATCCAGCTAAAGGCCCCCTACTTCATCTTGGGCCTTTAGCCACATGCCGCAACGGTCCGGTGAGCTCGAACGTTAAACCAACAGGAGATATTGAAGCTACTATGGATAATTTGATTCCTATTGGACGCAAATGGTCATTTACCCCTGTCGAATTTATTACCACGCCTGCCGATTTCGAGTATGTTCAACCCTCTTACGCATTTGTGGATGAATCTCGCATTCGCCAAAGTCGATATCTTGTGATCGCTGCCCCCGGGGCAGTGGGGAAGAGTGCATTCGGCCTTCACTTGGCACAGACTAAAAATGCTATGTTGTGGGACTTGGCGAAACTTCGGTTAGGCTCCAATACCTTTATTGGTAGCGTTCTGCAAACAATCGGCACAGTCAATCTAGCAGATTTCTTGGCCTCGATTGAGTCTGGAGAAACAACCCTAGTCTTCGACGCGTTCGACGAGGCTGAACTTCATAGTGGATGGACTGGGGTACAAGAATTTCTTAAGGAAATTGTCAACTATACGAAGAATGCAAAGCCTGCATCGATAGTTTTCTTGGCTCGACGAGAGACGGCTGAGTTATTGGAACTCATTCTTTCCGATCTTCTTCCGTCTTCGGTTGGACTGGCAAAGGCTAGTATCGGCTTTTTTTCTCGGGAAGGTGCTGCAGACTTTGTCCTTTCTCAAATATCCCGCCTCAAAGGTAACAATTACCTTAGTCGTAATGAAATCGTTCTGAAGCAAAAGACCCAAGAGGCGTTTGCCATGCCGGTTGTTGGTGATGACGGCGCTAGTGCCTCCGATGGGTGGCGATCGCCTGAACACGAGCGATTTTTTGGTTATGCACCAGTGCTTCAGACCATCGCAAGACTTCTGGCCGAGTCCGACAACCTCTATACCGTATCATTTGATCGCTCTCGAACTGGATATGCCGAAGTCGTTGGCGAGATTTTGGATGTGATCCAAAGACGAGAGGAGGACAAATTTATTGCGGCCGTAAACCAGCGGTTTGCATCAGAAAAGGATTTCAGCCTTAATGGTATCTATTCTCCGGAAGATCAGCAGAGACGTCTATTTGGCTTTCTTAATAATGATCAATCTGACGCTTATGCTCTAAGCCAGATGTTCGTTCCACATATTGCCTCCGAATTGACTGAAATGATTCGCAGCTTCTTGCCACAGCATCCATTTTTAGATGGAAATGTTCTTGCAGGACCAGCCTTCCGAGACTATCTCTTGGCAAGGGGGCTCACAAGCGGACGTATGCGATTTGCAGCTCAACTTTGGATAGATACTTTCCACCCGCTATACACCCCAATTCTTGCAAGCCTTTACCATAACATTTCCGATGGTTTGGCGAATGCAGAGGATGTTGAGTTGCTTTACGAGTCGGCAAATGCTGGAGGCACGAATACCCAAAGTAGCTTACTGCTCTTCATTTCCGATGATAACCCGCAGACACTTTCTATTGAGATCGCCAGTGATGAGACAAATCCACTTGTGGAGAATCTTCACTTTCGTGCGGTAAACCCAGAGTCGCTTCTTTTCAGCAGACGCCTCAATAATGCGCAAGTGATTACGACTTCGACGGTAGTGTTTGGCCTGAAGGACCAAACATTCGAGTTCATCGATTGTGATATCAGTGCACCACTTATCCACTTTGAAACAGATCGGGTACATGTCCGAAGTGAGAATGCAGGGAGCACCCGGATAGAGTCAGCGGCACCTATTCAAGCTCCGCCCACTCTCAAGATTGATGTGCAGTCAAAAGCCCTGTTTTCGGTTGTCGCACCAAATTCAAAAGCCTACCCTTGGAATCATTTTTCGTCAGAATCATCCGCCAATCACGCCACGGTGGATGTAGAAGGCACACTGCATGTCATAGCGAGAATCCTCGGCTGGTTCAGAAAGGATCGGCGAAAGGAGTTTGGCCGGTACAAGGATCTCATCGTAAAGCATGTTGTTGGTTCGAGCCCAACGGCTCGCTATGCCCTTGGCTTCATCCAGCATGTCGGCGCTCTCTATGACGTAGGCAATCTGTATTTCATCGACACTGATATCTTAGATTTTCACGAGATATCGTGGCAGACGATAAGAGGCGGCTCCGTTTCATCGAAGGCCAAGCTGTCAGTTGAGAATTACCTTCTTACCACTCCTCAACCGCCACAGTTCTAACTCTGCGTTCGAGCGGACCTGCGTAAAAAGCCGCGCAGGCCGCTAAACTCGAACGTTAGCCATCGCACAATAATCAGAGATCGCTCCCATTTCCCCGACCATGATCGGCGCTTGGCTATTGGCGCAACAAGCAGCTAGCGGCATACAAAATCCAGCGTGAGCGGCCAGGCAAGATGTGCTACCTTAACCCCCATATTTTTCCCGCATGTGTTATTGGAGGCACTTCATGCTCAGCCACGTCATGGTCGGAACCAACAATATCGAACACGCCAAGCAGTTTTACGACGCGGTGCTTGCCGTGCTAGGCGCGGGTGAGCCGGTGCGCAATCAGGCACCGTCGGGCCATACCCGACTGTTTTATCTGCACGATGGCAGCATGTTTTGTGTGAGCGAGCCGATCAATGGCGAGCCGGCCACGTTTGCCAATGGCGGCACGATTGGCTTCAAGTGCCATTCGCCCGAGCAGGTGCAGGCGTTTCACGATGTGGCGGTGGCGCATGGCGGCCAGTCGATTGAAGCGCCACCCGGCCCGCGTCAGGGCAGTTTGGGGCCGTTGTATCTGGGCTATGTGCGTGACCCGGATGGCAACAAGCTGTGTGCGATTCATCGGGTGAAGTGAGTCGGCGCCCGCCAGCGGCTGGGCGCCTGCTGGCTTACTGGCTGAACACCTCAGCCAGACTGTCGGCGTCCAGCGCGCGATCCAGCCAGTGTTCCAGCTCATCCACGCTGGCGGTTTGCAGACGGGCGAGGCGGTCTTCGGGCAGTGGGCCGAAGCGCTTTTGCAGCAGACGGCGTAGTGCTTTTGCCTCGCCGGTTTGCTCACCTTCCAGACGGCCTTGCAGCAGGCCCTGCTGCATCCATTTTTCACTATACAGTTGCTCAACAGAAGTCACGTAACGCATTTTCTCTTGCTCCTCAAGCACTTCGATATTGTGCCACAGCGACCGTTTCAGCTGTTCTGGCAGACGCATCATCCAGTCCATCACGCTGAACAGATCAATCACCCGCTGTTTGTCCCAGCCACGCTGGTATAACAACTGCACCAGCTTCCACTTGGCGGCGAAGCGGGCGTTCATGTCTTGCCGGGTGGCTTGGGTGAGTAAATGGGCCAGGGTGACCAGGGCGAATGGGTTGGGGTTGTGATAGAGCTGGTCTTGATCGGCTGCGTAGTCCAGCAGCTTCACCGCCGGAAAGCGCAGTTCGTGTTCGCAGCCCAAAACCGCAAATCCAAAATGGTTTGGCCGCCAATTGGCGGTGGTGTCGGCTAACACTGCCAAACTGGCCACCGGCTGGCGGTAACGATCATACAAGCGGTAGTTGTAGACAAACATCCGCTCGGCAAATTCTGCCTGGGCGCTGCTCTGCACTTCCAGGTGTACGTATACCCAGCGCTCGCTGCCATCTTGCAGGGCCACCTTGGCCAGTTTATCGACAAAGCGCTTGCCCAATTCAGCATCCTGCACCACGGCGCGCAGTTCCTGATCGAGAAATTCATGGCCGCGCGCCCAGTTTATTTGCTGGCTGGCGTGGGGAAAGTAAAAGGCGATGAACTCGGGAAAGTAACGCTCAACGGCGTCTTTCCACGGGCTGTCGTAGTCGTCGGGGGTGTCCATGCGGGGCTTTCGGGCAGTGGTGACGCGCTCAGCATAGGACAGGATACGGGCATAAGCTATTCGGAGAAATACGCAACCAGGCGGCTGAACCGCCGCCCGCGCACAACAGCATTACTGGCTAAACACCCCGGCCAGGCTGTCCGCATCCAGCGCCCGATCCAGCCACAGCTCCAGCTCATCAATGCTGGCGGTTTGCAGGCGGGCGAGCACGTCTTCAGACAGCGGGCCAAAGCGTTTTTCCAGTAGGCGGCGCAGGGCGTAGGCTTCGCCCTTGGCGATGCCGCTTTGCTCGCCCTCCAGACGGCCCTGCAGCAAGCCTTGCAATAAGCCCTTCTCAATCCCAATCTGCTCCACAGAAGTCACGTAACGCATTTTCTCTTGCTCCTCAAGCACTTCGATATTGTGCCACAGCGACCGTTTCAGCTGCTCTGGCAGACGCATCATCCAGTCCAGTACGCTGAACAGATCAATCACCCGCTGTTTGTCCCAGCCACGCTGGTATAACAACTGCACCAGCTTCCACTTGGCGGCAAAGCGGGCGTTCATGTCTTGCCGGGTGGCCTGGGTCAGCAGGTGGGCCAGGGTGACCAGGGCAAAGGGGTTGGGGTTGCTGTACAGCGCGTCCTGATCTTGCCCGTAATCCAGCAGCTTGGCCGTGGGAAAATTCAGCACAATCGAACAGCCCAGCGCCTGATAGCCAAACTGGCCTGGCCGCCAACTGGGTGTGCCATCGGCCAGCAAGGCCAGGCTGGCGATGGGTTGCCGATAGCGGTCGTACAGCCGGTAATGGTAGACAAACATCCGCTCGGCAAATTCCGCCTGGGCGCTGCCCTGCACTTCCAGATGCACGTATACCCAGCGCTCGCTGCCGTCTTGCAGGGCCACCTTGGCCAGTTTATCGACAAAGCGCTTGCCCAGCTCAGCATCCTGCACCACGGCGCGCAGTTCCTGATCGAGAAACTCATGACCACGCGCCCAGTTTATTTGCTGGCTGGCGTGGGGAAAGTAAAAGGCGATGAACTCGGGAAAGTAATGCTCAACGGCGTCTTTCCACGGGCTGTCGTAGTCGTCGGGGGTGTCCATGCGGGGCTTTCGGGCAGTGGTGACGCGCTCAGCATAGGACAGGATACGGGCATAAGCTATTCGGAGAAATACGCAATCGGGTGGCTGAACCACCGCCCGCGCACAACAGCATTACTGGGCAAACACCCCGGCCAGGCTGTCCGCATCCAGCGCCCGATCCAGCCATAACTCCAACTCATCAATGCTGGCGGCTTGCAGGCGGGCGAGCACGTCTTCCGACAGTGGGCCGAAGCGTTTTTCCAGCAGACGACGCAGGGCGTAGGCTTCGCCCTTGGCGATGCCGCTTTGCTCGCCTTCCAGACGGCCCTGCATCAAGCCCTGCAACATTCCTTGCTGCATCCCCTTCTCAATCCCAATCTGCTCAACAGAAGTCACGTAACGCATTTTTTCTTGCTCCTCAAGCACTTCGATATTGTGCCACAGCGACTGTTTCAGGTGCTCCGGCAGGCGCATCATCCAGTCCAGCACGCTGAATAAATCAATCACCCGCTGTTTGTCCCAGCCACGCTGGTATAACAACTGCACCAGCTTCCACTTGGCGGCAAAGCGGGCGTTCATGTCTTGCCGGGTGGCCTGGGTCAGCAAATGGGCCAGGGTGACCAGGGCGAACGGGTTCGGATTGCTGTACAAACCAGCTTGGTCTTGGGTGTAGTCCAGCAGTTTTGCCACGGGAAAGCATAACTCGTGCTTGCAGCCCAGCACGGCAAAGGCAAAACGGTCTGGCCGCCAGTTTGGGGTGGTGTCGGCCAGCAGCGCCAGGCTGGCCACCGGCTGGCGGTAACGATCATACAAGCGGTAGTTGTAGACAAACATCCGCTCGGCAAATTCCGCTTGGGCGCTGCCTTGCACTTCCAGGTGCACATACACCCAGCGCTCGCTGCCGTCTTGCAGGGCCACCTTGGCCAGTTTATCGACAAAGCGCTTGCCCAGTTCAGCATCCTGCACCACGGCGCGCAGTTCCTGATCGAGAAACTCATGACCACGCGCCCAGTTTATTTGCTGGCTGGCGTGGGGAAAGTAAAAGTCGATGAACTCGGGAAAGTAATGCTCGACGGCGTCTTTCCACGGGCTGTCGTAGTCGTCGGGGGTGTCCATGGGGCTGAGCTCCGGCTATGGCGGAGCGGTGAGTATAGTATGTTTTAAGGTAATAAACGATGTTTTGTCTGTTGGGGGCGTCAAGGCGAAGTAGCATGCTGATACTGTTTTAAAACAGTGTGTTGTATCGTTTTTTGGCGTGTACTGATACTGGGTTTTTTTGCCTTCTACGATGGCTTGCCATGAGACATCGCCACGCAGAAGGTTACACCGCCCGTTGGGGCGGGCTTTCCGATGGGGCCTGCGCATTCCCCGCGTGTTCTGCCTACCTGCGCCCCGCCATCGCCAGCATGCCTGCCAGGCCCAGCGTCGCCAGCCCAAAGGTAACGTGCAGGCCTGCTGCCACCGCGTCGGGGTGCGCGTGGGTGAGGTCGCTTGTCCCGGTGCCCCAGGCAAACACCGCGCCCATCAGCGATGCGCCGCTCATCAGGCCCAGATTGCGTGCCACATTAAGCATGCCGGCCATTACGCCGCGTTGCGCTGCGGTGACGCGTTGCATCACGCTGGTGTTGTTGGCGGTTTGAAACAGCGCGTAGCCGGCGGTCATCAGCCCCATCGGGGCCAAGTAGGCGGCCACGCCGGCGGCCAGCGGCAGCAGCGACAAACCGCCTGCGCCCATCAGCAGGCTGGCCAGCCCCAGCAGCGCCATGCGCCGCGAGCCAAAGCGGTCTACCAGACGGCCTGCTGGCGCACTGGTCAGCGCGGCTAGCAGCGGGCCAACCGCCACCACCAGACCAAGCTGCAGCGGCGGCAGGCCCAGGCCGTGCGCCAGATAAAACGGCCCCACCACCAGGGTGGCCATCATCACCGTGGACACCAGCACACTGCCAAGCAGCCCGCTGCGCAGGGCGGGATCACGCAGCAGGGGCAGCCGGATCAGTGGCGAGGCCACCCGGCCTTGCCGGCGGACAAATAGGCCGGCGCTGAGCAGCGCGGCCAACAGCCAGGCCAGATTGCGCCGGTCCAGCTGGCCCTGGCCCAGCGTGGTGGCCTGCGCGTAGGCCACCAGTGCCAACGCCAGCAGCAGCGCCCCCAGGCTGTCGAACTGGCCGGCCAGCGGCTGGCGTGGGGCATTGGCCGGCAGGGTGCGGTAAGCCAGGCCCCAGGCCAGTGCGCCCAGCGGCACGGTCAGCCAGAACATGGCCGGCCAGCCAAACCCGGCAATCAAGGCTCCGCCCAGCAACGGGCCCAGCGCCGAGCCCACGGCAGACAGGCTGCCCAGCAGACCCATGGCACGGCCTGTTTCGCTGGCACCGGCCAGCTCGCCCACACTGGCCAGAGTCAGTGCCATCATGCTGGCCGCGCCCAGCCCTTGCAGCGCCCGCGCCGCAATCAGCCAGCCGAGACTGGGGGCGACTGCGCACAGCGCCGACGCCAGGGTGAACACGGCAATGCCACCCAGCAGCAGGGTGCGCCGGCCCAGCAGGTCACCCAACCGGCCCGCGCTGACGCTCAGCGCGGTCAGGGTCAGCAGGTAGGCCAGCGTCACCCATTGCACTTGCTGAAACGAGGCGTGCAGCACCTGTGCCAGCGCCGGCAGCCCCACATTGACCATGCTGGTTCCCAGCGCCGCCAGCAGCATCGACAACGACAGGCTGACCAGCCCCCAGCGCTGTCGGGAGGGAGAGGCGGGGGGCGGAGGGGCGGTGGCAAGAAGGGCTGTCGGCGGTGTCATGTTCAACTCCTGGCGTGGGGGTTTTTCGAGTGGGAGGGGGCTCAGGCAGTCTAGGCGGCACGCCAGGCCGGCGGAAGACGCACGGATTGCACGGTATACCTGCACGCCACGCCAGGTATGGGTGTGCTAGGGTGTGGGGATGAACCCGCCTGACCTGAACTTGCTGATCACCCTGGATGCCCTGCTGGCCGAAGGCAGCGTGGCGGGCGCGGCGCGGCGTTTGCAGCTGAGCCCGTCGGCGATGAGCCGGGCGCTGGCGCGGCTGCGCAAGGTGACCGGCGACCCGCTGCTGGTGCGCGCCGGACGCGGGCTGATACCCACGCCCCGGGCGCTGGCCTTGCGCGGGCCAGTGAGTCAGCTGGTGCAGGAGGCTCACAGCGTGCTGCGTCCGGCTGCTGCGCTGGCGCTGGGCGAGCTGACGCGCACCTTCACCTTGCGCGTCAGCGATGGCTTTGTGGATAACTTTGGCCCGGCGCTACTGGCCCATGTTGGCGCGCAGGCCCCTGGCGTGCGCTTGTGTTTTGTGCAAAAAACCGACAAGGACAGCGCGCCGCTGCGTGATGGCATGGCCGATCTGGAAACCGGCGTGATCGGCGCAGACACTGCACCAGAACTGCGCGTGCAGGCGCTGTTTCGCGACCGCTTTATCGGCGTGGTTCGCGCCGGTCATCCGCTGGCGGACTGTCTGGGTACTGCTGCGGCTTACTGCCAGGGCCGGCATATTGCCACCTCCCGGCGCGGGGTGGCGCACGGGCCGATTGACCGGGCCTTGCTCGCGCTGGGGATGGAGCGGCAGATTGCCACGCTGGTCAGCGGTTTTGCCACTGCCCTGGCGCTGGCCCGCGCCAGTGAGCTGATTGCCAGCGTGCCAGAACGCCACACCCGTGCGCTGCGCGTGGGCATGCACAGCTTTGCCCTGCCATTTGCCGTGCCGGGGATCACCGTGTCCTTGTTGTGGCACCCCCGGATGGAAGGCGATGCGGCGCATCGCTGGCTGCGGGGATGTGTGCGGGCGGTGTGCGCGGATTCGCTATAATTCTGTTTCTTCTCTTTTTATTTTCCAGGTTGCCCCATGAGTCTGTTGCCGCATCAACTTGAACTGCTGTCCCCGGCCAAAACGGCTGATATTGGCCGCGAGGCCATCCTGCACGGGGCGGATGCGGTGTATATCGGCGGGCCAGGGTTTGGCGCGCGGCACAATGCCGGCAATTCGGTCAGCGAGATTGCCGCGCTGGTGGAATTTGCCCACCGCTACCACGCGCGGATTTTTGTCACGCTGAATACCATTCTGCACGACGCCGAGCTGGAGCCGGCGCGGCAGCTGATTCACCAGTTTTACGATGCCGGGGTGGATGCGCTGATTGTGCAGGATATGGGCATTCTGGAGCTGGACATTCCGCCCATTCAGCTACACGCCTCGACTCAGTGCGACATCCGCAGCGCCGACAAGGCGCGTTTTTTGGCCGACGCCGGGCTGTCGCAGCTGGTGCTGGCACGCGAGTTGTCGTTGCCGGACATCCGCAAGGTGGCCGAGCGGGTGGGTGGGGCGGCGACGATTGAATATTTCATCCACGGCGCGCTGTGTGTGGCGTTTTCCGGGCAGTGCTACATCAGCCACGCCGAAACCGGGCGCAGCGCCAATCGCGGCGACTGTTCGCAAGCCTGTCGTCTGCCGTATACGCTGGCCGACGAGCAGGGCCGGGTGGTGGCCTACGACAAGCATTTGCTGTCGATGAAGGACAATAACCAGAGCGACAACCTGGAAGCCTTGATCGACGCCGGGGTGCGTTCGTTCAAGATCGAAGGCCGCTACAAGGATATGGACTATGTGAAGAACATCACCGCCCATTACCGCCTGCTGCTGGACGAGATTCTGACCCGCCGGCCTGAGCTGGCGCGCGCGTCCAGCGGGGTGTGCCATATCGGTTTTACCCCAGATCCGGACAAAACCTTTCACCGGGGCAGCACCGATTACTTTGCCACTGGCCGCAAAGACGATATTGGCGCGTTTGATTCGCCCAAATACGTTGGCCTGGCGCTGGGCCAGGTCAGTCGGGTGGGCAAGGACAGCTTCGAGCTGGTCAGCCGCGAGGCGCTGGCCAATGGCGATGGGCTGAACTTCATGAAAAAACGTGAGGTGATTGGCCTGCAGGCCAATACGGTGCAATGGCTGGGCGAGGATGACGAAGGCGGGCGCTGGCAGGTGACGCCCAACGACCCCGCCGTGCTGGCCAGCCTGAAGCCAGGGGTGGCCATCAGCCGCAACCGTGATCACAGCTGGGAGCAGGCACTGAGCAAAAAATCCGCCGAGCGGCGCGTGGGTCTGAACCTGGTGCTGGCCGACTGCACTGACGGCCTGGTGCTGACGCTGACCGACGAAGACGGGCTGAGTGTCAGCCGCGAGATTGCCCTGACCCTGGAAGCCGCCCGCGATGGCGACAAGGCGCTGGCCAGTCTGCGCGAGCATCTGGGCAAGCTGGGCAATACCTTGTTTGTTGCCCGTGATATTCAGTTGCAACTGCGTCAGCCGTGGTTTATCCCCGCCTCTGTGCTCAATGGCCTGCGCCGCGATGCGGTGGCGGCGCTGGAGGCGTTGCGGGTCAGCAGCTGGCCACGCCCGCCGCGCAAAACGCCAATCGAGCCGCCGGCGCTTTATCCGGACAGCTCACTGAGCTATCTGGCCAATGTGTATAACCACCTGGCCCGACAGTTTTATACCCGTCACGGCGTCAGCCTGATCGACGCGGCTTACGAGGCGCACGAGGAGCCGGGTGAAGTCAGCCTGATGATCACCAAGCATTGCCTGCGGTTTTCGTTCAATTTGTGCCCCAAGCAGGCCAAGGGGGTGCAGGGGGTGATGGGCCAGGTGCGCGCCGACCCGATGGTGCTGAAAAACGGCAACGAAACCTACACGCTGAAATTTGAATGCCGGCCCTGTGAGATGCATGTGATGGGCAAAATGAAAAAAACCGTGTTCCAGTCACCGCCGCCGGTGGCGGAGATGGCCCCGCTGGTGTTTCATCCACGCCGGTCATAAGCGCTGGCCCTTGCTGTGGACAAATTATCCACAGCGAAGGTAAGGTCTTATCTAGCCTGGGAAAACCTGATGCTGTGGGTAAGTTATCCACAATGCCACCGCCCTGGCCCTCTTGATGAGGGCCAGGGCGGTGGGCTTTCCGGGGTGGTGACTTGCGCTGGGGCTTACTGCTTGGCGGTTTCCGGCTTGGCAGCTTCTGGCTTGGCGGCGTCCTTGGCCACTTCCGGCTTGGCCGCAGCTTTGTCAGCCTTCTTCACCGTCTTGGCTTGTACTTTCTTGTGGGCCTTGTGCGTGTCTTTCTTGGCTTCGGCCTTCACTTCCGGCTTGGCCGCGTCCTTGGCCGCGTCCTTGGCGGCTTCCGGCTTGGCGGCGCTGGTGGCGGTTACCGGCGCTGCCGCCGGCTTGGCTTCGGCTTTCGGTGCGTCAGCGGCAAAGCCCACAGCGGCGGACAGGGTCAGGGTGGCGGCGATCAGGGTCTTCAGGGCGGTGTTCATGGTTGGCATCCTTATATTCTGGGTTCAAACAGCAGTCTGGGCGCCCCGGTGTCCGGGGATCACTGCGGGGTGCAGTCGATGAGTGAAGATTACCCCTCGCCTGTCGGGCCGTCTGTGAGTGCCTGGTGTCAGGATGTAACCGAATGTACTGGCTCAGATTTCCTTGCCCGCGCAGGAGGG
Source organism: Aquaspirillum sp. LM1 (assembly GCF_002002905.1). Lineage (NCBI taxonomy): Bacteria > Pseudomonadati > Pseudomonadota > Betaproteobacteria > Neisseriales > Aquaspirillaceae > Aquaspirillum > Aquaspirillum sp. LM1. The sequence goes on along the minus strand of NZ_CP019509.1, from coordinate 3,464,952 downwards.
CTGCGTCAGGCGGCTGTTGTGCGGTGTAGTGGTGTGTAGTCGATTGTAGTGGATTGATTTGATAGGGTAATGCGCCAGTCTGTCAGTGCTGGTGACTTGCCTGCATGGGCGTCTGGCGCGTGCCAGGCGTTGCCATGCAGCCCAACCCGTGTGCAGCTGTTGCGCATGTGATATCGCCATCAATCCACGCGGTTGAGTGCAAGATGGGCGGCGTTGCGTCTGGCTGGGGCCTGGTGTTGGGAAGGCGCTGTGCTGGTGTTGCCACCCGGCAGGACGCTGCGCGCATGGGCAACTGTGCGCAGGTGATGTGTTGAACGCATGGCTTTTTCTGTCTGAATCTCGGTTTCTGGTGGGCTGCGGTTGCCAGCCTGCCTGTCTGTCCAGGGCCTCCGCTGCATGGGGGTGACTGCGCGGCTGCGTGCGCGGTGTCTCTGGCGTGTTTTTGCCGCCTGCCAAAACGCTGTCTTCACAGCCAATCCGGTTTTACGTCCTTTGCATTCCAGCTTATTCACAGTGAATGGAGTGCGTGCTGTGTCGCCCACCCATGCGGTTATTGCCGTGGACGCATACGCCCAGGACAGCCCGGTTGTTGCCATGCTGGCGGGTTTGCCGTGGTTTGCCGGTTTGCCGCTGGCCTTGATCCAGCATATTGCCCGCCATGGCATGGAAAGACAGCTCGCCCCTCAGCAGGTGCTGTTTTTGAAGGACGAGCCAGATAGCTGCCTGGCGCTGGTGCTGTCCGGGCAGATCTACCATGTGTTGCATAACCAGGAAGGCCGCGAGCTGATCATCGACCGCAGCGCCGTGGGCGACTGGGTGGGGGAAAGCGCCTTGCTGGATGGCCAGGGCCGGCGGCCATGTACCACCATGGCCGATGATGTCGCGCGGGTGTGGCTGCTGTCTTCGGCGCAGTTTGGCCCTTTGCTGGCCGATGCCGAGTTTCTCAAGCGCATGTTTGCGTCGGTGTGCCGGCGCATGCACGCGCACACCGAACATGTGGAAACCTTGTGCCTGCACCAGCTGGCTCCCCGGCTGGCGCGGCATTTGTTGCGCATGGTCAGCGAGCCGCCGCGCCCGGCAGCCGGCGTGCAGGGGGTGTGGTTGCATCCGCCCAAGCAAAGCGTGCTGGCGTCGATGATCAATGTCAGCCGACCCAAGCTGAATGCCCAGCTGCGCTGCTGGCAACGCAGCGGCCTGATTCACCACCAAGCCAATCAATTACAAATTCTCGATATGGATCGACTACGTAAAATTGCGTATGGTTTATCCGGTGTCTGAATGGGTGGGGTGAGTTTAAAAAACCATTTGGCAAAATATTTATCAAGATTAATTGTCAATTGTCACCTGGGTAACAGATGCTTTTGTCCTGAGTGAACACACTGGCCTTCCTTGCCAATTCAGGAGAGCCAGCATGGAACAGGACATGGACATCGCCTTGCCATCCATACCGATGGAGTTGCCCTTGGGCGGGCGGATACGGTTTGAACAGGCCTGGCGCAGCGTACACGCCGATCTGGGCCGGCGTGCGCGCCGACTCACCCGGGGCGATTACGATCGCGCCGAGGAGTTACTGTCGCGCACGGCGCTGAAAGCATTTTTGTATATCTGTCAGGCGTCCGAGCGGGTGCGCGATGCCGAAGGGTTTTTGTTTCTGGTGCTCAATCACACCTTTCTGGATAGTGCCCGGCGCAATACCCGTGAAGAAAAGGTGATTGATCCGTATGTGGATCTGGATACCGATTCGATTCATGCCGTGGCCTGCCCGTCGCCTTCGCCGTTGCAGGCCTTGCTGATGCAGGAACAGCTGGAGCAGGTGCGCCAGGCGCTGGAAACTCTGTCGCCCGAGCAGCAGCACTTGTTTGCGCTGAAGTTTGAGCATGAATGGCCCTATAGCCAGATTGCCAGCGAGCTGGGCATCAGCGAGGCGCTGGCGCGCAAGCGGGTGGAGTTGTTGCGCAAAAAATTGCAGGCGCAACTGCAACGGCATCCACAGTGAGCCAGACGCGCGGCCACAGGTTCACAGCCGCCGGGCAACGGCGTTCTGTGGCTGAGGCGGGCTTTCCGGTGGCCATTGGTGCCGGGCATGGCTGCGCTGTGTGATGTGGCGGTTTGATGACTTTACCCGTGATAAACCAAGGAGACTTGTATGGCAGATAGCACCCCCGTTAATTCGCAGATTACCGATGCGGTCACCCAGACCAATGTGAAAGTGGTGGCGGAAGCGCCGGCGCAGGCCATGGCGGCGCTGTATCAGGTGGCCAGCCATTCGGCTGGACTATCGTTGCAGAATGCGATTCATAGCCAGCAGGCGTTGAATCAGATTTCCAGCGCGGTGATTTCCAAGGCGGTCACCATGATTCTGTCGGTAGGGGAAAAGGGCAGCTGATTGGTGTGGTTGTGTGCCCGTTATCCGGATGGCGATGGGGTGAATCGCTTGCCGGATAACGGCCTGTCGGCCTGTGGCCGGCGGCGTGTCTGGCTGGTGCGCCCAAGGTGTGTGAAAGGGGTAAGCCGGCAATCACCTATGGAGTATCGCAAAAATGGGCCTTATGGACGTCATTAAAAAAACCCTGACTTCGGGCAGCAATCTGGCCGCCGCCAGTGGCGGTGGTGCAGGCGCTGCGCCCTCCACACCGACCCCGGCGGCTGAACCCAGCGCACCAGCGCCCTCCCCGGCTTCCGCCACTGCGCCAGCGGCTGATCCGGCCCCTGCCGCTGCCTGCCCTGCGCCGGCCTCTGCGCCTGCCGCCGAGCCGCCGCCTGCTGCTGCTGCGCCTGATCCGGCGACTGCGCCGCCAGCAGGCACGCCACCGCCCGCAGCGGCCACACCGCCCGCGTCGTCCGGCTCGAAAACCCCGCTGTCGGCGATGACCGCCACGCTGGGGCAGCCCACTGCCACACCGAATACCGATGCGCTGAACAGCCAGATTGTGCAGGCGGTGCAACTGACCAATGCCGAAACGGCGGCATATGCCCCCAGCCAGATTGCCGTGGCACCCAATATGATGATTGCCCAGGCTTCCGGCCTGGTGGCGCAGTCAGCGGCGGCGTATTTCGACGGGGCCAGCAAAATGGTGCTGGCCAGTAAAAGCGTGCTGCTGAAAGACATGACCGAGAAATTTGCTTCCGAAGACCTGAAAGGGGCGGCGGAGGATGCACTGGGTCTGCTGATTACCGATTTGCTGATGGGCACTGCGGCAGCCGTGGCCGCCGCCGCTGGCGCCATCGAAGCCGAATCGGCGCATTTTGCTTTGGACAAGATCGACCAGAGTATTGAGAAATACAACACCACATTGGCCAATCGATCCAGTTAATGCGTGCGGGATGGCTGCCGGCAACGGCAGTGATCGTGCGCGCCTGTCGGCAACCCTTCCCCGCCAGGGTTGAATTACGTGAAGTCTCAGGAGTTTATGATGAAAGAGCATGTTTCAGCCAAGGCCGTTTCTCACCCTCCCGTCAAGAATGTACTGGTGCTGCAAGGCGGCGGTGCACTGGGCGCTTACCATATTGGTGCGTATGAGGCGCTGCATGAGCTGGGTTTCGAGCCCGATTGGGTGACCGGGATTTCCATTGGGGCGCTGAATGCGGCGGTGCTGGCCACCAACAAGCCGGAAGACCGGCTGCGCAAGATGACTGAATTCTGGAAGGATATTTCCCGTCCGGACGGCGCTGCCGCGCATTGCACCGGGCATTACCGCAGCCTGTACAACAAATCGGTGGTGGCCAAGTCGATGCTGCAGGGGTTGCCGAATTTCTGGACCCCCAGAGTCAATGTGATGATGGGCATGGGCGGGGCGGAGGTGCAGTTTTCCAAACCCACCGAAGCCAGCTACTACGACACCTCGCCGATGCTGGACACCCTGGCCAGACACTGCAATTTTGCCTGGCATCACCAGGGCCACGGTGCCCGGCTGAGTCTGGGGGCCACCCGGGTGGACACCGGCAAGCTGGAGTTCTTTGATTCGCTGCACACGCCGCTGCGCCCGGCGCACGCACTGGCCAGCGGCTCGCTGCCGCCAGGGTTTCCGGCTACCGAGATTGACGGGCGCTTTTACTGGGATGGGGGCTGCGTAACCAATACCCCGCTGCAGGCCGTGCTGGACGACACCCACGAAACCGCAGATTTGCGCGTGTTCATGGTGGATTTGTGGGGGGCGCATGGCCAGGCCCCGGTGACCATGGACGGGGTGGCCTGGCGGCAGAAGGAAATTCAGTACGCCAGCCGGATGGAGCAGCACAGCACGCTGCGCAAATACCAGAAGCTGTTTGGCCGCCTGCTGCATAGCCCGGAATGCGCGCCAGTGCATGATCTGCTGCATGGCTGGGCAGAAGAAGTGCTGGGTCGCCGGCTGCGCAATATCGATATCCACACCATTACCTATCGGCATACCGGGGAAGAAAGTTCGTTCAGCGATGCCGAATTCTCGGAAGGCTCGATCAAGCGCCGCCGCGAAATGGGCTATGTGGACATGCTGGCCAAGCTGGAGCAAGTGGCCAGTGCGGAAAAAATCGATATCCGCCCGACTCATCGCGACAGCCATCGGGTGACCTCCTGATCGGCTGCTGGTCTGTCATGCCATCGGTGTGATGACCGGCCATTCTGGATAACTGCGATAAACCGGGTGGGGCGCAGTACGCCTGAGTCACTGCGCGTAACTGAATGATAGATTTTATCGTGGCATACTGACATGGCCTGTTACCGGTAGGCTGCCGATAACAGGCCATATTATATTCATTAGCCATGTCATTCAGGCTGGATGGCTATTGGGTACCCGCCTCTCGGCAGCCTGTCAGCGCCGCTAAGCTGGCATGAACGTCGTGGCGGCCCGTTTTCGCTGGTTTCCCGGTGTGATCTCTCTTGCAAAGGAAAAAACATGAGCATCAATCAACTCAGCTGCAGCCCGAATGGCCAGGCCCTGATTAAAAAATTTGAAGGCCTGCGCCTGACGGCATACCAGGATATGGTGGGGGTGTGGACCATCGGCTATGGCCACACTGGCCCGGATGTGAAACCGGGGCTGGTGATTGGCCAGCAACAGGCCGACCAACTGCTGATCAATGATCTGGTGCGCTTCAACAATGGCGTCAATGCGCTGGTGACGGTGAAGCTCAATCAAAACCAGTTTGATGCGCTGGTGAGCTTCTCCTACAACCTGGGCTTGGGCTCGCTGCAAAACTCCACCCTGCTGCGTTTGCTCAACGCCGGTAATTTCCAGGCCGCTGCCGACCAGTTTCCGCGCTGGGATCGCGCCGGCGGCAAGGAAGTGGCTGGCTTGCTGGCCCGTCGCAATGCGGAGCGCGCGCTGTTCCTGACCCCGGTGTAAGGGTTGGCTGGCATTGGCCATGTGTGCTGAAACCCCCTGCCTTGCCAGGGGGTTTTGCTTGTCCGGATGGCCCTGGCCATGGGAGGGATTTCACAGCCCGCCGGCCCAGGCGTTCCAGCAGTACGTTTACTGCATGGAGCCTGCTCATGACGATTACCCCGCGAATTCTGGTTGTTGACCGTGTCCCGGTGTTTGCCGCCGGGGTTGAAGCTGCGTTTGCCCGCATGGGGCATCCGGTGACGCTGGACCACCTGAAAACTCTGCCTGCCCTGGCGGATCTGCCGGCCACTCTGCCTGATGTGCTGTTGCTGGAAGCATCGTGGGGTGCGCAGGCCGAGCTGGAGCTGATTCGCCAGCTGCATCTGCGTCACCCGCAGATTCGCTGCATTGTCAGCGTGTGTGATGGCAAGGCCGGGCTGGCGGCAGCGGTGCGCCAGGCCGGCGGCAGCGGAGTGTTCAACAAGGCGCTGAACCCGCAGATGCTGGTGTCGCTGTGCCTGCAGGTGCTGCAGGAGGATTGTTTCATTCCCACCTCGATTGGCGAGGCTGGCCAGCAGGCGTCTGCGCTGGGCGGGCCATCGCTGACTGCCCGCCAGCAGGAAATCCTCTGGCTGGTGGCCGAGGGGCAGTCCAACAAGCAGATTGCCCGTCGTCTGTCGGTGGCGGAAGGCACCATCAAAAACCAGCTCTACAGCATGTACCGGGTGCTGGGTGTCTCCAATCGCACCGAAGCATCCCGCTGGTGGCTGCACACCGCCCAGTAAGCCCTGGCCGGGCGGCCATGTGCGTGGCCGTCTGGCGTCATTTTGCTGATCAACCCAGACAAGGAGTCAACCCCGATGAGTAGCCCAGACCGTTCCCTGGATCCCAATCTGCAGCAGCTGGCCCAGAGCTGGCTTAACCGTCCGCTTACCCCGCAGGAGCTGGCCCGTTTGCAGGCCTTTCAGGCCGGGCAAACCACGCTCAGCCCCGGCCAGCAGGCCGGGGCCACGCTGAGCGCCAGCCGGGCCCAGACCGAAGCCAGTGTGCGTCAGGCGCTGGAGGCTATCCAGAACAACGCCAGCCAGGCCATGCAGGTGCAGGACAAGGAAGAGCAGGCCATTCTCAAGGTGGTGGAGGCCGCCCGCTCGCTGGCCGAGCTGCGGCCTGCCAGCCTGGCCCCGCTGGGGAGCGGGGTGGGTGCGGGCGGGCAGATGGCCTTGTCGCAGATTGCTGACCGGCTGGCCGGGCTGGCCAAGCAGGAGGTGGAGCGTTGTTTCAAGGAGTCATTTGGCCCGCTGCAAAACGCCTTGAGTGATGTCATCAACCGCCTGAACCAGCAACAGGCCAAAACCGAAGCCGCCATGGCCCAGCTGGCACCGGCCAATGCGCCTGTGCCGCAGGCTGCGGTGGCTACCGCGCCAGCCAGCGCTGCCGCGCCGAGTGTGATGGCAGACACTTCGATGACGCCATCGGCAGGTTGATGTTCACACCGGCCAACGCCTCGCGTTCTGTCCGGTGAGCACGGCATGTGTCGTGCCGCTACCTCTTTCTTAAGGAGATTTACAATGGCGCTTGATCAAATCACCGACGCAGTCACCCAGGTTAACGTCAAGGTGCTGGCTGAATCGCCGGCCATGGCCATGGGCTCGATCTACCAGACCATGGCGCACTCCACCGGCATCCTGTTTGAAAACGCCGTGTCGGCACAGCAACAGCAAAACACCCTGACCCAGGCGTCCACCAACCAGGGCGTGCTGCAAATCTACAGCATGGGCACCATGGCCGACGCTGCCGCCACCGAAAAAGTCAGCCAGGCTGGCGTGGCTGACAACCTGACCAGCCTGCTGACCGTGCTGCAATCGTTCAAGGGCTGATTGCGGCATCGCTGATCCGTTGCATCGCTGTTTTTTATTCCCGATAAAGGAGATTCATCATGGCAACATCTGATACCACGCCGCTCGCCGTCAACGCGCAAATCACCGATGCGGTGACCCAGACCAACGTCAAGGTGCTGGCTGAATCGCCGGCCATGGCCATGGGCTCGATCTACCAGACCATGGCGCATTCCACCGGCATCCTGTTCGAAAACGCCGTGTCGGCGCAGCAGCAGCAAAACACCCTGACCCAGGCCGCCACCAACCAGGGCGTGATGCAGATCTACAGCATGGACACCATGGCCGACGCTGCCGCCACCGAAAAAGTCAGCCAGGCTGGCGTGGCCGACAACCTGACCAGCCTGCTGACCGTGCTGCAGTCGTTCAAGTCTTGATCGTTTCGGGACCCATCAACTGATAAAGGACGTCAACGATGGCAGATGATGCTTCCACGCCGACGGTCAATGCGCAAATCACCGATGCGGTGACCCAGACCAACGTCAAGGTATTGGCGGAATCGCCAGCCATGGCCATGGGGTCGCTGTACCAGACCATGGCGCATTCCACCGGCATCCTGTTTGAAAACTCGGCATCGGCTCAGCAGCAGCAAAACACCCTGAGCCAGGCCGCAGCCAATCAGGGGGTGATCCAGCTGTACAGCATGGCCACCATGTCTGACGCGGCGGCAACCGAGAAAGTCAGCCAGGGTGGGGTCAGCGACAACCTGACCAGCCTGCTGACCGTGCTCAACGCGTTCCGTCGTTAAGCCGCAGTGGCTCCAGGCCCGGAGGGGGGGGTCCCTCTCCGGCTGGTTGCTGGTCTGCCTTCATTGTCTATTCGCGGCGTTCAGGCACGCGCACGGCTTGCCCGGCCTGATGACGCCATACGCTGTAGTGTATTTATTTTCAGGAGCATGAAATGGCTTTTCCGACGACTGTGAACAATCAGATTACCGATGCGGTGACCCAGGTGAATGTCAAGGTGCTGGCTGAGTCGCCGGCCATGGCCATGGGGTCGCTGTACCAGACCATGGCCCATTCCACTGGCATTCTGTTCCAGAATGCCGTGTCGGCACAGCAACAGCAAAATACCCTGAGCCAGGCTGCTGCCAATCAGGGTGTGATGCAGATTTACAGCATGAACACCATGGTGGCCGCAGGCGCTACCGAAAAAATGAGCCAGGCCGGCGTGGCCGACAACCTGACCAGCCTGCTGACCGTGTTGAAGTCGTTCAAGTCCTGATGGGTCGGGCGGCTTTTGGCCCGCCATGCAAACACCCCATGCGCCAATTGTGCATGGGGTGTTTGCATGGTGCCTACCGCTGTCGTTCAGCTGGCCGGCTGTTCCAGCGCCATGCAGCGGTCCAGCGTCATGGCCATATAGCGGTAGCTGGTGCAAATGGCGGTGCGTATCGGGGTGACTTGCGCCGGATCTGGCTGGGTGCCCAGCAGGGTGCACATGATGTCCAGCGCTTCCCACGGGTGGGTGTCATCGTACTGGGCGTGCTGGCGCAGCCAGCGGGTGGCTTTCTTGCGCTCGGATTCGGCAAAGAGGTTGGCGTAAGTCGGGGTAGAGCACACCAGATTGGACCACTCGCCAGTGGCACCTTCAATGGCATAGTGGGTGGCGGCCACCGATATAGCCAGCGCTTCGCGTTCGCAGGTGCGCCAGCACCAGTGCGCCAGCGCGCTGGTGGCTGGGTCGTCGGTGCCGGCAATCAGCGCGTCGCGGCTGACATCGCTGGCTTCGGCCCAGTCCACCCAGTAGTCGGCATGGTGCTGTTCCACCCGCAGGTTGCGGATCAGCCAGGTGCGGGCCAGGTCTTCGCCGGGGTGACGGCCATAACGTACCTTGAGCAGGTTGAACGCCATATATTGCGGAAACTGCTCGATCACCGGCCAGACGCCAATCAGAAAATGGCGCATGACCGGGTAGGGCAGGGTGGCGTCGCGCATGCGCTGGAACAGCACATGGCCGGTCACGCGGGCGCGGTCGGCGGCGCAGTCGTCCACCAACTTCTGGGCCCATTCGGGGTAGCTGGACAGCTCCATCAGCGGGCCGGTGCGGTTATAGGGCGTGTTCATGGGGTCTCCTGGAGGTACAAAGGGCCACGGTCTTCACTGCTGTGTGGCAGGCGGCTGCCGGGCAGGTCGGAGTGGCGGGTCGTAAAAGGGTTGCGGGCGGGCAATGCCGTAACCTTGTGCATAGTTCACCCCGGTGCTGCGCAGCAGCTCCAGGGTGTCGCTGTCTTCCACGTATTCGGCAATGGTGTGCTTGCCCATGATGTTGGCAATGCGCTGGATCATTTCCACCATGGCGCGGTCAATCGGGTCGCGCACCATGTCCTTGACAAAGCTGCCGTCGATTTTCAGGTAGTTCACCGGCAGGTGCTTCAGGTAGGCAAACGACGACATGCCGGCACCAAAATCATCCAGGGCAAAATGGCAGCCCAGTGCGCGCAGTTCGCTGATCACATGGGCGGCGGTGGCCAGGTTGGCAATCGCGCTGGTTTCGGTGACTTCAAAGCACAGGGTGTGGGTGGGCACCGGGCTGTGGCGCAGGGTGTCGCGCAGGAAGTTGAGGAATTGCTCGTCGCCGATCGACGCGCCAGACAGATTGATGGCGCACATGCCCAGCGGAATGGCGTCTGGCAGGGCCTGGCGGGCAGCCAATGCACCCAGGGTGGCGCTGACCACCCAGCGGTCAATCAGCGGCATCAGGTTGTAGCGTTCGGCGGCAGGAATGAAGGCAATTGGCGGCACCAGATCGCCCTGTTCGTCGCGCAGGCGTAGCAGCACTTCAAAATGCTCGCCCACCGATTGGGCTCCCAGCGGCAGGATGGTCTGTGCATACAGGCAGAAGCGGTTGTCTTCCAGCGCGCGGTGAATGCGGTGCACCCATTCCATTTCGTCGTAGCGTACCGACACTTCGCTGTCCTGTGGCCGGTAGAACTGCACCCGGTTGCGGCCTTTTTCCTTGGCCATATAGCACGCCACGTCGGCAGCGCGCAGCACTTCGGCCAGGGTGGCCGGATGGTGGTCCAGATGCACCAGGCCAATGCTGACGCTGACCGAAAACAACTGGCCACCCCAGGTGAAGTTCAGCTCCAGCACCCGTCGGCGCAGCGTTTCGGCCACTTCTTCGGCGCGCGCCGGGCTGCAGCGCGGCAGCAGCACGCCAAACTCATCCCCGCCCAGCCGGGCCAGCAGGTCCTGGGGGTCCAGCTGCTGCTGCAGGATGGCGCTGGTCTGGCGCAGCAGGGCATCGCCCGCCGCATGGCCGCAGGTGTCGTTGACGGTTTTGAACTGGTCCAGGTCCAGGTACATCAGCGCGTAGGCATCCTGCTCGGCGGTGGCCAGCGCGGCCAGCAGCCGGCGTTCAAATTCGCGACGGTTATATAGCCCGGTCAGCATGTCGTGGCTGGCCTGCCAGGACAGGCTGGCCAGGTATTGCTGTTCGCGGGTCATGTCGTGCAGCACCAGCACTTGCCCCTGCAACTGACCGGCATGGCTGTGGATGGCGGTGTGGGTCATGTCCACCGCCACTTCATTGCCATCTGGCTGAATCAGCAGCAGGTTGCGCTGTGTCTGGCTGCCGATGCCGGGCGGCAGCGCTTGCTGGGCCAGGGTGTGCAGCGCAATCTCGCTATGCCGGCGCTGGGCTTCAATCAGGCGGAACAGGCTGGACAAAGGCTTGCCCCTGGCCAGAACCAGGCTGCAGTCCAGCAACTGCTCGGCGCTGGGGTTCATGTATTCCACATGGTCTTGTGCATCGGTGGTGATCACCGCCTCGCCAATGGCGGCCAGGGTGGCTTCGGCGCGTTCCTTTTCGGTGTACAGGTCGGCCTCGGCCTGCTTGCGGTCGGTGACATCGGTCAGCGAGCCAGACATCCGTTGCGGCGCACCTTCGGCATTGCGCAAGACCCGGCCACGCGCCCGGTACCAGCGGTAGTCGCCCGCGCGGGTGCGCAGACGGTATTCCACGTCGTAGTGGGCTTCATCAGCCAGATGGCGACGCAGGGCATCCAGTGCCCGGTCGCGATCTTCCGGGTGCAGCCGGGCGGTCAGGGTGGCAAAGTCCACGCTGGGGTCGTCGGCGCTGAAGCCAAGCAGCTCTTTGTAACGCGGCGAAAAATACACCGCTCCTGTGCGCATGTCCCAGTCCCAGATGCCGTCATTGCTGCCTTGCACTGCCAGTTTGAAGCGTTCTTCGCTTTGCCTGAGCGCCAGCGCGTAGTTTTCACTCTGTGCCAGCAGCTTGCTGGTGCGCCACAAGGCCAGCCCGACCAGGGTGATGCCGGCAAACAGATGGGTGAGCAGCAGGATGTTTTCCACCCGGCGGGCCAGGTCGCTGAGCGAACGGGAAAATGCCTTGGTCAGCGGGGTGATCTGGTCGTTGACCCGGTAGATGTGCTGGCGCAAGGCGTGCTGCTTGGCCGGGGTCAGGCTGCTGTTGCGGTAGCCATCGTTCAGGCGCAGCGCCACCACGGCCAGTTCGTCCATCAGCCGGTCGCCCTCCTGCCATAGCCGGGTGATGTGGGTAATGTCGTCATCATTGCGGAACTCGACAAACAGCCAGATCAGGCTGTCGATGTCGTGCGGGGCGTTGCCGCCGGCCAGAAAGCCATCCCGCGCTTGTTCACGGTTGGGGGTGGCCTGGTCCAGCGCTTCCCGTGCCTGGCGGTCGCCGTTGGTGATAGCCAGGGCGCTCTGGTAGCGCTGGAAATCGGCAATGTCGCCGCCGTCGGCGTAGCGGTACAGCGCATGAATGGCGTCTTTTTGCGCTTTGGACCACAGGCTTTCCCCGCCAACGTAGGCGCGCACGGCAGACAGGATGTTCAGGCTGAACACGCCAAGGGCCACTTGCAGAATGACGGTCAGGACAAAAGGCCAGACCAGCTTGAGCAGGCGGTGATGTGAGTAAAACCAGGTCAGTTTCATGCCATTTCCTTACCTGTAGGGTGCGCCGCCTGCAAGGCGACGCACCAACCCCCCGCACCACTGCCAAGCACAGGCCAAGCTGGGGCTGTCAGTCTGCCGCAGGGCCGGTATCACGGCACAATCGGACCAAAATCGCCATGACTTTTCAGTGGGCTGGCGCAGGGTGCGGTTTGGCATGCTGGTAGCAGGCGGGTCAGGCTGTGGATCGGTTCAACTGAAAAGCATAATGTGTCGTTGTCATTGCTGTATAGGTATAGCGCTGATCGTGGCCAAGTCAACCACAGGAATGATTCAATTGTTGTATTTATACGACATTTTGCCGGACAAAAAACGGCCCCGCGTCAGGCGGGGCCGGGGAAAAGGATCTGCTGGGGGCAGAACCGAGGGAAGCGGTAGAGCGGGTCTGGGGCGCGCAGATGAGGCGGGAAGTCCCCGATCAAGACAGGCGCGGGGTCAGTTGCGCCGGACGGGCCGGTTGGCGGGCCGGCTGGCCGTAGCGGGCAATCGACAGGCCTTCGGTGCTGATATCCGGCGTGCGCTGGGTCACCAGGTCGGCGAGCAATTTGCCCGAGCCGGCGCTCATGGTCCAGCCCAGGGTGCCGTGGCCGGTGTTCAGCGACAGGTTGGTAAAGCGCGTGCCGCCAATGACGGGTGTGCCGTCCGGGGTCATCGGGCGCAGGCCGGTCCAGAATTCTGCCGCCGGGATATTGCCGCCATCGGGGAACAGATCGCCCACCACCATTTCCAGCGTGGCGCGGCGTTGCGGGTTGAGCGACAGATCAAACCCGGCCAGCTCGGCCATGCCGCCCACGCGAATGCGGTTGTCAAAGCGGGTGATTGCCACTTTGTAGGTTTCATCCATCACCGTGGACACCGGCGCGGCGTCGGCGTGGGTAATCGGCACGGTCAGCGAATAGCCCTTGACCGGGTAAACCGGGATATCAATGGCCAGGGTTTTCAGCAGCGCACGCGAGTAGCTGCCCAGGGCCAGCACATAGTGGTCGGCCTGCAGGGTTTCGCCACCGCAGCGCACGCCGGCAATCCGGTCGCCATCAGTCAGCAGGGCATCAATCGGGGTGTTCCAGCGGAACTGCACGCCCAGCCCGGCAGCGAGTTTGGCCAATTGTTCGGTAAACAGCTGGCAGTCGCCGGTTTCGTCGTTGGGCAGCTGCAGCGCGCCCACCAGCTTGTCCTGCACGCGGGCCAGTGCCGGTTCGGTGGCGACAATCTCGGCCCGGTTCATCACCTTGAACGGCACGCCGCATTCCTTCAGCACGGCAATGTCCTTGGCCATGGCATCCAGCTGGGCCTGGGTGCGGAACACCTGCAGCGTGCCTTGCTGGCGGCCTTCGTAGGCAATGCCGGTATCGGCGCGCAATGCCTTGATGCAGTCGCGGCTGTACTCGGCCAGGCGCATCATGCGCGCCTTGTTCACCGCGTAGCTTTTTTCGTTGCAGTTGGACAGCATCTTGGCCACCCATTGCCACTGGTACAGACTGCCGTCCATGCGGATGGCCAGCGGGGCATGTTTCTGGAACAGCCACTTCAGCGCTTTCAGCGGAATGCCAGGCGCGGCCCAGGGGGCAGAATAGCCGGGAGAAATTTGCCCGGCATTGGCAAAGCTGGTTTCCAGCGCCGGGCCGGCCTGACGTTCGATCACCGTCACTTCGCAGCCCGCTTTGGCCAGATAGTAGGCGCTGGCCACACCGATTACACCACCACCCAGAATCACGACTTTCATGGGGACATCCTCCGTCTATGCAGCGCTGGCTTGGGTTGCGGGGCGGGCACTGGTCTGGTGCGTTGCCGGGCACTGCGGAAATCAGGTCAAGTAAAAGGCGCTTGAAGCGCCAGTGATTTGCGTTAGTATAGGAAGCAATGGCCGGTGAATTTCACCAAAGAATCGAGAAGGCCAGTGAAGGCAATGTGTGTTTTTTGAAAAAAGCAGGGAAACATGAGAACCCGTTATCAGGGCTTTAAAGAGCTCGACCGCATCGACCGGCGCATCCTGGATATTTTGCAAAGTGATGGCCGGATTTCCATGACTGACCTGGCCGAACGGGTGGGCTTGTCGGCCACCCCGTGCACCGAACGGGTGCGCCGGCTGGAAAAAGCCGGGGTGATCCAGGGTTATTACGCCCGGCTTGATCCCAAGGCGATGGACTTGCCACTGCTGGTGTTTGTCGAGATCAAGCTGTCGACCAAATCCGGCGAGATTTTTGAAGCCTTCCGCCGCGAAGTGCTGACCCTGCCGCATGTGCTCGATTGCCATCTGGTGTCTGGCGACTTTGATTATCTGATCAAGGCCAGAATTCCCGACATGTCCCTGTATCGGCAATTGCTTGGTGATATTCTGCTGAAACTGCCCTGCGCCAACGAATCGCGCAGCTATGTGGTGATGGAAGAAGTGAAGGAAACCCTGGAACTGCCGGTGAGCCTATGAAACCGATTGCCTGCATTGACCCTGCCCACCGTCCGGACTGGGATATTTTTTGCACCGTGGTGGATAACTTCGGTGATATCGGCGTGTGCTGGCGTCTGGCCCGGCAACTGCAGCACGAAGCCGGTCATGCGGTGCGGCTGTGGGTGGACGATCTGGCCAGCTTTGCCGCCTTGTGCCCGGCAGTGGACCGCACGCTGGCACAGCAGACGGTGCAAGGGGTGCAGGTGCGCCACTGGCCGGCTGACTGGAGCACGCTGGAAGAGGTGATCCCTGCGCGGCGGGTGGTAGAGGCATTTGCCTGCAATCTGCCTGATGCCTTTGTCCAGGCCATGGCCGCCAGCGATGCGGCACCGGCGTGGATCAACCTGGAGTACCTCAGCGCCGAGCGCTGGGTGGGTGACTGTCACGGCATGCCATCGCCCCACCCCAGCTTGCCTTTGCGCAAGTATTTTTTCTTTCCCGGCTTTCGCGACAATACCGGCGGCGTGCTGGGCGAGGCCGATCTCTCTGCCCGGCGTGATGCGCTCCAGCACGACCCCGCCCGCCGTCAGGCGGCCTGGGCCGCGCTGGGGCTGACACCGCCGCCAGACGGCACGCTATGTGTTTCGCTGTTTTGCTATGGTGGCGAGCGGGTGGGCGACTGGCTGACAGCGCTGGCCGACCAGGGCCAGCCGGTGCGCGTGGTGGTGCCGGAAGGGCTGGGCGCGACAGAGGCGGCGCATTGGTGCGGGCAATGGCCATCGCCTGGCTGGCAGGGGCAGCGCGGCTGTGTCAGTGTGGTGAGTGTGCCGTTCATGGCCCAGGAGCAGTACGACAGCCTGTTGTGGCTGTGCGACATCAATCTGGTGCGTGGCGAGGATTCGTTTGTGCGCGCCCAGTGGGCGGCGCTGCCGTTTGTCTGGCATATCTACCCGCAGGATGATTCGGCCCATCTGGACAAGCTGCGGGCGTTTCTCTCCCTTTATCAGGCCGAACTGCCTGCCGAAGCAGCGGCGGCGCTGACCGATTTCTGGCTGGCGTGGAATCACGGCGTGGGCATCGAGCCGGCCTGGCGGGGCTTGATGGCACAGCGTTTGGCCCTGGCCCGCCATGCCCGTGGCTGGGCTGCGCAGCTGGCCCGACGCGGCGGGCTGGCAGCCAATCTGGCGCGTTTTTGCGAAAGTCTTTTATAATCACGCGTTTTCGCTAATCAGCAGCCCGACGCGGGCTGCTTACTTCAGAACTGCAAACAGGATATTTGATGAAAACCGCTCAGGAACTCCGCGCTGGTAACGTGTTCATGCTGGACGGCCAGCCGATGGTCGTGCAAAAGACCGAGTACAACAAGTCCGGTCGTAACGCCGCCGTGGTGAAGATGAAAATGAAGAGCCTGCTGTCGGGCTCGGCCAGCGAAGCTGTGTACAAGGCTGACGAAAAGTTTGACGTGGTGGTGCTGGACCGCAAGGAATGCACCTACTCTTACTTTGCTGACCCGATGTATGTGTTCATGGACACCGAGTTCAACCAGTACGAAGTTGAAGCCGACAATATGTCTGACGTGCTGAACTATCTGGAAGACGGCATGGAAGATCAGTGCGAAGTCACCTTCTACGATGGCAAGGCCATTTCTGTTGAACTGCCGACCACCATCGTGCGTGAAGTGATCTACACCGAGCCGGCTGTGCGCGGCGATACCTCGGGCAAGGTGATGAAGCCGGGCCGCCTGAAAAATGGCCACGAACTGCCGGTGGCCGCCTTTATCGATATCGGCGACAAGATCGAAATCGACACCCGCACCGGTGAGTTCAAGAAGCGCGCCTGATGTTGGCCCGCTGAACCCGGTCAACCCTGCTGCGGCAGGGTTTTTTCATGCCTGATACGCAAGCGGGGTGGCCGTAAGAATTGATAAATATCAACATCTTGTCGGGTATTTTCCATTATGCTTCGTAGATTAATTTTGGGAGCACCTATTATGGATCACATCCGGATTGGCATTATCGGCGCTGGCGAAACCGGAACGCCACTGCTGGCCCGCTTGTTTGAGGCACCTTTTGTGCAGGTGGTGGGCGTGGCCGATCTCGACCTGTCGCAACCAGGCATCTCGCTGGCCCGTGGCCATGGCGTGATGGTCACCTCGGATTTCATGGATCTGGCCCGACTGGGCGACGGCGTGGACATCCTGATTGATGTCACCGGCGTGCCGGTGGTGCGCGAAAGTCTGCGCCGCCATATGCAGGATACCGGCAACGAACATACGCTGATTATGCATGAACGGATTGCCATCCTGCTGATGTCGCTGTTTGCTGGCCGCCTGGTGCAGGGCAAGCACGACGATCTGGAATACCATTAAGTAAGCGCCGCAACCCCCTTCCTGGCATTGTTGTGCTGTCTTTCGGCAGCACACCTGACCAGGACCCGCCAAGCTGGGGCGGCGCTAAGGACGCGCTGATTGATTCAGCAAAATCGTTTTTGCCAAAAGCAAAATCCAGCAAAATCAAATCCCTGGATTCCCGCCTTCGCGGGAATGACGATTTTTTCAGCGTATCTCTAAGCCATGCCGGGTGCGTCATCCCTACGGGGCGACGCACCTGCCCGTGCTTGGCGGATCAGGCTGCCGTCATCTGGTCGTAAGCCTGCATGGCATGGGCGGCGTACATCAGCGACGGCCCACCGCCCATATACACCGCCATCCCCAGTGTTTCTTCAATTTCCGCCTTGCTGGCACCCAGCTTCAGCAGTGCCTGCATATGAAAGCCGATGCAGCCATCACAGCGCACGGCCACGCCAATCGCCAGGGCAATCAGTTCCTTGGTTTTCTTGTCCAGTGCACCATCCTGGGTAGCGGCATGCGCCAGCGCACCAAAGCCCTTCATCACTTCGGGAATGTCCTGACGCAGGCCGGCCATGCTGCTGCTGATGCCCTGGGTGAGTTCGCGGTAGTTCGGCATGGTTATTTCCTTTGTTTAAAACTAAATTAGAAAAATACGAAATAAAAAGCAAAAAATTTACGCCTTGTCTGGGCAGAAGGCGGTTTGCAACACGCGTAGCACGTCCACCGCTGCCGAAGGTGCCAGCGAATAGTGAATGGTCTGGGCGGTTTTGCGTGCGCTAATCAATCCTTCACTGCGCAGCACGGCCAGGTGCTGGGAAAACGCTGACTGCGACAGTTCGGAGCGCTGCCACAATTCACCTGCGGTACGCTCACCTTCCAGCAGATGGCACAAAATCATCAGCCGCTCTTCATGTGCCAAGGCTTTCAGAAACTGGGCCGCCGCGTGGGCATGAGGGCGCATCTCTGTGCTCAGCATATTTTCCATTTTTCTAATTTAGTCCTTTGCGAAATAAAGCGCAAGTCCGGCAAACCGGGCATGCAGCACAATATTCCCCTCTTGCCTGCTGCGATGGGGCCGGGTGTCGCTGGCCAAGGCAAGAGGTGTCGCCGGTTAGTGTAAGCGATCCTGGTAGGTGTCGCATGCAATCCCATGAATCTGCAAAATAGCTTCCAGTTCAGCCAGCGCAGCTTCGCGGTTGGGGGCAATATCTGGTGTCATCAGCCAGGCAAAGCTGGTTTCCACTGTGTCGTTGTCCTGTTCGTCCACCCCTTGTAGCTTGAGCTGAAAGGCACCCTGGGCTGGCATCAGTTCGATATGGGCGTGGACATTGGCCAGGCCAATGCGTTTGTCCAGCAGGGTGGAGGTAAACGCCAGCCGCTGCTGGTTGGAGGCGCGGGTGCCGGTGGTCAGGCTGCGCCACAACGGTTCCGGCATAAAGAGCGTGGCTTCGGCGTAGTCGATATATTCGCCCAGCGCCGCTTCAATCACCGGCATCAGCGCGTCCAGCACGGGTTTAGGCTCGGTCAGCAGGGTGGTGTCCAGCGAGTCATGCTCGACGGCAAACACAATCCAGTTCAGCGTCATGCGTGGCACAAAGCGCTGCTTGCCTTCCTGGTAGGCACTGCGCATTGCGGTAATGTCGCCGGGAATATAGGCTTCGCCGGCATCCAGCATGCCGGCCAGTTGGCTGAGCACCTGGCAGCCGGAGGCGTACAGCATGTCCGGGGTAAACAGGGTGGGCGAGACATGCAGACCCTTGCCATACGGAATGCCCAGGGTTTTTTGCAGCACCAGCTCCAGCTCGGCCAGACGCGGAAAGAACCAGCAGTCGCCAGCGTGATTGGTGTTGTACAGCAGCGGCATTGCCCACAGTTCATAAGGGATGAATGACCCATCCGGTCGGGCCACTTCTGGCTGGGCAATCAGCGCCCTGGCGGTGTCAATCAGGCGTTCGCGTGCAGCGGGGGCATCATGCAGGGCAAACAGCGCTTCGGCCAGCACTCTGGGGTCGCCGGCGTGCAGCGCGGTGTGGGTGTGGGCAATCAGCTGCGGTGCCCGTTCCTGGGTGTCCAGCGCATCGCGTGCGGCACGCGCCAGTTCGGCCACGGCTTGCAGGCGGGCGTTGTCTTCCAGTTGTACCGGATCTAGCTGGCGTGGGCGACGGCCATATTCGTTCAGCTCGGGCGGATTTTTCTTGTAGGCTTCGTCAATGGCCCAGTACGCCGCCACGGCCTCATCGCAGATTTTTTGCAGCTTGCCTGCGGTGGGTTCGCTGTCGCCTTCGCCGAGAAACACAAAATCGGTCATTGCCAGCCCGTCGTTGCAGGTGTAGTAGCTGACGTTCTCTTCCGGATCAAACAGCATGGCGCTGGCAAAGCCTTCGGCGTCGGCACCGTCAAACGGAATGGCGCGATGCATCAGCCGGCAGACAAAGCTGGGTTGCTCGGTATGCACCAGATATTCGTACTCTTCGATACCATGCTGATCGATGGCATCACCAAAAATAAAGCGGTTGGGCAGAAAGGGATCTCCCTTTAGCCGCGAACGGGGTGACAACGGTTTCATGGTCTGCAATCACGGGCGCTCTGCCGGATGGGCAGGGGGCAATGAAAAGGATTCAGGACGCGCATCCGGGGATGTGCCATCCTGGCTTGGCCGACTGAATTATACGCATGCCGCCGGGCGAGCGTCGTTAGCGATCGTGTCAGGCAGGGTGGCTGAAGTTGGCCCGGTTGGGGCCGGCATTCCCGGCTGGGTTGATCCATGTCAAACGTGACCGACATCCGTCTGTTTAAGCTGGACTCAGTTGCACACAACAATACAGGAGGAGTCCCGCATGCATATTGATCATCACCCGCTGGTTGCCGAGTTTCCCACTTTCAAGCATGTGATTCATTCACTCAAGCAGAGCGACGCGCACTTTGCCCGCCTGTTCCAGGCTTATGAAGTCGCCGACAAGGCGGTGGTCCGGGTGGAAAATGGCTCGGAAGTGATGTCCGACCTCGCGCTGGAAGATCTGAAAAAGCAACGGCTGTCGCTGAAGGACCAGCTCTACCAAATGATGCAGGCCGCAGACTTTGCTGTCTGAGGCAGGATGGTCGGGCATCTTGTAATCTGCCTGAGTGTCTGCATATCCTCAAAGCTGCCGGCGTTGTGCTGGCAGCTTTTTGTTTTTCTCCAAAGGCGCTGTGCCATGCAACAATTTGATGGAACCACCATCCTCTCGGTGCGCCGGGGTCAACAAGTCGCCCTGGGGGGCGATGGTCAGGTGACTCTGGGCAATATTGTCATCAAATCGACCGCGCGCAAGGTGCGCCGTCTCCATAACGACCAGGTGCTGGCCGGCTTTGCCGGCGGCACTGCCGATGCCTTCACCCTGATTGAGCGGTTTGAAGCCAAGCTGCAAAAATACCAGGGCAATCTGCTGATTTCCGCCATCGAACTGGCCAAGGACTGGCGCAGCGACCGTGCCCTGCGCCGGCTGGAAGCCATGCTGGCGGTGGCTGACCGTGAACGCACGCTGGTGATTACCGGCAATGGCGACGTGCTCGAACCTGAATATGGCATTGCTGCAATTGGCTCTGGTGGCGCGTTTGCCCAGTCGGCGGCGCGTGCCTTATATGAGAACACCGAACTGGCCCCGGCAGATATCGTCAAGAAGGCGCTGACCATCGCTGGCGATATCTGTATCTATACTAATCAGAATCACGTCATCGAAACTTTGGGCTAAGTGTGGTGCTCAGGTAAGGTGTGTCGGGGGGCTCTGCTTGCCGGGTGGCGGGCATGAGTGTTCCGGCCTTAGCCTGCCGTTGCCACACCCAGCCAGGATCTGAACCCATGTCCGAACAAATGACCCCCCAGGAAATTGTCCACGAGCTGGACAAACATATTATTGGTCAGGCTGCTGCCAAGCGCGCCGTGGCCATTGCCCTGCGCAACCGCTGGCGTCGCCAGCAGGTGGCCGAGCCGCTGAAAACCGAAATTACCCCGAAGAACATCCTGATGATCGGCCCGACCGGGGTGGGCAAAACCGAAATCGCCCGCCGCCTGGCCCGTTTGGCCAACGCACCCTTCATTAAAGTGGAAGCCACCAAATTTACCGAAGTGGGCTATGTGGGGCGTGACGTGGACAGCATTATTCGCGACCTGGCCGAGGTGGCGGTCAAGCAGGCACGCGAAGACGCCATCCGCAAAAACCGCCATCGCGCCGAAGACGCTGCCGAAGAACGGATTCTGGATGCCCTGTTGCCGGCAGCCCGCCCGGTTGCGGGTTTTGCCCAGGAGCCGGCGGCCGAGCACAGCGACACCCGGCAGAAGTTTCGCAAGATGCTGCGCGAGGGCAAGCTGGACGACAAGGACATCGAGATCGACGTGGCCCAGACCAGCGCCCATGTGGAAATGATTGCTCCGCCGGGGATGGAAGAACTCACCCAGCAGATTCAG
Organism: Aquaspirillum sp. LM1; assembly: GCF_002002905.1. Taxonomy (NCBI): domain Bacteria; kingdom Pseudomonadati; phylum Pseudomonadota; class Betaproteobacteria; order Neisseriales; family Aquaspirillaceae; genus Aquaspirillum; species Aquaspirillum sp. LM1. The sequence goes on along the minus strand of NZ_CP019509.1, from coordinate 3,443,634 downwards.
GGCATGTTTGCCAATCTGGGCAACAGCCAGAAAAAATCGCGCAAGATGAAAATTGCCGAGGCGCTCAAGCTGATTACTGACGAAGAGGCGGCCAAGTTCGTCAACGAAGACGACACCAAGCAGGATGCGCTGCGCAATGTCGAGCAGAACGGCATCGTCTTTATTGATGAAATCGACAAGGTGACCGCACGCGGCGAAACTTCCGGCTCGGATGTTTCGCGTGCAGGCGTGCAGCGCGACCTGCTGCCGCTGGTGGAAGGCACCACCGTATCGACCAAGTTCGGCATGGTCAAAACCGACCATATCCTCTTTATTGCCTCCGGGGCCTTCCATCTGTCCAAACCGTCAGACCTGGTGCCCGAACTGCAAGGCCGTTTTCCGATCCGGGTTGAGCTGTCGGCGCTGTCGGTGGACGACTTTGTGGAAATCCTCACCAACACCGATGCCTGCCTGACCCGTCAGTACCAGGCGCTGTTGGCCACCGAAGGCACCGAGCTGGTGTTTACCGATACCGGCATTCGCCGCATGGCCGAGATTGCCTGGCAGGTTAACGAGAAGATGGAAAACATCGGTGCCCGTCGTTTGCACACGGTGATGGAGAAGCTGCTGGAAGAGCTGTCGTTTGCCGCCCGCAGCGAGCAAGTGGAGATCGACGCTGACTATGTGGACAGCAAACTGGCGCAATTGGCCCAGCGTGAAGACCTGGCGCGCTACGTTTTGTAGCCTGATTGGTTGGATGACTCAGTAAAAAACGCCCGATCGGGCGTTTTTTACTGAGTGCGTGACAAAAATCCAACGTTTCAGCCGTGGTGTGAAGCCGGCGTGACAGCGATTTTGCGAGGGTGTGAAACTTTTTTGCGATTTTTTGCAAAAAGTTTTCCGTGTGATTTCAGCGGTTTATCGTGTTTTTCACGGTTTTGCGCAAAAAAGTGTGTTTTGGGGTGTTGACGGTTTTCCAGGTGGTGCGTATAGTTCGCCTCTCTGCTGCTGACGCAGAAAACGAAACGAAGCGAAACAAACCGCTGACGTTACCGGTTTCTGGGTTGGAAAGCAACTGCTCTTTAACAGAATGACAACCGATAAGTGTAGGCGCTTGTTCCGAGGAACAAGAGCTTGCACAAGAATGATCAAAGAATCGTTAGATTCTCTGAGAGTTTGCGTCAAGCGAAGTAATATTTGCAGAGATTGAACTGAAGAGTTTGATCCTGGCTCAGATTGAACGCTGGCGGCATGCTTTACACATGCAAGTCGAACGGCAGCACGGGTGCTTGCACCTGGTGGCGAGTGGCGAACGGGTGAGTAATGCATCGGAACGTACCTATCAGTGGGGGATAACACATCGAAAGATGTGCTAATACCGCATATTATCCGAGGATGAAAGCGGGGGACCTTAGGGCCTCGCGCTGATAGAGCGGCCGATGTCGGATTAGCTAGTTGGTGAGGTAAAGGCTCACCAAGGCGACGATCCGTAGCGGGTCTGAGAGGATGATCCGCCACACTGGGACTGAGACACGGCCCAGACTCCTACGGGAGGCAGCAGTGGGGAATTTTGGACAATGGGCGAAAGCCTGATCCAGCCATGCCGCGTGAGTGAAGAAGGCCTTCGGGTTGTAAAGCTCTTTTGTCCGGGAGGAAATCCTGACCCCTAATACGGGTCGGGGATGACAGTACTGGAAGAATAAGCACCGGCTAACTACGTGCCAGCAGCCGCGGTAATACGTAGGGTGCAAGCGTTAATCGGAATTACTGGGCGTAAAGCGTGCGCAGGCGGTTTTGTAAGCCAGATGTGAAATCCCCGAGCTTAACTTGGGAACTGCGTTTGGAACTGCAAGACTAGAGTGTGTCAGAGGGGGGTAGAATTCCACGTGTAGCAGTGAAATGCGTAGAGATGTGGAGGAATACCGATGGCGAAGGCAGCCCCCTGGGATAACACTGACGCTCATGCACGAAAGCGTGGGGAGCAAACAGGATTAGATACCCTGGTAGTCCACGCCCTAAACGATGTCTACTAGTTGTCGGGAGAGGAATCTCTTGGTAACGCAGCTAACGCGTGAAGTAGACCGCCTGGGGAGTACGGTCGCAAGATTAAAACTCAAAGGAATTGACGGGGGCCCGCACAAGCGGTGGATGATGTGGATTAATTCGATGCAACGCGAAAAACCTTACCTGGTCTTGACATGTAGCGAATCCTGCAGAGACGCAGGAGTGCCCGAAAGGGAACGCTAACACAGGTGCTGCATGGCTGTCGTCAGCTCGTGTCGTGAGATGTTGGGTTAAGTCCCGCAACGAGCGCAACCCTTGCCATTAGTTGCCATCATTAAGTTGGGCACTTTAATGGGACTGCCGGTGACAAACCGGAGGAAGGTGGGGATGACGTCAAGTCCTCATGGCCCTTATGACCAGGGCTTCACACGTCATACAATGGTCGGTACAGAGGGTTGCCAAGCCGCGAGGTGGAGCTAATCTCATAAAACCGATCGTAGTCCGGATCGCAGTCTGCAACTCGACTGCGTGAAGTCGGAATCGCTAGTAATCGCGGATCAGCATGTCGCGGTGAATACGTTCCCGGGCCTTGTACACACCGCCCGTCACACCATGGGAGTGGGGGATACCAGAAGTGGGTAGGCTAACCGCAAGGAGGCCGCTTACCACGGTATGCTTCATGACTGGGGTGAAGTCGTAACAAGGTAGCCGTAGGGGAACCTGCGGCTGGATCACCTCCTTTCTAGAGAAACCTCTGGAATAAGCGTCTACAACTTATCGGTTGTCGAAAAAAGTGCAGTGAGAGGAATCGGGGAGTGTCCCTGAACAAACTCCGGTTCCGAACGGAACATGGGTTTGTAGCTCAGCTGGTTAGAGCACCGTCTTGATAAGGCGGGGGTCGTTGGTTCGAGTCCAACCAGACCCACCAGATTGTCCATGACTGCGTTGCGAAACGACTCGTGTACTTGTTGTACACGTCGCCGTTCCGACGCCTTGTCCTGAACAATCTGGTGCTGATAGAAATCGCGTTTATTTGCGCGATCAATATCAGTGTGATAAAGTTCTCTGTTCCACCGATTCAAAGCTTAATTGGGTCGTCGGAACAAAAACGATAAAGCTTTCAGGCAAGGCGAGAGGAAGCGACGTGTACTCATGTACACGAGCGACCGAACAACGCAGCATGAAAGGTTTAGCGGGGGATTAGCTCAGCTGGGAGAGCATCTGCTTTGCAAGCAGAGGGTCGTCGGTTCGATCCCGTCATCCTCCACCACCCTCACACAAGCGCTCAAAAGAGAAGGCGAAACCTTGTCTTTTGCGTGTTTAACGCACTGATCTTTAACAAAACGGAAGAGTAACGACACAAATCAATGCCAGATTGATGGGTCAAACCATCAGTCAGGAAAAGAAATGGGTCAGATTGTATCGCGATCACGCTGGGAAGCGTGGTCGTAAAAGCAAACACCTGTAAGTCTCTCGACTTATAGGATCAAGCGAATAAGTGCATCTGGTGGATGCCTTGGCGATGATAGGCGACGAAGGACGTGCAAGCCTGCGAAAAGCTACGGGGAGCTGGCAATGAAGCTTTGATCCGTAGATGTCCGAATGGGGAAACCCACTCAGCAATGAGTACTCCCACCTGAACACATAGGGTGGGTAGAGCGAACCGGGAGAACTGAAACATCTAAGTACCCCGAGGAAAAGAAATCAACCGAGATTCCGTAAGTAGTGGCGAGCGAACACGGATCAGCCTGCATGTGATAGCGGTAGTGTTAGGAGAAGAACCTGGAAAGGTTGGCCATAGTGGGTGATAGCCCCGTATCCGAAAACACAACCGTGGTACTAAGCATGCGACAAGTAAGGCGGGACACGTGAAATCCTGTCCGAAGATGGGGGGACCATCCTCCAAGGCTAAATACTCATCATCGACCGATAGTGAACCAGTACCGTGAGGGAAAGGCGAAAAGAACCCCGGAAGGGGAGTGAAATAGATCCTGAAACCGGATGCATACAAACAGTGGGAGCGGACTTGTTCCGTGACTGCGTACCTTTTGTATAATGGGTCAGCGACTTACGTTCAGTAGCAAGCTTAACCGAATAGGGGAGGCGTAGGGAAACCGAGTCCGAATAGGGCGTTCAGTTGCTGGGCGTAGACCCGAAACCAAGTGATCTATCCATGGCCAGGTTGAAGGTGCGGTAACACGCACTGGAGGACCGAACCCACTAATGTTGCAAAATTAGGGGATGAGCTGTGGATAGGGGTGAAAGGCTAAACAAACTTGGAAATAGCTGGTTCTCTCCGAAAACTATTTAGGTAGTGCCTCAGGTATTACTGACGGGGGTAGAGCACTGTTATGGCTAGGGGGTCATCGCGACTTACCAACCCATGGCAAACTCCGAATACCGTCAAGTACGAGCCTGGGAGACAGACATCGGGTGCTAACGTCCGGTGTCAAGAGGGAAACAACCCAGACCGCCAGCTAAGGTCCCAAATGACATGCTAAGTGGTAAACGAAGTGGGAAGGCCTAGACAGCCAGGATGTTGGCTTAGAAGCAGCCATCATTTAAAGAAAGCGTAATAGCTCACTGGTCGAGTCGTCCTGCGCGGAAGATGTAACGGGGCTCAAGCATGTAACCGAAGCTGCGGATATGTACTCTGTACATATGGTAGGAGAGCGTTCTGTAGGCCTGCGAAGGTGGCTTGTAAAGGCTGCTGGAGGTATCAGAAGTGCGAATGCTGACATGAGTAGCGATAATGCGGGTGAAAGTCCCGCACGCCGAAAACCCAAGGTTTCCTACGCAACGTTCATCGGCGTAGGGTGAGTCGGCCCCTAAGGCGAGGCAGAAATGCGTAGTCGATGGGAAACAGGTTAAAATTCCTGTACCGATTGTGAGTGCGATGGGGGGACGGAGAAGGGTAGCTCAGCCAACTGTTGGAATAGTTGGTTCAAGCGTGTAGGCAGGTCCATCAGGCAAATCCGGTGGGCCAATGCTGAGGCGTGATAACGAGGTGCTACGGCACTGAAGTGAGTAATCCCATGCTTCCAGGAAAAGCCTCTAAGCTTCAGCTCACAATTGACCGTACCGCAAACCGACACAGGTGGGTAGGATGAGAATTCTAAGGCGCTTGAGAGAACTCGGGTTAAGGAACTCGGCAAATTGACACCGTAACTTCGGGAGAAGGTGTGCCCCGGTAGGGTGAAGGACCTCGCGTCCGGAGCTCGATGGGGTTGCAGTGAAAAGGTGGCTGCGACTGTTTAATAAAAACACAGCACTGTGCCAACACGAAAGTGGACGTATACGGTGTGACGCCTGCCCGGTGCTGGAAGATTAAATGATGGGGTGCAAGCTCTTGACTGAAGTCCCAGTAAACGGCGGCCGTAACTATAACGGTCCTAAGGTAGCGAAATTCCTTGTCGGGTAAGTTCCGACCCGCACGAATGGCGTAACGATGGCCACACTGTCTCAACCCGAGACTCAGCGAAGTTGAAATGTTTGTGAAGATGCAATCTCCCCGCTGCTAGACGGAAAGACCCCGTGAACCTTTACTGTAGCTTTGCATTGGACTTTGAACAGACTTGTGTAGGATAGGTGGGAGGCTTTGAAGCAGAGACGCCAGTTTCTGTGGAGCCGCCCTTGAAATACCACCCTGGTGTGTTTGAGGTTCTAACCTTGGTCCGTCATCCGGATCGGGGACCGTGCATGGTAGGCAGTTTGACTGGGGCGGTCTCCTCCCAAAGTGTAACGGAGGAGTTCGAAGGTTACCTAGGTACGGTCGGACATCGTACTGATAGTGCAATGGCAAAAGGTAGCTTAACTGCGAGACCCACAAGTCGAGCAGGTGCGAAAGCAGGACATAGTGATCCGGTGGTTCTGAATGGAAGGGCCATCGCTCAACGGATAAAAGGTACTCCGGGGATAACAGGCTGATTCCGCCCAAGAGTTCATATCGACGGCGGAGTTTGGCACCTCGATGTCGGCTCATCACATCCTGGGGCTGTAGCCGGTCCCAAGGGTATGGCTGTTCGCCATTTAAAGTGGTACGTGAGCTGGGTTTAAAACGTCGTGAGACAGTTTGGTCCCTATCTGCAGTGGGCGTTGGAAGTTTGAAGGGGGCTGCTCCTAGTACGAGAGGACCGGAGTGGACGAACCTCTGGTGTACCGGTTATGACGCCAGTCGTATCGCCGGGTAGCTAAGTTCGGAAGAGATAAGCGCTGAAAGCATCTAAGCGCGAAACTTGCCTTAAGATGAGACTTCCCTGGCACCTAGAGTGCCCTGAAGGGTCGTTCGAGACCAGGACGTTGATAGGTTGGGTGTGGAAGTGCAGTAATGCATTAAGCTAACCAATACTAATTGCCCGTGCGGCTTGATCCTATAAGCCGCGATGCTTCAGGTGTTTTAGATGTGATCTGATCCAGTTGATGACTGAAGTTACTCTTCCCGTTTTGGTGTGTTGCAGCAATGCAGCGCACGACAGCTTATGCCTGGTGTCCATAGCAAGTGGGTCCCACTCCTTCCCATCCCGAACAGGACAGTGAAACCGCTTCGCGCCAATGATAGTGCGGATTACCCGTGTGAAAGTAGGTCAACGCCAGGCTCCCATTCAAACCCCCTGTACCAACGGTACAGGGGGTTTTGTCTTTTTAGCGTCAATTTTTTGCGCAGCCATTGTGCCTCGCTATCCGGGAAGAATGCGCTGTTTGAGCGCATCAATGTGGGGAAATCTGGCTGAATTCTGGGCTGAACAGGGGTAAATCCGGTGTTTGTGGGGGAAAATGCCTTATAGAACAAAACCCTATTGACAGGATGGAAATAGATAACATTTTCGTCTTGGCCAGCGATACTCTACAATCAGAACCTTGTTGAGACGCCCACAAGGACGCCCCCTGATGCTTTACCCCGAATTGTTTGTCCAGCTGGAAAAAGCCCGCTGGGACATGGCCACGGATATTCCGTGGGATACCTTCTCCCCCGAACTGCTGAGCGACGAACAGGCGCAAACCATCCGCCTGAACGCCATCACCGAATGGTCGGCGCTGCCAGCCACCGAAATGTTTTTGCGTGATAACCGGCATGACAGTGATTTTTCTGCATTCATGTCCATCTGGTTTTACGAAGAACAAAAGCACTCCCTGGTGCTGATCGAATACCTGCGCCGTTTCCGTCCAGACCTGATGCCCACTGAAGAAGAACTGCACGCGGTGCGCTTCGAGTTCGATCCGGCACCGCCGCTGGAAACCCTGATGTTGCACTTTTGTGGCGAAGTTCGGCTGACCCAGTGGTATCGCTGCGCCTCCGAATGGCACACTGAGCCAGTGATCAAGCATATCTACAGCACGCTGTCGCGTGATGAAGCCCGCCATGGCGGTGCTTACCTCAAATACATGAAGCAGGCGATTGCGCGCTCGGGCGATCAAGCCCGGCTGGCGTTTGCCAAAATCGGCATGCTGATGGCCTCCAGTGGCCGTTCCGGCAAGCCGTTGCATCCGACCAATCTGCATGTCAATCAGTCGCTGTTCCCCAATGACACGGTACAAAGCCGTTTGCCTGACCCAGACTGGCTGGATGACTGGCTGACCCACAAGATTTGCTTCAACAGTGAATGGGAATCCCGCGTGGTGGGTGGTATCCTTCGCAACTTGTCGAGTTTGTTTGAACGCACTTTTGAGTCGGTGCAGCAACTCAACCGTTACCGCAAGGAGCTGGTTGCCGCCACCGCGTGATGGAACGCCATGAACTACCCTGCCCCCGAGTTTGAACGCAAGCTATGTCCTCCCGAGCAACTGGCCACCCGTCTGGCCAGCCTGCCGCGCCCGCTGGTGATGACCAATGGCTGCTTTGACATCCTGCATCGGGGGCATGTCACCTATCTGGCCCAGGCGCGTGCGCTGGGGGCCGGGCTGGTGGTGGCGCTGAATACCGATGCCTCGGTGCGCCGGCAGGGCAAGGGTGATGACAGGCCGGTCAACCCGCTGGAACAGCGCGCCGCCGTGATGGCCGCGCTGGAAAGCGTGTCATTGGTCACCTGGTTCGACCAGGATACCCCGGCAGAACTGATTGAACAGGTGCGCCCTGATGTGCTGGTCAAAGGCGGTGACTGGCCAATTGACCGGATTGTGGGCAGTGCAGAAACCCTGGCGCGCGGCGGGCAGGTGCATTCCATTCCGTTTGAATTTGCCACCTCGACCACCGCCATGCTCACCCGCATCCGCAGCCAGGGCTAAGCGCAGTGAAAGCCCCGGCTCTGGCAGTCTTGCGCCGTCTGTCTGACGGCGGTTTTCATTCTGGCGAACGTATGGCCGAAGAGCTTGGCTGTTCGCGCGCCTCGGTCTGCACCCGCATTCAATCGCTGGCCGAGCACTACCATCTGCAGATCGACCGCGTGCGCGGCCAGGGCTATCGCCTGCTCACCCCGATTGACTGGCTTGACGCCTCCGCCATCCAGCCTGGACTACCGGCTGGCCTGCGGGTGGAGGTGGTCGATGAAACCGGTTCCACCAATAGCGATGTGCTGGCGCGGGCGGCGCAGGGTGAGGCCAATGGCCTGGTGCGGCTGGCCGAAGTGCAAACCGCTGGCCGTGGCCGGCTGGGCCGGCGCTGGCAAACCCCGCTGGGCAGCGGACTGACTTTTTCCCTGCTCTGGCGGTTTGATTGTGGTGTCGGTCAGTTGTCTGGCTTGAGCCTGCTGGTTGGCGTGGCGCTGACCCGGGTGCTCAATCGCCTGGGAGCACCGGTCAGGCTGAAGTGGCCCAACGATGTCTTGTTGGGCGAACGTAAGCTGGCCGGGATTTTGATTGAACTGGCCGGCGATGCGCTTGGCCCGTCGGCGGTGGTGATTGGTGTGGGCTTGAACGTGCATCCGGCGGGCGATGTTGGCCAGCCTGCCGCTGCGCTATCAGACGCCGGCCTGAGCCTGTCGCGCAACGCCCTGGCCGCTGCGCTGTTAAGCGAGCTGGCTGACCTGCTGACCCAGTTTGCCCATGACGGCTTTGCGCCATTCCGGGCGGAATGGGAGCATTGGCACGCCTGGCAGGACGAGCCCGTCGTGCTGTTGCCCATGCAGGGTGAGGCACTGGCCGGCATTGCCTTGGGCATTGATGCGCATGGCGCGCTACGGCTGATGACTGCCCACGGTGAACAAGCGGTGCATGCCGGTGAAATCAGCCTGCGGAGGCATGCATGAAATTATTGATCGATGCCGGCAATACCCGGGTGAAATGGCGGATCGTCGCGGTGGCGTCTGCTCAGGTGCTGGCCGAAGGGGCCGCGCTGCATGATGACCTGTCGGCGCTGGCGGTGGATTGCCAGCGCTGGCGTCCACGCTGGGCGCTGGGCTGCACCGTGGCCAGCGAGGCGCTGGGCCAGCAGATTGCCGCCTGCCTGCCGCCTGGGCTGGCGGTGGCCTGGCAATGGCCACAGGCCGAGCAGGCCGGGGTGCGCTGTGATTACGACACCCGCCAGTTGGGTGCCGACCGCTGGATGGCGCTGCTGGGCGCTGGTGGTGCCGCGCCGGGTGCCAAGGTGGTGGTGTGCGCCGGCACCGCGTTGACCATTGATGCATTGCGCGCTGACGGCCTGTTTCTGGGCGGCTCCATTGCCCCTGGCTTGACGCTGATGCGCAACAGCCTGGCCAGCGGTACCGCCCGGCTCGGGCGTCCGGATGGCCAGTATGCCGACTACCCCACCCAGACTGCCGATGCGATTTACAGCGGTTGCCTGAATGCCCTGCTGGCACCGATTGTCCAGCAGGCGCAGCGGCTGAGCGCGCTGGATGGCCCTGTTACGGTTTATTTGACCGGGGGCGATGCCAAATTGATTGCGCAGTATCTCCCCGTTTGCTATCAGATTGTGGATAATCTCGCGCTAGACGGATTAGCCAGGATAACATGTCCATGAAGTGGTTTCTTGCTGCGCTGGTCGCGGCGAATGTGCTGATCGCCCTGTTGGGCGCACTCAGCAAGCCGGTGGTGACCGATATTACAACTCGGGAAAGCAACGCCAATCAGATCAAGCTGGTGCCCACTGGCGAGCTCAGCCCATTGGCCGCCCTGACCGCACCCAAGGCGGGCTCGGCGCTGCCACCCAAGCCCGACGCCCCGGCCCCGGTTGCTGCGCCGACCACGCCGCCTGTGGCTTCGCTGGCCGCCGCGCTGGCACCGGAAGCCGCACATTCGGCCAGTCCTGCTGCCGCACCTTCAGCACCTGCGGCGGCGCTTGCGCCAACGCCTGGCAAAGCTGACGCCAAGCCGCTACCCGCGGCCAAACCTGCGGCCAGTGCGCCCAAGGCTGAACCCACCAAGCCTGAACCTGCCAAGCCTGAACCAACCAAAGCGGAAACCAAGCCAGCGGCCAAGCCGGCAGAAGTGAAAAAACCCGAACCCAAGCCTGAGCCCAAGCCAGAAACCAAACCTGAAGCGAAAGCACCTGCCAAAGCCGAGGCCAAGCCAGCGGCAGACAATAAAGTGGCCAAGCTGGAGCCCAAGCCTGAAGCAGCCAAGCCGGAAAAAACCGACGCGGCCAAGGCCAAACCCAAGCTGATGTGCTATCAGTCAGCTGAGCTGGACAGTGCCACTGCCACCAAGCTGAAAGCTGCGCTGAACAAGGCCGGCCTGGCCAGCAAGATGCAGGAAAGCGTGCACGAAACCGGGCGGACCGGCGGCAAGTTCTGGGTGTATCTGCCAGCGCAAAGCAACCGTGACGAAGTGCTCAAACAGTCGGCCAGCCTGAAAGACAAGGGCTTTGACAACTATGTGGTCAATACTGATGGCGAACACAAGAACGCCTTGTCGATGGGGCTGTTTTCACAGGAAGACAGCGCCAAGGCCATGCTCAAGCGTCTGAACGACAGTGGCTACCCGGCCAAGCTGGCTCCGCGTGGCGGCACGCCAGTGAGCAGCAGCACTGTGCGGGTGGATGGGCTGGACGAAGCCGCCAGCGCCAGCCTGAGCAAGGCCACTGCCGGTCTGGCCGGGCTGAAACCGACCAGCTGCAAACCCTGATGGTACCACCGTGACACGCCGTCGCCCGCTGGGGGCAACAGCGTGTCACGGTTTTGTCATGATTTGGCCACGATTGTGTCATCCGGATGACGTATTTTCGGCAGGTTCCCAACCTGCCTGCTGATTCCCGGAGCCTGACCCCATGAGCCGCCTGATCAAAACCGACGACAGTATCGTCAATGACTCGTCCAACCTGGCTTTTTCTTCCATTCTGGATGCTTCGCTGCAGCGTCGTGGCCTGCTCAAGGGCTTGGGCGCTTCGCTGGCGCTGGGTCTGGCTGGCTCCAGCGTCAGCCAGCTGGCTGCTGCTGCCAACGCCCCGCTGGCCCCGCTGAATCTGGGGTTTACCGGCCTGCCGTTCACGACCGATGATGTGGTGCGTGTGCCGGCGGGCTACCACGCCAATGTGCTGTATGCCTGGGGTGATCCGGTGGGCGTGCCGGGCAAGATGCCGGCGTTCAAGCAGGATGCCAGCAATAGCGCCGAAGAACAGGCCGTGCAAGCGGGCATGCACCACGACGGCATGGCCTATTTCCCGCTGCCGTTTGGCTCGGCGCACAGCAAGCGCGGCTTGCTGGCCATCAACCACGAATACACTGACGACGGCTTGCTGCATACCGATGGTATGGCTCACTGGAGTGAGAAAAAAACCGCCAAAGCCCAGGCCGCTGTCGGCGTATCAGTGATTGAAGTGGAAGACACCGGCAAAGGCTGGCGCGTGGTGCGCCCGTCGGCACTGGCCCGCCGCATCACCGCCACCACGCCGTGTGCCATTGGCGGCCCGGCCAAGGGCCATGCGCTGATGAAAACCCAGGATGACCCCAAGGGCGAGCGTATTCTGGGCACGCTGAACAACTGCGCCAACGGCCAGACGCCGTGGGGTACCTACCTGACCTGTGAAGAAAACTGGAGCGATTACTTCGCCAACAATGGCGAACTGAGCGCCGACGACAAGCGCTACGGCATTAAAGCCACCGACACCGGCTATAAATGGGCCGAAACCGATTTCCGCTTTGACCGCCAGGTCACCCCGAATGAAGCGCACCGCTTTGGCTGGGTGGTGGAAATCGATCCGTTTGATGCCAAATCCACCCCGGTCAAGCGCACCGCGCTGGGTCGGATCAAGCACGAAGGTGCCACCGTGGTGCTGGCACCGGACAACCGCGTGGTGGTGTACATGGGCGACGACCAGCGCTTTGAGTACATTTACAAATTTGTGTCCAGCAAGACGTACAACCCGAAAAACCGCAAGGCCAACTTTGACCTGCTTGATCACGGCACGCTGTACGTGGCGCGCTTTGACAAGGACAACACTGGCCACTGGCTGGAACTCAGCCACGGCAAGAACGGCCTGACCGCCGCCAACGGCTTTGCCAGCCAGGCCGATATCTCCATCCACACCCGCCGCGCCGCCGACCTGGTGGGGGCTACCAAGATGGACCGCCCGGAGTGGATTGCTGCTCACCCGCACAAGCCGTATGAAATCTACTGCACGCTGACCAACAACAGCGAGCGCGGCAAAGACGGGAAAGCAGGGGTGGACGCGGCCAATCCGCGCGTGGACAACACCTTTGGTCAGATCATCCGCTGGTTTGAAGGCGACAATAACCCGGCATCGACGGCGTTTGTCTGGGACCTGTTTGCGCTGGGCGGCAGCCCAACCGGCAAGGGCGACAAGAAGGCCAGCGTGCAGGGCGACACCTTTGGCAGCCCGGACGGCCTGAAATTCTCCAGCAATGGCCTGCTGTGGGTGCAAACTGATGTGTCCACCAGCACGCTCAACGAAAAAGACTACCTGGGCATGGGCAATAACCAGATGTTGGCGGTGATTCCCGAACGCGGCGAATTCCGTCGCTTCCTCACCGGTCCGCGTGGCTGCGAAATCACCGGCATTGCCTTCACCCCGGACAACCGCACCCTGTTCATCAATATCCAGCATCCGGGTGAAACGTCGTCCGAGCGGTCTGATCCGGCTGCGCCGAAAGCCATTTCCGCCTGGCCGGATGGTGCCAGCGGTGGTCGCCCGCGTTCGGCCACCGTGGTGATTCGCCGTGACGATGGCGGCGTGATTGGCGTGGCGTAAGGATCCGTCAGCCTGATGTGATGGCAAACCGCCCCCGTACCAGTGCAACTGGGCGGGGGGCGGTTTTTTTCCGGGGCAATAAAAAACCCGCCAGTATGCACTGTGCGGGTGATTTGCCTTGTGGCCGGTCTTGCTTAAGCTGGTGCCCAGGGTCGGACTCGAACCGACACGCCTTGCGGCGGGGGATTTTGAGTCCCCTGCGTCTACCGATTTCGCCACCTGGGCAGGTGTCAGGATGGTGTGAGATTCAAACACCCTGTGGTAAGAGCGGCATAATACAGGGCTGGCTTAGCGCTGTAAACTGCGCGCGTAGCTCCCCGGTGTCAATTCGACTCATCCGCAGGCCCCTGTTTCCAGCTGACGGCCAGCTGGTACAGCGCATCACGCGGGACGCCGGTCAGCGTGGCGGTGAGTTTGGCCGCCTGTTTCGGCGGCAGTTCGGCCATCAGCACGCGCAGGGTGTGTTCGGCCTGTGCGTCAATGGCGTTGTTGGCGATCACCGCCGGGGCGGCGTCGATGATCAGCACGCATTCACCGCGCTGCTGATTGCTGTCGCTGGCCACCCAGGCGGCCAGTTCACCGGCGGGCAGGGTGCGCAGGGTTTCAAAGGTTTTGGTCAGCTCACGGCCCAGCGTCACTTGCCGATCCGCGCCCAGGGTGGCCGCAATATCGTGGGTGCAGTCGGCCATCCGGTGCGGTGCTTCGTACAGTACCACGGCATAGGGTGCGTCCTGCCACTGCGCCAGCTGCTTGCAGCGGGCGGTGCTTTTGGGCGGCAGAAAGCCATGAAACAGCCAGTCGGAGGTGGTGATGCCGCTGCCGGCCAGCGCAGTGACTGCCGCGCAGGCACCGGGAATGGGGCAAACCGGATAGCCGGCCGCCCGCACGGCGTGCACCAGCCGGGCACCCGGGTCCGACACGGCGGGGGTGCCCGCATCGGAAACCTGGGCGACAATCTGGCCTTCGGCCAGCCAGCCACAGATTTTTTCTGCCATCGCACATTCGTTATGTTCGCGTACACTGACCAGCTTGCTGTGCAGGCCATAGCGAGACAGCAACTGGCCGGTTACCCGGGTATCCTCGGCGCAGACGATATGCGCGGCGCTGAGCACGGCCAGCGCACGCAGGCTGATGTCGGCTACGTTCCCAATCGGTGTGGCCACCACATATAATGTGCCGTTCACCAGAGACGCACGCGCGTCTTCGACAATCGGAAAGAGTGGAGTATGCAACGACGGGCTCCTTGGGTGCGAATGCTGCTGGCAGCCATGCTGATGATGGGATGGGGCGGACCGGCGTTGGCCGCCGGCCCGAACTATAGCATTGAACTGGACGACGTGCCGGCGCTGAGATCCCCACTGACCGCCATTCTCGATCACCCGCCAGCCCAGGCGGAAAAGCGGGTGGAAACCATGCCTGCTGGCCCTGCACCGAAAATGGCAATCTTGCTGCCTTTGAGCAGCGACAGCCTGGGGGAGGCCGCTCAGGTGGTGCGGCAGGGGATTGAAGCGGCCTGGAAAGTGGATGGCGATGCCGAGTTGCGCTGGTACACCACCCGCCTGGACGATGTGCAGGCGCGCTATCAGCAGGCTCTGAGCGAAGGTGCCGAGGTGGTGATTGGCCCACTGACCCGTCCGGAAATTGCCGCAATTGCGCCCCTGGTCAAGATGCCGACCCTGGCGCTGAATACCCTGCCGGCCAAGCCGGCACCAGGCTTATACGCGCTGCATCTGGCGGCAGAGGCTGACGCCGAGCAGGTGGCGCAGGCCATGCACCATGCCGGCTCGGTGTTTCCGATGCTGATGGTTGGCAGTGATCCCTTGTCGCAGCGCCAGGCTCAGGCGTGGACGGCGGCCTGGGTGGAGCTGGCCGGACGGCAGCCGCGCACGCTGCGCTGGCCTGCCGAGGCTGAACGCTGGCAGCAGCAGCGCGAGTCGGTGGATGCCGTGGCGGTGATGCTGAATACGGCAGAATGGGCAGCACTGCGCCCGACGCTGGGGGCAGTGCCGGCATATTTGCCGCCCAGCCTGAACGAGCAGGCGCCAGTTGGGTCGGAAGGGTTGACCGTGACCGTGCTGGACATGCCGTGGTTGCTGACGCCAGATAGCGGTGTTTCGGCACGTTACCCCCGACCGCTTGAGCCTCTGACCCATGCCACCGAGCGGCTGTATGCACTGGGCATTGATGCCTTTCGCGTGGCGCGCCGTCTGGCCGGGCGCAATACCTCTGGCTTGTGGCTGGATGGGGTGAGTGGTCGTTTGCGACTGGGGTCTGGGCGGGAGGTTCAGCGCAGCCTGTTGCTAAGCTCGCCCACCGGTCAGCTCTGGCTGGATGAGTAAGCCATGAATGAACGTGGACAGCAGGCCGAAGCGCTGGCGCTGAGCTGGTTGCAGCAGCGTGGCCTGGTGTGTGTGACCCGTAATTATCGCTGCCGGATGGGGGAAATCGACCTCATCATGCACGATGGCACCACCCTGGTGTTTGTGGAAGTACGCCAGCGCCGCTCGGCCCGTTTTGGCGGCGCTGCCGCCAGTATTACCCCGGCCAAGCAGGCCCGGCTGGTGCGCACGGCAGAACATTATCTGCACACGCTGCCCAGCCTGCCACCCTGTCGGTTTGATGCCGTTCTGCTGGATGGCCAGCAGCCGCCCGAGTGGCTGCAAAACATTATTTGATAAGGAAGCCCGATGGATTTGATCCAGCGCGTCAACGAACATTTTATTGAAAGCATTGCTGCCAAACAGCAGGCGATGGAAGTGCTGTCACCGGGTATTGCCGTGGCAGCAGAAAAAATGGTGGCCTGCCTGATGAACGAAGGCAAGGTGCTGGCATGTGGCAATGGTGGATCTGCCGCCGACGCCCAGCACTTTGCCGCCGAAATGGTTGGCCGGTTTGAAAAAGAACGTCCGGGGCTGGCGGCGCTGTCGCTGGCCACCGACAGTTCGGCGTTGACCGCCATTGGCAACGACTACGACTTCGACATGATTTTTTCCAAGCAGGTGCGCGCACTTGGCCAGACTGGCGACATCCTGCTGGCCATTTCCACCTCGGGCAACTCGGCCAATGTGATTGAAGCCATTCATTCCGCCCACGAACGGCAGATGACGGTGATTGCCTTTACCGGCAAGGATGGCGGCCAGATTGGCGAGCTGCTCACCAGCGAAGACATCCTGCTCAATGTGCCGGTATACCGCACTGCCCGCATCCAGGAGGTGCATATCCTGATGATCCACGCCCTGTGTGATGCCATCGACTACATGCTGCTGGGAGGAGAATGATCATGCGCCGCCGTCTTGCTGTTGCGCTGTGTGTGCTGGCTGCCTTGCCGACGCTGTCGGCATGTGTGCCAGCGGTGGTGGCGGGGGCGGGGGCCGCGCTGTGGGTGGGCAATGACCGGCGCACCACCGGTTCTTACACCGATGACCAAACCTTTGAAGTCAAGCTGGCCTCGCAGATCAGCAGCAAGACACCGGGCGCGCATGTCAATGTGACTGCGTTCAATCGGGCCATCCTGCTGACCGGCGAAGTGCCAGACGAACAGGCCCGCGCCCAGGCCGACTTTACGGCCCGCGCGTTGCCGGGTGTGCGCAAGCTGCACAACTACCTGGTGATTGCACCCAACTCCACCCTGGGCAACCGGCTGAACGACAGCGGCCTGAGCACCAAGGTGCGCGCCCGTCTGCTGGAAGGCAAGAACTTCTCGTCCAACCATTTCAAGGTGGTGGTTGAGCGCGGCGAGGTGTATTTGCTGGGATTGGTGTCGGATGTCGAGGGCGAAGAAGCGGCCCGTCTGGCCAGCGAGACATCTGGCGTGCAAAAAGTGGTGACCTTGTACGAATACCTGAACGAACGCCGCGAATAAAGCGTGCGCCGCTCAGGCTGGCGGCAGGCTGACCCGTTCGTGCCAGTGCAGGTCGGTGCACAGCACATGCACCCGCTCATGCACTTCCAGCGCCAGCGACATGGTGACGCACGATACCGGCTCGGTGACCGACAGGTACGGCTGGGTCAGTTGCACCCGGCCTGGTTGCTCCAGCGCGCTGCGAAAATAAGGCCGGCGTGACCAGCGTGCGCCCTTGGCGTCGGCCAGCGGCGCAAAGCGGCGCAGGCTGCTGGCGCTGTAGGCCCCGATATTGTCGCCAACCTGCTCGCCAAACTGATTCAGCAAGAAGCAGCGCAGCACGTCCGGATGCTGGCGCAGCATGATGCTGGCTTCCGCCAGGGGAATGCCTGCCGCCAGCGCATTGGCGCACTGGCGAAAGGCAGCGTGGACACTGCGGTAGACGGCGGCGGCGTTCTGCCGGCGCGCCTGTTCGCGCACTTCAAAATCATGCCACAGGGTATCCAGCACCGGCAGCACCTGCAGGCTGTCCGGCAATTGCGGGGCCGGGCGGGCAAAGTAATAGCCCTGGACAAAATCTGCCTGCGATTCCAGCGCAATCACCCCTTCCCGTTCGGTTTCCACGCCCTCTGCCACCACCAGTGCGCCGATTTCCTGCAGCATGGCCACCAGCCGGGGATACAGTGCGCGCGCCTGGCGGGTCTGGCTGGCGTCGCGCAGCAGCGAGCGGTCGAGCTTGACGATGTCGGGCTCCAGCCGCCACAGCCGGTCGATATTGGCGTGGCCGGCACCAAAGTCATCCACCGCGATCACGCAGCCTTGCTGCTTGAGCTGCTGCAGCGCTGCCACCAGCGCATCCAGGTCGTCAATCCGGTGCTCCAGCACTTCCAGCACCACACAGTCTGGCGTCAGGCCGTGGGCGGCCAGCCAGTCGGGAAAGCGGTCAACCGCCTGCGGGTCAAGCAAGAACCCTTCGGCGTCGGCATTGAGGAACAGCCAGCTGTTGTTCAGCCCCAGCCGGGCATAGTGGGCCACATGCAGCGCACGGGCGTGACGGTCCAGCGCCGTGCGCTGGTTCAAGGGCATATGCGGGGCAAACAGGTCTGCCGGCGACAAGGGTTGACCCTGAGGGTCATGTGCCCGCAACAGGCCTTCCACGCCAATCAGCCGGCGGTGCGCCAGGCTGTAAATGGGCTGAAAATGCGAACTGCACACCAATCCCGCCGGCGCAGGGGCCGATAATGGCAGGCAAGGGGGAGCAAGATGTGCGTTCATGGTGGCAGGGTCAGGCGTGGAGAGGTCGAGGGCCAGGGTGTGTTCTTGCAGCAAATGTCATGCCAGTTGTTTCTGATGGGGCAGAATCTGCCGGAATCGCGGCCAGGATGGTCGGTTTGCGCCAGTCTGCCGCACAAGCGGCGCAATTGTGCATGGTTTTGTCTCGTCTTGCACCAAAAAAGGCCCGCACAGGGCGGGCCTTTTTCACGGCGTGCAGCACATCCGGCTTACTGCTGCTGAATCCCGGCCACCAGCCACTTGTTGTCGGTGTCGTGGCCTTTGACGTAGTGCCAGACTTCCGAGAACGGGGTGATCGGGGCATTGACCGATTCGCTGACCATGCCATGGAAATGCACGCTGGCGATATAGCGGCCATTTTCTTCCACTGCTTCCAGCAGGTCGCAGTTCAGCGTCGGAAAATCGGCCACTTCGCTGTTGTGGGTAACTTCCGCCTTGACCGCAGCAAACATTTCCGGGGTCAGGTATTTGGCCACTTCGCCCACATTGGCCGGGTTGTTCATGCTTTGCAGGTGCATGAAAGTGGCTTTGGCCTGACGCAGGAAGTGCGGCACTTCGGTGCCGTCCGGCAGGCGGCCATTGGCCAGCGGTGCCGCCGGCTGGGCCGGACTGAACTGGTCAAACAGGCCACCGCCCGTGCCCGGTGCTGGCGGGTTGCTGTTGCTTGGGCCATTGCGCAGGCTGTTATTGTTGTTCAGCAGGCTGTCGCGGGCGCCCTGGCCAGACGACTTGCCGCCACGACCCAGCGCCGGGGTGGCCTTGCGCCGCATCATCCACCACAGGCCACCACCCAGCAGGGCGGCCAGCAGCAACAGCGTGCCCCACGGCATGCCACTGCTGGCCGGCGCTGCCGGCGCGGCACCGGTCAGTGCCTGGGCTTGTTGGGCCGGCATCGGCGCGCCTGCGGCTTGCGGTGCTGCTGCACCATTGGCGGCAGCGGCTGGCGCTGGGTTGTCGCTCATGGCCGAGCCCAGCATATAGCCTGCTGCGGCACCGGCGACGCCAGCGGCAACAGCGGTACCAATGCCTGGCCCCGAACGTTGCTGTGGCGCGCTATTGGGCGCGGTCTTGCCGTACATCGGCGCAGCAGGTGCCTGCTGGGCCGGGGTGGCGTTATAGGATTGGCTCTTGGACGGGGTGGAGCGTTGCATGCCGCTGGATTTGCCACCGCCAAACTTGGCAGCGTCGGCAAACGGTGCAGTAAACAAGGCTGCCGTGGCCAGGGTCAGGACGAGATGTTTGGCAGTGTGGGCCATGGTATGCGAAGTCTCCTAAATATAAGGTCATGCGGGGTAAGCCGGCGGGCCGGCTGCCAAGAGAGGCTGGCTACCGGCTTGGACAAGATCAGCCTGCCGGGGTTCCTTGCACATGGGGGCAGGTGTCGATCACATCAAGTACGTAAGCGCGCTGCCCGTCAATCCGGAAGCGGATATTGTAATTATAGAGGTGCACGCCGTATTCGCGCGCCGGATTGTCCTGGTAGGCCGGGCGCGGGTCTTGCGCCAGCACTTCTTCAATCAATGCCGCCAGTTCGGGGTGCTGGGCTTGATGACGCTGCACGGCGGCAGCGGCGGCGGCGCTCCATTCCACCGCCAGCGTGGCCGGCGGGCCATCAACAAAGCCGCCGCGCGCCTGTGGCTGGCTGTCCACAAACGGGATATAGGGCTTGATATCGAGAATGGGCGTGCCGTCGAGCAGGTCCACGCCGCGCAGGCGCAGCACCACGCCATGTTCGCTGTCGATGCCGAGCAGTTCGGCCACGCTCAGCCCGAGTGGGTTGGGGCGGAAGGTGGAGCGGCTGGCAAAAACACCCACTCTGGCATTGCCGCCCAGCCGGGGCGGCCGCACGGTGGGCCGCCAGCCGTGTCCGGCGGTTTGGTGGAAGGCAAAAATCAGCCAGACATGAGAAAAGCTGTCCAGGCCACGCACGCTGTCAATCTGATTGTACGGCGGCAGCAGGGTCACGCTGGCCAGCGCATGCGGGGCCAGTCCCGGCTGGCGTGGGATGCCAAATTTTTCCCGGTAGGGGCTGTGCAGGATGCCGATGGGCTGCAAGGAGTAAGTGGAATGCATGGCGTATTGTTACGGGAGCCGGCGGCCAGAGCAAGCGTCGCTTGCCATGGCTGGGTGCATTTGGCACTTCGGCAAGAAAATGCCGGCGCAAGCGCCGGCAGCGGAGAAACCCTGGCGCACCGCCGGGGGCGGGCGGGGCCATGGCAATGCAAGGTTCAGAGCACGCGCCAGGCTGCCAGCGCCAATGCCAGCCCACAGGCTGGCGCACCCAGTAGCCAGCGTAGCGGTCGGCTGGACGGGACAAAGCCCACGCCGCGCACAAAGCCAGCGCACATTGCCCAGCACAGCCACAGTGCCGTCAAGGTGTCGGCGCTGCCATCCGCCTGGCGCAACAGCCGGGGGGCCAGCGTCAGCCCCAGCATCAGTGCCACCGCCAGCATCAGTAAGGCCGCGTGCGGTCGGGCCGAGTCAGGCCGGGCCTTCATCGCCACCGCCCTGACGATTGGGGGCGTATTCGCCCCACATGGCGTTGAGAATGGCCAGCAGCACGGCAAAGCCGAGCCCCAGTACCCAGGCGAAATACCACATGATCATGTCCTTTCTGGAAGATTCTCAAGTACGACTTGCAATGCTCAGCGTAGCGCTTCTGGCGAGGCGACCGCAGACGGTACGGTCACACCAGCACGCCAGGAGGGTTTTGTCCGCCGCGCTAAGGTTCAGGCTGGCGTACACACCCCCTTGCCGGCGCGCAAGGCCGGCAGGCTGTCGCCAGCCAGATACGCGGCCACGGCCACACCTGGCTCGGCCTGCGTCGTCAGCGCCAGCGTCACCCCCACCGCCGCCAGCCGTTGGGCCAGGTCGGCACCGCCATCGCGGGCCAGCACCGTCTGGCAGCGGCGCAGTGGATGAGTGTCCAGCGTGGCCAGACGCAGCATGGCGTTGGCCGACAGTGTCAGCCACTGCGCCTGGTCGCTGTCGGTGTCCAGCAGAATAAAGCGGGTGCATTTGCCCGGATGGGCGCTGACTTCCCGACCGTTCTGACAACAAATGGCGATGTGCATGTGCGCCATATCCTTTCTGCCGTGATGGCCCGACTCAATAGGCGCTGTGGCTGTGTTCACGGATGTACTCTGCCGTGACCTTGCCGGCCATCACCTGGTAGGCCCAGCGGGTGTAAAAAATGATCAAGGGCATGAAAATCACCGTGGCTCCCAGCATCAGCCCCAGCGTCAGCTGGCTGGAGGCGCTGTCCCATACCGTCAGACTGGAGGCCGGATGGCTGCTGGACGGCATGATGAATGGAAACATCGATGTTCCGGCGGTGGCAATCACCCCGCTGAGCGCCAGTGCCGAGGCCCAGAAGCCGGCAAAGGTGCGGCCCGCGCGCGCCAGCCAGGCGGTAGCCAGCCAGCCCAGATAGGCCGCCAGCGGCAGCCCCCAGGTCCACGGCCAGCGCTGGTAATTGGCCAGCCAGGCACCGGCCTGACGGCTGACTTCCTTGGCCAGCGGGTCGGGCAGGGCATTGGCCGCCACGGCAGAGGTGATCACATAGCCGTCGATGCTGCGCGCCAGCCACAGGCCCGCCACGGTGAAAGCCAGTGCCGCCACTGCCAGGCAAGCGTTCAGCCAGCGCCCGGCGCGGCGCTGGATCTCGCCTTCGGTGCGGTGCATCAGGTAAATCGCACCATGTGCGGTGACCATGGCACTGGACACCACGCCGCACAGCAGGGCAAACGGATTGAGCAAGGCCCAGAAGCTGCCCTGATACACCGACACCAGATCCGGGCGGAAGTAAAACGGCACGCCCTGCAGCAGATTGCCAAACGCCACGCCAAAAATCAGCGGCGGCACGGCCCCACCAATAAACAGCCCCCAGTCCCACAGCTGCCGCCAGCGCGGATGATGAATTTTGCTGCGGTAATCAAACCCCACCGGGCGGAAGAACAGCGCCCACAGCACTGCCAGCATGGCCCAGTAGAATCCAGAAAACGCCGTGGCATACACCAGCGGCCAGGCAGCAAAAATCGCCCCGCCGGCGGTGATGAACCACACCTGATTGCCGTCCCAGTGCGGGCCGACGGTGTTGATCACCACCCGACGCTCGATATCGTCGCGGCCAACAAAGGGCAGCAGCGTGCCCACGCCCATGTCGTGGCCATCCATGATGGCAAAGCCGATCAGCAACACGCCAACCAGCCCCCACCAGATCAGTTTCAAGGTTGCATATTCCAGCATCACGGTTCCTTTGCGTTGGCTTCAGTGGGCAAGATGGGGCTGGGTGCTGTCGCCGGCGTAGTGGCCGGTGCCCAGGCTGCCCGGGCCCTGACGGGCAAAGCGCACCATCAGGTACATTTCCACGCACAGCAGCACGGTATAAAAGCCGATGAAACCGGCCAGCGAGCCGTACAGGGATTCCACCGACAAGGTGGACACCGACAAATGCGTGGGCAGCACGCCGTAGATGGTCCACGGCTGGCGGCCATATTCCGCGACAAACCAGCCCAGCTCGCACGCCAGCCAGGGCATGGGCAGGCAGTACAGCGCCGCCTTGAGCAGGCGCGGACGGCGGGCAAAATCGCCTTTCACCGACGCCCACAGTGCCAGGCCAAACAGCACCAGCATGGCCATGCCCAGCGCCACCATCAGTCGGAAGCTCCAGAACATCGGTGCCACTTTCGGAATGGTGTCGCGCGCGGCGGCGTCGATCATCGCCGGCGTGGCGGTGCTGACATCGTCGGTGTATTTTTTCAGCAGCAGGCCAAAGCCCAGATCCGCCTTGTGGGCGTCAAAGCGCGCCAGTGCCATGGCATCATTGCGTTGCTGACGCAGCCGGGCCAACGCGGTCACTGCCTGCGCGCCAGAAACAATCCGTGCGCGATTGACGGCGATGATGTCGTGAATGCCGGGGATTGGCTGGCTGAGCGTGCGGGTGCCGATCAGGCCCATCAGCCAGGGAATCTGCACCTGCCAGTCGTTCTGCATGGTGGTTTCATTTGGCCAGGCCAGCACATTGAACGGCGCGGGTGCCGGCTCGGTGTGCCACATTGCTTCCATGGCGGCCAGCTTGGTTTGCTGCGCCTCGCCCACGGTGTAGCCGGATTCGTCCCCCAGCACGATCACCGAACACACGCTGGCAAAGCCAAATGCAGCGGCAATGCGAAAGCTCTTGCCGGCAAATTCGACATCGCGCCCGCGCAGCAGATACCAGCTGGAAATCGACAGCACGAACATCGCCCCGGTGACATAGCCCGCCGACACGGTATGCACGAACTTGGCCTGGGCGTCGGGGTTGAACACCACCGCCCAGAAGTCGGTCATTTCCATGCGCATGGTGTGATAGCTGAACTCGGCTCCTACCGGATTCTGCATCCAGCCATTGGCAATCAGAATCCACAAGGCCGACAGATTGGTGCCCACCGCCATCAGCAGCGTCACCAGCAAATGCTGGCGGCGCGACAAGCGGTCCCAGCCAAAAAAGAACAGGCCAATGAAGGTGGATTCCAGAAAAAACGCCATCAGCCCTTCGATGGCCAGCGGCGCGCCAAAGATATCGCCCACATAGTGCGAGTAATACGCCCAGTTGGTACCAAACTGGAATTCCATGGTGATGCCGGTGGTCACCCCCAGCGCAAAATTGATGCCGAACAGCTTGCCCCAGAAGCGGGTCATGTCTTGGTACACCTGCTTGCCGGTCATCACATAGGTGGCCTCCATGATCACCAGCAGCCAGGTCATGCCCAGCGTCAGCGGAACAAACAGAAAGTGGTAAAGTGCGGTCACGGCAAACTGCAAGCGTGACACGTCTACCACATGGTCAATGCTCATGTGCAGATCCTTTCGTATAAACAGCAACGGGCGGTGCAGCCAGCCGCCCGGCCATGCGTGTGTCGTCCACGCTGACCCGCTCGGGGCGGATGAATACCCACCACAGCGCGCACAACACACACAGCTTGGCTAGCACAATCCACCACAGATGGCGGGCCAGCGGGGAAAGATGGGAACGGAACATGGCTCCTCCTGATGACTCCAGGCTTTATCAACTTCCGTGCCAATGATGAAAACCAATAAAATTCAAATGATTACGTGTTTTTGCCTATCGGAAGGCTGGCAGTTTGGCAGCTTTGTCAGTGTCAGAATGGCAGTTAACACTGACGGTCTCGACACTTTAGCGCGTGCCAACGCTGCTGCCGATGCGGCATATCGTCGCAAGCCTGCCGTGCCGGAGATGCCATGAGCCTGCCCGCCATCCCGGCCGAGCTGCGCTCGCTGCTGGAGCAACTGCCCGAGCCGCACATCCTGTTCACCCCGGATTACCGCATCGTGTTCGCCAACCGCGCCTATCGCGATTCACACGGCAGTGGGCGCGCACTGCTTGGGCAAACCTGCTATCACGTCTCGCATCACTACGACGCACCGTGTGATGAATCCGGCGAAAGCTGTCCGTTGGCGCGCAGCCGGCAATCCGGCCAGCGCGAGCGCGTGCTGCATCTGCATCACACCCCGCATGGCGAGGAATACGTCGATATCGAGCTGATTCCGCTGCGCAATGCCCATGGCGAAATCAGCTGGTTTGTCGAGCGCATGACGCCGTTGCCCAGCGCCCGTCGCCATGGCGACGACGGCCTGATTGGCCGGGCACCAACGTTTGTGCGCATGCTGGAGCAGATCAGCCGGGTGGCACCGTCAGACGCCACTGTGTTGTTGCAAGGCGAATCGGGCTCAGGCAAGGAGCTGGTGGCGCAGGCGATACACCGCGCCAGCAAGCGTGCCAACCGGCCCTTTGTGGTGGTGGATTGTTCCGGCCTGCCGGAAACCCTGTTCGAGAGCGCGCTGTTTGGCCACGAGCGCGGTGCCTTCACCGGTGCGGTCAGCCGCCAGATCGGGCTGATCGAAGCGGCTCAGGGCGGCACGCTGTTTCTGGATGAAGTGGGGGATATTCCGCTGACCTTGCAGGTCAAGCTGCTGCGCCTGCTGGAAACCGGCGCTTTTCGTCGAGTTGGCTCGGTTGAGCCACGCCACGCTGATGTGCGGGTGATCTCCGCCACCCACCGGCCATTGCGGCAGATGGTGGCGGACGGGCGCTTTCGTCAGGATTTGTTCTTCCGGCTGAACACCTTTCCGATTGCCCTGCCACCCTTGCGCGCCCGGCGCGAGGACATCCCGGCGCTGACCGAAGCGTTGCTGGAACGCGTCGCACCCGGTCGTGGGCTGCGCCTGAGCCCGACCGCGCTGGCCCGGCTGGCCGGCATGCCGTTTCCGGGCAATGTGCGCGAACTACGCAACCTGCTGGAGCGCGCCAGCCTGCTGTGCGATGGCGCACAAATCGAGCCTCAGCACCTGGACGACCCGCTGGACAGCCCCTGGCTGGTACCCGCCGCCACGCTCCCGGTTGCCACCGCGCCAGCAAATAGCCCAGCCAGCCGCAAGGCGCTGGCCACGCAACTGGGCATCAGCGAACGCACGCTGTACCGACGGCTGAAGACGGGCTGGCGACCGTAAAACTTCACCAGCGCCCTCAAATGAACCTGAGCCGCAGCCAGTGGGCGTGCCCTGTGGGGCTCATGCCGGCGTGCCGAAGAAAAGCGTGGTACGCAAGCCGGCGCAGGCACTTGGGAGGCGTGTTTCGACAGCTGGCGCAGCGGAAGCTGAGGTAAGCGATGCGGTGCCGTGGCACCAAGAAAGCGGGGCCGCGTGAGCGTCCCCGTTCAGCCGCGTTGAGCGGCGCGCAACATGCATGAAGGCTCCCGGCTTGGCCGGGGGAGTTAATGCTCGGCCACAAAATGCTTGTTATACCGGTCGGTCACCCGTCCCATCGGCAGCAGCATGAAAAAATCAGCGCAGTTAAAATCAGGGTCCCAGGCCGGTTCGCCGCAAACAAACGAACCGGCGCGCAAATAGCCCTTGATCAGCGCCGGAATCGCCACATCGACGGTATCGCTCAGCTCGGCCAGTGGCAGCGGTAGGTGCGGAAACACCCGCCAGTCGGTCGGGGCCAGGTGGGTGGCCTCCAGCTTGCGATACAGGCTGGCGGCCTGATGGCCACCGTCGTTCAGGCTGACGCTGGCGCAGCCGGCCAGGTATTCGGCATTCTGTTCGCGCACATACTGGGCCAGGCCCGACCAGAGCAGGGCAATGGTGCCGCCCGTGCGGTAATCGGGGTGAACACAGGAGCGGCCCACTTCTACCAGGCGGTCGCGCACATGCGTCAGCCGCGACAGGTCAAACTCATGTTCGGAATACAGTTGCGGCGCACGGCGGGCGTTGTCCGGGCTGAGCATGCGGTAGGTGCCGATCACTTCGCCGCTGGCCTGGTTGAGCACGATCAGGTGATCGCACAGTTCGTCGTAGTCGTCGCAGTCAATGCCCATTTCCGCCGAAGCCAGCCGGGCACCCATTTCTTCGCCAAAAATGCGGTAGCGCAGCTTTTGCGCCTGGCGCACTTCGTCGGCGCTTTGTGCCAGGCGCACGGTGAGGCGCGCCGCGCGCGGGGCACGGGCAAGTCGTTCTTGCAGCATGTTTTTCTCCCGATCATGGTTGACGCTCAGTGTGCAATCGGGCGATGACAGCGGTTTGACATCGACATGAAGGAATCGTGTCGCCGGGGAAGCCCAGGCAGGAAAATGGCTGGCTGTTGGGAAATCAACAACTTACATCGAGAACGGTTTTCGCATACAATATTGCCCCCTGTTTGTGAATATTTTTCTGCCGGTGAGGGCGCAATGATCTACCCCACTCAGTTTGACGTGATTGTTGTTGGCGGCGGCCACGCCGGCACCGAAGCTGCACTGGCAGCCGCCCGCATGGGCCGGTCTACCCTGCTGCTTAGCCACAATATTGAAACGCTGGGCCAGATGTCGTGCAATCCGTCGATTGGCGGCATCGGCAAGGGGCATCTGGTGCGCGAGGTGGATGCGCTGGGCGGCGCCATGGCGCTGGCCACCGACATCGGCGGCATCCAGTTTCGCACGCTGAACAGCTCGAAAGGCCCGGCGGTGCGCGCCACCCGCGCCCAGGCCGACCGGGTGCGCTACAAGGCGGCCATCCGCCATATGCTGGAAAACCAGGACAATCTCTTGCTGTTTCAGCAGGCGGTGGATGACTTGTTGCTGGACGGCGACCGGGTGGCCGGGGTGATCACCCAGGCCGGCATCACTTTTCGCGCCCGTTCGGTGGTGCTGACCGCCGGGACCTTTTTGTCCGGCAAAATTCATATTGGCCTGGAACACTACGTGGGCGGTCGCGCCGGCGACCCGGCGGCGCTGACGCTGGGCGCGCGCCTGCGCGAGCTGGCCTTGCCGGTGGGCCGGCTGAAAACCGGCACGCCGCCGCGTCTGGACGGACGTACCATCCGCTTTGACCAGCTGGAAGTGCAGCCGGGCGATGACCCGCGCCCGGTGTTTTCGGTGCGCGGCTCGCGCGAGATGCACCCGCGTCAGCTGCCGTGCTGGATCACCCACACCAATACCCAGACCCACGACATCATCCGCTCCGGCTTTGACCGCTCACCGATGTTTACCGGGGTAATCGAAGGCGTTGGTCCGCGCTATTGTCCGTCGATCGAAGACAAGATCAACCGTTTTGCCGACCGTGACAGTCACCAGATTTTTCTCGAGCCGGAAGGGCTGGATACCCACGAAATCTACCCGAACGGCATTTCCACCAGTCTGCCGTTCGATATCCAGCTGGCGGCAGTGCGCAGCATGCGCGGGCTGGAAAATGTGCATATCCTGCGCCCCGGCTACGCCATCGAATACGATTACTTTGACCCGCGCGCCCTGAAGTCCAGCCTGGAAAGCAAGCATATTGCCGGGCTGTTCTTTGCCGGCCAGATCAACGGCACCACTGGTTACGAAGAAGCGGCGGCACAAGGCTGTCTGGCCGGGATCAACGCCGGGCTGCTGGTGCAGGAGCGTGACAGCTGGTGCCCTGGCCGTGACCAGGCCTATCTGGGGGTGCTGGTGGATGACCTGATTACCCGTGGGGTGACCGAGCCGTACCGGATGTTCACCAGCCGCGCCGAGTTTCGCCTGCAATTGCGCGAGGACAACGCCGACTTGCGCCTGACGGATATGGGCCGCCAGTTGGGGGTGGTGGGCGATGCGCAGTGGGCGGTGTTCAGTCGCAAGCGCGACGCGGTGGCAGCCGAGCTGGAGCGCTTGCGCACCACCTGGGTGAATCCGCGCGTGCTGGCCGCTGCCGACGCCGAGCGGGTGCTGGGCAAGGGTATCGAACGCGAATACAGCCTGCAGGATTTGCTGCGCCGCCCTGGGGTGGATTACGCCAGCCTGGCCACCCTGCCTGGTTTTGGCGCAGAAGCCGCGCCGGCGGAGGTTGCCGAGCAGGTGGAAATTCAGGTCAAATACCAAGGCTATATTGACCGTCAGGCTGAAGAAAACGCCCGCCGCGACCAGATCGAAACCGTATTGCTGCCCGCCGCGATGGACTACGCGCAGGTGCCTGGCTTATCTAAAGAAGTGCAACAAAAACTGACGCAGCATCGCCCGGAAACCCTGGGTCAGGCATCGCGCCTGTCCGGCATGACCCCGGCGGCGGTGTCGCTGCTGCTGGTGTATCTGAAACGCGCCCACGCTGAGGCCCGAAAGACTTCCCATGACGCTTGAACAAGAACTCGAACACGGCCTGGCAGTGCTGGGCCTGGATTTTTCCGCTGAACAGGTGGCCCGGCTGAATCAGTATCTGGCCCTGCTGGACAAGTGGAACAAAACCTATAACCTGACCGCCGTGCGCGAAACCGAGCGCATGGTGGCCTACCATGTGCTCGACAGCCTGAGCGCCTTGCCGCATGTCCGGGGTGGGCGGGTGCTGGACGTGGGCTCCGGCGGCGGCATGCCCGGCATGCTGTTTGCCATTGCCCGCCCGGACTGGCAGCTGACCCTGCTGGACGCCAACCACAAGAAAACCACCTTCCTGCGTCAGGCGGTGATTGAGCTGGGGTTGGACAATGTGGACGTGCAGTGCGAGCGCGCCGAAGCGCTGCAGGTCAGCGCGCCGTTTGACGTGATCACCTCGCGGGCATTTGCCGAACTGGCCGAGTTTGTGCGGCTGACCCGGCCACTGCTGGCCGAAGGTGGCGTGTGGGCCGCCCTGAAAGGCGTGTATCCTTACGAAGAAATTGCCCAGCTGCCCGAGGACATCCGTGTGGTGTCGGTGCAGGAACTCAAGGTGCCAGGGCTGGATGCGGAACGGCATCTGGTGACCCTGGCGCGTGCATAACCCATAAGGAAGTCCGGCATGGCAACGGTTATTGCGATCACCAACCAAAAAGGCGGCGTCGGCAAAACCACCACCGTGGTCAACCTGGCCGCCAGTTTTGCTGCCCTGGGCCTGCGTGTGCTGGTGGTGGACCTCGATCCGCAAGCCAACGCCACCATGGGCAGCGGCGTGGACAAGTCCCGGCTGCCTGGCGGCGGCCTGTACAGCCTGCTGCTGGGCGAGGCCAGCCTGGAAGCCATTCGCTGCCGGTCGGAGTCTGGCGGCTATGACGTGCTGCCGGCCAACCGCGAACTGGGCGGTGCCGAAGTCGAGCTGGTGTCGGCCCCGCGCCGCGAACAGCGCCTGAAAGATGCGCTGGCCGCCGTGCGCGACGAGTATGACCTGATGATTCTGGACTGCCCGCCAGCGCTGAATCTGCTGACGCTGAATGGCCTGGCTGCTGCCAGCCGGATCATCATTCCGATGCAGTGCGAATATTATGCGCTGGAAGGCCTGTCGGACCTGGTCAACACCCTGAAGAAAGTCCGGGCGTCGCTCAACCCCGGCATTGACATCCTCGGCTTGCTGCGCACCATGTACGACCCGCGCAGCACGCTGGCTCAGCAGGTGGCAGCGCAGTTGAGTGAACACTTCCGTGATAAAGTGTTCGATACTGCCATCCCGCGCAACATCCGTCTGGCCGAAGCCCCCAGCTATGGCATGCCGGCGCTGGTGTACGACCGCAGTTCGCGCGGGGCCAAGGCTTACGTGGCCCTGGCGGCAGAAATCGCCGGACGGCTCCATCTCACCTTACCCAAGCAAACGGCTTAACTATGGTCAAACCCAAAGGACTCGGTCGCGGGCTGGATGCCCTGCTGGCAGTCAATCACAGCGATGATCAGCTGCAGACCTTGCCGGTGACGGCCATTCAGCCGGGCAAATACCAGCCACGCACGCGCATGGATGCGGCATCGCTGGAGTCCCTGGCGGAATCGATTCGCGCCCAGGGGGTGATCCAGCCACTGGTGGTGCGTCCGGTGGGCTACGAGCGCTACGAGCTGATTGCCGGCGAACGGCGCTGGCGCGCCTGCCAACTGGCCGGCCTGAGCGAGGTGGCGGCCATTGTGCGCACCGTGCCGGACGAAGCCGCGCTGGCGATGGCGCTGATTGAAAATATTCAGCGCGAAGGGCTCAATCCGCTGGAAGAAGCGCTGGGCCTGAAGCGGCTGGCTGACGAATTTGGCATGACCCACGAAGCCGTGGCGGCGGCGGTGGGCCGCTCGCGCAGCGCCGTCAGTAACCTGTTGCGTCTGCTCAATCTGGCTGAGCCGGTGCAGGCGCTGGTCAACGATGGCAAGCTGGACATGGGTCATGCCCGTGCGCTGCTCACCCTGCCGGTGATGCAGCAGGTCAGCCTGGCACAGGACATTGCTGAACGTGGTCTGTCGGTGCGCGATGCCGAGCAGCGTGCCCAGCAGCTCTTGCATCCCCCGCTGGTTCGCCCTCAGGCCGGGGCCGATCCGGACGTATTGCGGCTGGCTGAGGAGGTCTCTGAGCGTGTGGGGGCCAAGGTGATGATCCGGCCTGGCAAGCATGGGAGCGGCAAGTTGCTGGTGGAGTACGCCTCACTCGATCAGCTGGACACGCTGATTGCCGCGCTGAGCCGTCGTTCGTGAAATTTTCAAGCCTTTCAGATGTTTAAAACATGGCCGGTCTTGTATAAGACTGCGCTATTCATTGACGGACGCGATGCCCTGTGAGTATAATCTCTGAGTTCGTGCTTGGGCTGCCCAAGCAACTGGCCCATACCGTAAGTAATGTTCTGGTCTGGCAAATTCGTCTGGCGCTGCCGATTATCATCCTCTGCACCGTGCTGGGCCTGCCGGATTGGCATCCCGCCCTGTCTGCCGTCATGGGCGCACTGGTCGGTATCGTGCCAGCGCTGGTTTATGTTCGTGTCGCCTACCGCCAACCGCGAGGCGCACCCGGAAGATTGCTGGCAGCTCACTTTGTGGCCGAAGCTGCCAAGCTGGCCGTCACGGTACTGATGTTCGTACTGGTTCTGTGGCTATATAAGGATGTTGTGCCGTTAGCGTTATTTTCAAGTTTTTTTGCAACGCTGGCGGCCTATTGGATCGCCCTTCTATCTAAATAAATCGAGAACGTGTTATGGCAGGCTCCGCTACTGACTACATCAAGCACCACCTGACTCACGCCAAAGCGCCACATGATGGCGGTTTTTGGTCGCTCAACGTCGATACCTTCTCCGTATCGCTGCTGCTGGGTTTTATCTTTCTGTTCGTGTTTGCCCGCGTGGTGCGCACGTTCAGCATTGAAAAGCCGGGCCGTCTGCAGTGTCTGGTGGAAATCATCGTCGACATGGTGGCCACTCAGGTGAAAGACATCTTCCATGCCAAGAGCGCCATGGTGGCCCCGCTGGCACTGACCGTGTTCTGCTGGGTGTTCCTGATGAACGCGATGGACATGCTGCCGGTGGATTTCCTGCCCTACATCGCCCAACTGATTGGCGGTGCCCTGGGTGCTGACCCGCATCACGTTTATCTGCGTGTGGTGCCTTCCGCTGACGTTAACGCGACTTTCGCCATGTCCCTGTCGGTGATGATCCTGATCATTGCCTTCTCGATCAAGGCCAAGGGCTTTGGCGGTTACATGCACGAGCTGTTCTCCGCGCCGTTTGGCCCGAAGGTTGGCCCGATCAACTTCATCTTCCAGCTGATCGAACTGATTGCCAAGCCGATTTCCCTGGCACTGCGGTTGTTCGGCAACATGTACGCTGGCGAACTGATTTTCATCCTGATTGCCCTGCTGCCGTGGTATATGCAGTGGCTGCTGGGCGCTCCGTGGGCCATCTTCCACATCCTGGTAATCACGCTGCAAGCGTTCGTGTTCATGATGCTGACCATCGTGTACCTGAGCCTGGCCGTGGAAGACCACTGATTCAACGCGATTTTCGCAAATAAGTTTTCTCAACCATCCTTCTGTAATCCTTAGGAGATATCAATGGAAGCACTCGTTTCGCAGATTCAGGGCATGACCGCACTGGCCGCTGCCATCATGATTGGCTTGGGCGCCATCGGCACCGCACTGGGTTTCGGCATTCTGGGCGGCAAGTTCCTGGAAAGCTCGGCCCGTCAACCGGAAATGATCCCGGTTCTGCAAACCAAGCTGTTCATTATCGCTGGTCTGCTTGATGCCATCTCCATGATCGGCGTGGGTGTCGGTCTGCTGTACACCTTCAACAACCCGTTCCTGACCTCCGCCCTGGCTGTTGTCAAGGCAGGCGCTGGCGCTTAATTTGCCGCAAGTCCGGTTGTTGTAAACACTCTGGGGGAAAACAAGCGTGGATATTAACGCGACACTGCTGGGACAGGCGATTACCTTCGCTGTTCTGGTGTGGTTCACCATGAAATTTGTTTGGCCTCCGCTGACCAACATGATGGACGAGCGCGCCAAGCGCATTGCTGATGGCTTGGCCGCTGCGGAACGCGGTAAACAGGATCTGGAACAGGCATCTCTGCGTGTCGAGGCTGAAATTCGTGCTGCCAAGCAACAGGCAACCGAACTCATCCTCACCGCCGAGAAACGTGCCAACCAGGTCATCGATGAAGCGAAACAGGCTGCCCGGACCGAAGGCGAACGCATTATTGCTGACGCCAAGGCCGAGATTGATCAGGAAGTGCTGCGCGCCAAAGAAGCTCTGCGCAGCCAAGTGGCCAGCATTGCCGTCGCCGGCGCAGAGAAGATCCTGCGCAAGGAAATCGATGCAGCCAAACACGCTGATCTGCTAGCCTCCATCAAAGCGGAGTTGTAATTAACTCATGGCAGAAATCATTACCGTAGCGAGGCCTTACGCCGAAGCGGTATTCCGGTTGGCCAAAGATGAGAAGCGCCTGCTCCCCTGGGGCGACGCGCTGACCATCCTTGCTGCCATGATGGAAAACTCGGATGCGGTGACGTATGTCACCCATCCGAAGCGTACCGCTCAAGAGGCCGAAAAGCTGATCGTCGATGTGCTAGGTGACCGCGCCGACAGCGAAGTAAAAAACTTCATTGCCGTGCTGCTGGAAAACCACCGTCTGACGTTGCTACCGGAAATTGCCAGACAGTTTGAACTCCTTAAATCGCGTGAAGAGAGCGTGGTGGAAGCCACGGTCGAATCCGCCTTTCCGCTGAACGATGCTCAGGCCGCTGAACTTGCCACAACGCTTAAAGCGCAATTTGGCAAGGACATCCGGCTTTCGACGAGCGTCGACCCCAACCTGATCGGTGGGGTGCGGATCAAGGTGGGCGACGAAGTCATTGACGCCTCGGTGCGCGGCAAACTGCAAGCAATGGCGGTAAGCCTCAAAAGTTAGGAGAGATCATGCAGTTAAACCCTTCTGAAATCAGCGAGTTGATTCGCGTGAAGATTCAGAACCTGCCGTCCAGCACCGAAGTGCGTACCACCGGTACCGTCGTTTCGGTGACGGATGGTATCGTCCGCGTCCACGGCCTGGCCGATGTGATGCAGGGCGAAATGC
The DNA here is from genome assembly GCF_002002905.1 of Aquaspirillum sp. LM1. Classification (NCBI taxonomy): domain Bacteria; kingdom Pseudomonadati; phylum Pseudomonadota; class Betaproteobacteria; order Neisseriales; family Aquaspirillaceae; genus Aquaspirillum; species Aquaspirillum sp. LM1. Next base: position 3,409,670 of record NZ_CP019509.1, on the reverse strand, counting down.
TCGAATTCCCGGGCAACACCTTCGGTCTCGCCATGAACCTCGAGCGTGACTCGGTGGGTGCTGTGGTGCTGGGTGAATACGAGCACATCAGTGAAGGCGACGAAGTCAAGACCACTGGCCGTATTCTGGAAGTCCCGGTTGGCCCGGAACTGATCGGTCGCGTGGTGAACTCCCTGGGTCAGCCGATTGACGGCAAAGGCCCGCTGAACACCAAACTGACTTCGCCGATCGAAAAGATCGCACCGGGCGTGATTGCCCGTAAATCGGTTGACCAACCGATGCAAACCGGCCTGAAGGCCATCGACTCGATGGTTCCGGTTGGCCGTGGCCAGCGTGAGCTGATCATCGGTGACCGCCAAACCGGTAAAACCGCCGTTGCCCTTGACACCATCGTCAACCAAAAAGGCTCCGGCGTCATTTGTATCTACGTGGCAATTGGCCAAAAAGCCTCTTCGATTGCCAACGTGGTGCGCAAGCTGGAAGAACACGACGCCCTGGGTCACACCATCGTTGTGGCTGCCTCGGCTTCTGAAGCAGCTGCCCTGCAATACATTGCACCGTACTCCGGTTGCACCATGGGCGAATACTTCCGTGACCGTGGCCAGGATGCCCTGATTGTATACGACGACTTGTCCAAACAAGCCGTGGCTTACCGTCAGATTTCCCTGCTGCTGCGTCGTCCGCCGGGCCGTGAAGCCTATCCTGGCGACGTGTTCTATCTGCACAGCCGCCTGCTCGAACGCGCTGCCCGCGTGAACGCCGACTACGTCGAAAAGTTCACCAACGGCGAAGTGAAGGGCAAAACCGGTTCGCTGACCGCTCTGCCGATCATCGAAACCCAAGCCGGTGACGTGTCTGCTTTCGTGCCGACCAACGTGATTTCGATTACCGACGGTCAGATCTTCCTGGAAACTGACCTGTTCAACTCGGGTATCCGTCCGGCCATTAACGCCGGTATCTCGGTGTCCCGCGTGGGTGGTGCAGCGCAGACCAAGGTCATCAAGAAACTGGGCGGTGGTATTCGTCTGGCTCTGGCTCAGTATCGCGAACTTGCCTCGTTTGCCCAGTTTGCTTCCGATCTGGATGAAGCAACCCGCAAACAGCTGCAACACGGCGAAGTGGTGACCGAGCTGATGAAGCAGAAGCAATTCTCGACCCTGAAAGTGTCCGAGATGGCGCTGACGCTGTATGCCGTGACCAAGGGTTACTACGAAAGCGTTCCGGTCAAGCAAGCCCTGGCATTCGAAGCGGCATTCCTGTCGCATATGAAGGCCAACCATGCTGACCTGCTGGCTGCCATTGAAGCGTCTGGTGATTTGTCTGGCGACAACGAGAAAATTCTGGCCAAGGCCCTCGAGTCGTTCAAATCCGGCTTCAATTTCAACTGATCCTTTCGGATAACAGACTGAAAGGAACAGGGAATGGCAGTCGGCAAAGAGATTCGCACCAAGATCAAGAGCGTGCAAAACACGCAAAAGATCACTCGCGCCATGCAGATGGTTGCAACGTCGAAAATGCGGAAAACGCAGGATCGCATGCGCGCTGCTCGTCCTTACGCCGAAAAGGTGCGCCAGGTGATGGCGCACCTTGCCCAAACCAATCCCGACGCCGAAAACGCGCTGCTGACCAAGCGCGACAGCGTCAAGCGTGTCGGCGTGATCTTGATCACGTCCGACAAGGGTTTGGCCGGCGGCCTCAATGCCAACCTGTTGCGTCAATTCTGCCTGAAGGCAGATGCGATGATGGACAAGGGCATTGAGGTTGACGTATGTGCACTGGGCCAGAAAGGCCTGGCTGCTTCGCAGCGCCTGAAGATGAATGTCGTGGCCAGTGCCACCCAGCTGGGTGACACCCCGCAAATGGACAAGCTAATTGGTCCGGTTTCCGTGATGATTAAAGCCTACACGGAAGGCCGCATCGACGAGCTGTACATTGTCTACACCCGCTTCGTGAACACCATGAAGCAGGAGCCGACATTCGAGCAACTGCTGCCGCTCTCGACCGAGCATATGGCTGTTGAGCATTCTCACCCGTGGGAATACCTGTACGAACCGGATGTGAAGTCGGTGATCGACTTCCTGACCCGCCGCTATCTGGAATCGGTGATTTACCAGTGCCAGGCGGAAAACATGGCTTCGGAACAGGCCGCACGGATGGTGGCCATGAAGGCCGCAACGGATAATGCTGCCAGCCTGATCGAGAGCCTCAAGCTCACTTACAACAAGGCCCGTCAAGCGGCGATTACCACGGAACTTTCCGAAATCGTCTCTGGCGCAGCTGCCGTGTAAGGCGCGGGCAACCGATATATTTTTTAGGAACCGATAATGAGCCAAGGCAAAATCGTTCAGATCATTGGCGCGGTTGTCGACGTGGAATTTCCGCGCGATGCCATGCCAAAGGTTTATGACGCATTGAAGGTGCTCGAGACGGGCCTGACGCTTGAAGTCCAGCAGCAGCTGGGCGACGGCGTGGTTCGTGCGATCGCCATGGGTAGCTCCGACGGTCTGCGTCGCGGCTTGGCAGTCAATGGTACCGGCGCGCCCGTATCCGTGCCGGTCGGCAAGGCTACGCTGGGCCGTATCATGGACGTGCTGGGCGACCCGATTGACGAAAAAGGTCCGATCGGCGAAGAAAAGCGCATGCCGATCCACCGCAAGGCCCCGGCATTTGACGAGCTGTCCCCGGCCACCGAACTGCTGGAAACCGGCATCAAGGTGATCGACCTGCTGTGCCCGTTCGCCAAGGGCGGTAAAGTGGGCCTGTTCGGTGGTGCCGGTGTGGGCAAGACTGTGAACATGATGGAGCTGATTCGTAACATCGCCATCGAACACAGCGGCTACTCGGTGTTTACCGGCGTGGGTGAGCGTACTCGTGAGGGTAACGACTTCTACCACGAAATGAACGACTCCAACGTGCTGGACAAAGTGTCGCTGGTGTACGGTCAGATGAACGAACCGCCGGGCAACCGCCTGCGCGTGGCGCTCTCCGGCCTGACCATGGCCGAGAACTTCCGTGACGAAGGTCGCGACGTTCTGCTGTTCGTGGACAACATTTACCGTTACACCCTGGCCGGTACCGAAGTGTCCGCGCTGCTGGGTCGTATGCCTTCTGCCGTGGGTTACCAACCGACGCTGGCCGAAGAAATGGGTAAATTCCAGGAACGCGTGGCTTCCACCAAGACCGGTTCGATCACCTCCATCCAGGCCGTGTATGTGCCTGCCGATGACTTGACCGACCCGTCGCCGGCTACCACGTTTGCTCACTTGGATGCCACCGTGGTGCTGTCGCGTGACATCGCCTCGCTGGGTATCTACCCGGCTGTGGACCCGCTGGACTCCACCTCCCGTCAGCTTGATCCGCTGGTGGTGGGCGAAGACCACTACGCGGTGGCTCGTGGCGTGCAGGCTACCCTGCAGAAGTACAAGGAACTGCGTGACATTATCGCGATTCTGGGTATGGATGAACTGTCGGAAGACGACAAGCTCACCGTGGCCCGTGCGCGTAAGATCCAGCGTTTCCTGTCGCAACCGTTCTTTGTGGCTGAAGTGTTTACCGGTTCTCCGGGCAAATACGTGTCGCTGAAAGACACCATTGCGGGCTTCAAGTCGATTCTCAGTGGCGAGTACGATCATCTGCCGGAACAAGCGTTCTACATGGTGGGTGGTATCGACGAAGTCATCGAGAAAGCCAAAACCGTGTAATGGAAGGGGCTTGTTATGGCTAGTACGATGCATGTTGACGTGGTCAGCGCCGAAGCGCAAATCTATTCCGGCGAAGCCGAGTTTCTCGTGGCTCCCGCCGAAATGGGCGAGATTGGCGTTTATCCCCGTCACGTGCCGCTACTGACCCGTATCAAGCCCGGCTCGCTGCGCATCCGCGTACCGGGCCAGGCCAAAGAAGTGCTGGTGGTGGTGTCGGGTGGCATGATGGAAGTGCAGCCCAATCTCATTACCGTGCTTGCCGATACGGCGATTCGCGGCGAGGAGCTCGACGAGCAACGCGCGCAGACTGCCAAACGCGATGCCGAGGCGGCGCTGTCCAAGGCCACCGATGACCAAGAGACTGCGCAGGCTCGCGCAGCCCTCAAGGCGGCAATTGCCGAGCTGCACGCGCTCGAATACCTGCGCAAGCGGGTACACTAAAACAGGCTGCTGCCCACTTGGGCAGCCTGCCGGTTCAAGGCCACCGTTCACAGACGGTGGCCTTTTTGTTTGTTATGCTTGGGCATTGTTTATCCTTGCCGCCCGGCAGGCCAGCGTTGGCCAATACGGCGTGGCAGCCCTGATTTGAGGCCGTTCATGAATTCCGTGTCTGTTGTCATCCTCGCCGCGGGACGCGGCAAACGCATGTATTCCAACCTGCCCAAAGTGCTGCACCCGCTGGGTGGCCGGCCCATGCTGGCCCGCGTGCTCGACCTGGCCCAGGCGCTCACCCCGGCACAGTGTGTGGTGGTGATTGGCCACGGTGCCGAGCAGGTTCGCGCCGCCTTTGCCAGCCAGCCCGGTCCGCTGGCATTTGCCCTGCAAACCGAGCAACTGGGCACCGGCCACGCAGTGAAAATGGCGTTGCCGCACCTGCCTGCCGATGGCCGCACCCTGGTGCTGTACGGCGACGTGCCGCTGACCGAAGCCGACACTCTGGCCCGTCTGCTCGATACCCCGGCTGACCAGGTGGCGCTGCTGACCGATACGCTGGTTAACCCCACAGGCTATGGCCGCATCGTGCGCAATGCCCAAGGCCAGATCCAGCGCATTGTCGAAGAAAAAGACGCTTCACCGGCAGAAAAGGCCCTGCAGGAAATCAACACCGGCATCGTGGTGCTGCCTAATGCCCGGCTGGCCGGCTGGCTGGCCGAACTGAACAACGGCAATGCCCAGGGCGAATACTATCTGACAGACGTAATTGGCCTGGCGGTGCGTGATGGCGTGGCGGTACATGGCGTGGCAGTCCCCGACTCCTGGCAGGCTGCCGGGGTGAACAACAAGGTACAACTGGCCGAACTGGAGCGCATTCTGCAGGCCAACCAGGCCCGCGCCCTGCTCGAAGCCGGTGTCACCCTGGCCGACCCGGCCCGCATTGATATTCGTGGCCAGCTACAGTGTGGCCAGGATGTCAGCATTGACGTCAACTGCGTATTTGAAGGTCAGGTCAGCCTGGGCGATGGCGTGGTTATTGGTCCTCACTGCGTGCTGAAAAACGTCAGTCTGGCCGCCGGAACCCAGGTGGCAGCATTTTCCCATCTGGAAAGCGCCGACGTGGCCGCCGATGCGCGGATTGGCCCGTTTGCCCGGCTGCGCCCCGGTGCCCGTCTGGGGGAGGCCGTGCATATCGGCAATTTTGTGGAAATCAAGAACAGCGTGCTGGCCGCCGGTGCCAAGGTCAACCACCTCAGTTACGTGGGCGATGCCGATATTGGTGCCAAAGTGAACGTGGGTGCCGGCACCATCACCTGCAATTACGATGGCGTGAACAAATTCCGCACCACCATCGAAGCCGGTGCGTTTATTGGCTCTGGCACCATGCTGGTGGCCCCGGTGACGGTGGGTGAGGGTGCCACGGTGGGGGCCGGTTCGGTGCTGACCAAAGCCGCCCCATCCGGCCAACTGACCGTGGCGCGCGCCAAGCAGATCAGCCTGAGTCACTGGCAGCGTCCGGTCAAGCGTAGCTAAGTGGAATAGCCACCACTATCCACCCAGACTGCCTTGCCCCCGTTGCGCGCCGCCTTTTTAACTAAACGGCATGAGCGCGTCGGGGGCTTCCCGCGTAAAATGGCCGGATCACTCCCTACTCTCGATCCAGATCTGAGGATATCCCCTATGTGCGGAATTGTTGGTGCCATTGCGCAACGAAATGTCGTTCCCATCCTGCTCGAAGGCCTGCGTCGCCTGGAATATCGTGGGTATGATTCTGTCGGCGTGGCCGTCGTCACCGACCAAGGGCTGTCCCGTGAACGTTCAACCGAGCGCGTGGCCGAACTGGCAGAACAAACCCGCCGCGTCGGCCTCAAAGGCTTGATTGGCATTGGCCACACCCGCTGGGCCACCCACGGTGCCCCGTGCGAGCGCAATGCCCACCCGCATTTTTCCAATGGCCTGCTCTCGCTGGTGCACAACGGCATCATCGAAAACCACCAGCCGCTGCGCGAACGCCTGGCAGCGCAGGGCTACACGTTTGAATCGGACACCGACACCGAAGTGATGGTGCATCTGATTCACTCCCACTACGTTCACCACCACGACCTGCTGCGCGCCACCCAGCAAGCGCTGGCCGAGCTGCATGGCGCTTACGCTATCGGCGTGATTGCTGCCGACAACCCCGGCGTGCTGGTGTGCGCCCGTCATGGCAGCCCGCTGCTGCTGGGCTTGGGTATCGAAGAAAACTTCTTTGCCTCCGACGTCTCCGCGCTGCTGCCGGTCACCCAGAAGGTGATTTACCTGGAAGAAGGCGAAATTGCCCGGCTGACGCTGACCGAGGTGGAAGTATTCAACCCGACGGGCGAGCGCGTCGAGCCCGTGGTGCATGTGTCCGAACTGTCGGCTGACGTGGCCGAACTGGGTGCCTATCGCCATTACATGCAAAAGGAAATTCACGAACAGCCGCGCGCGCTGGCCGATACGCTGGAGCGGGTGGGCAACACCATCGAGCCCAGCCTGTTTGGTGCCGAAGCGCCAGCGCTGTTTGCCCAGGTCAACGCGGTCAGCATCATCGCCTGCGGCACCAGCTATCACGCCGGCCTGGTGGCCAAATACTGGCTGGAAAGCCTGGCTGGCCTGCCTACCAGCGTGGAAGTGGCCAGCGAATACCGCTACCGCGACAGCGTGGCCAACCCGTCAGCACTGGTAGTCACCATCTCGCAATCCGGCGAAACCGCCGACACCCTGGCCGCGCTCAAGCACGCCAAGGCGCTGGGCCACGACAAGACGCTGAGCATCTGCAATGTGCCGGAAAGCTCGCTGATCCGCCTGTCGGCGCTGCGTTTTCTCACCCATGCCGGCCCGGAAATCGGCGTGGCTTCGACCAAAGCCTTCACCACCCAGCTGGTGGCGCTGTATCTGCTCACCCTGTCGCTGGCCAAGGTGCATGGCCGGCTGAGCGCCGAACGTGAAACCGGCGCGCTGGCCGACCTGAAACGCCTGCCCGGCGCGGTGCAAACCCTGCTTGGGCTGGAAGCCGGACTGGAACAATGGTCGGAAGCACTGGCCACCCGCCAGCACGCGCTGTTCCTGGGTCGTCACACCCTGTTCCCGATTGCCCTGGAAGGCGCGCTCAAGCTCAAGGAAATTTCCTACATCCACGCCGAAGCCTACCCGGCTGGCGAGCTCAAGCACGGTCCGCTGGCGCTGGTGGACCGCGATATGCCGATCATCGTCTGCGCGCCCAATGACGCGCTGTTCGACAAGCTGGCATCCAATATGCAAGAGGTGCGCGCACGCAACGGCGAACTGTTTGTGCTGTCCGACGCCGCCGTCGAAGCCGGCCCCGGCCAGCATGTGCTCGCCCTGCCCGTCGGCATGCGTGACCTCAACCCGCTGCTGTACACCATCCCGCTGCAATTGCTGGCCTATCACACGGCGATTCGCAAGGGGACCGATGTGGATAAACCGCGCAATCTGGCCAAGAGTGTGACGGTGGAGTGAGTGGGAGGGGGCTGTCTTGCGGCTGTGCTGCCGATAATATCCACACCTGTGGGCGCTGGGGCTGCTGTCGATGGCTTGCCTGTTCCCCCGCGTTGGCGCTCCCTTTTGGCCGCCAGGGCATCAGTTCAGCCGGCTGGCTCTCTTTGGCCCGTGCGCTTTTACGCCCCAAGTTCCCGCACAGTGCTACAATCGCCCCGGCAAAGTCAGCCGGACAGTCGCTGCCTGTTTACAGGGAGAGGAAAGTCCGGGCTCCATAGGGCAGGATGCCGGTTAACGACCGGGCGTCGCGAGGCGACGGAAAGTGGAACAGAGAGCAGAACCGCCGATGGCCGGGCAACCGGCACAGGCAAGGGTGAAAAGGTGGCCCTTCGGGGTGGATGGCTGGCAACAGGCATTCCGGTAAGAGCGCACCGCGGACGTGGCAACACGGACGGCAGGCTAAACCCCATCCGGAGCAAGATCAAATAGGGGAACGTTCATGTGGCCCGCATGGTTCCCGGGTAGATTGCTGGAGCCGTCAGGTAACTGCCGGCCTAGAGGAATGACTGTCACCGGTGGCAACACCGGTACAGAACCCGGCTTACAGGCTGACTTTGCGCTTGAATTGCCAGCAAAAACGGGACAGGCCATCGGCGCTGTCCCGTTTTTGTTTTTGACGACCCGTGTCAGCGGGCTTTTTGCGCACGGCTGGTGTTGCCGGTGCTGCTGCTGTTGCTATAGCTATTCATATTCGGCTGGATCAGCGGCTCCGGCAGCGGAGCATTGGCGTTCAGGGGCTGTGGGCTGCCATAGCCGCTGTTGTTGTAGCCGGTGTAGCCGAAGTTCTGGCAGCGCACGGTGGCGCGGACAAAGCGTCGGGCGTCGAGCATGGCGTTGCTCAGGCCAAACACCATGTTTTCCACCGCCGTACTTGGGCAATCCTGGCGCAGGCCATAGGCGCGGGCTTCTTCGCGCAAGGTTTGCTCCAGCACGCCATCACTGTTGGCGTGCGCCCAGATGGTGATCTGCACGTCGCGTCCGGACAACGGGGTGATTTTTTTCTCCAGAAAATACCCATCCGTGACGGTAACGGCACCGCCGTGATAACCCACTGCCGAGCACCCGCTGGCCAGGAGCGCCAGCACAAAACCTGCCAATTGTTTCATCAATTACCTTTCCGGGCTGAGGCCACCGCCGCCCTTGGCCGGGCCGGCGGTCGCGCGCATGACGCCATGCGCGCGAGAGTATGCCAGATTTTGGCGCGCAGGCTGGCGCGCCGAGCAAGGTTGCCGCCGCTTAGCGCGGCAAGCCCAGCAGGCTGCGGATTTCGCGGTTAAGCGGCAGCACATAATCGTAGGCGGCCAGTACCAGCGTGCTGCCCGGTTGCACCACCTTCAGATTGATGAATACCGAATCGCCGCTCAGTCCATAGCTGCCCAGCAGCACCGCCTTGGCATTATGCTGACGGGCTACTTCGGTGATTTCCCGGGTCAGCGCCAGCTCGCCTTCGCTTTTGCGCATATACATATTGTTGCGCAGTTTCAGCTCGATCATCCGCCGGCCTTGCTGGGCAAAGCGGGCGGCCACCTGTTCGGAAATCAGCCGGCCCAGGGTGGACGAGCGGTCCAGCGCGTCGATGTTCACCAGCGTGGCCACCAGCATCGGGCCGTCGTCTTCGTAGCTGCGCACCTGACTGAGCAGGTGATCGGCGGCACGGTAATTGGTGCTGACCAGCTCATTGCGGGCGGCGGCTTCGTAGGTGGGCTCCGGCGGGCGGCTATACTGGCTGTCGCTGGCGCAACCGGCCAGCAGGGTCAGGCTCAGCGCGCTCAGGGCCAGGAAGAGTGGACGGTTCATCAGGCACCTCCGTTGAGATAGACCGGGGTGGGCGTGGCCGGCACGTACAGCGACAGGTCGTTGTCAGACAGATAATACAGATTGCTGACCCGGCCAATATAAATGCCATTGCTCAAGGCCGATACGGTGACAATCATTTCCAGCTGCGGCAGCGGGCCACGGGCAAATTCAGAGCTGAACCAGCGGTAGGCGTCGAAGGTCATGCCCAGGGCCACACCCACGCCAGCGCCCTGTGGCGAGGTTTGGCTCCACAGTCCACGCAAGCCCCACACCCCAGTGCTCAGCGCGGTGCCACTGACAAAGTAGCGGCCATCCAGCCGGCCTGGTGAGAACTTCACCACCTGGATATCCACCTCCAGCTCCTGGCGCAGCGGCGCGGGCGGGGTCAGCGTGACCATCTGGACGCTGGCCGGGCGCTGGATGACGCTGCGTTGGGTTTTGCTGGTCTTGCCCGCCTTGCTGGTTTTTGTCTTGCGGCTGACCACGCGCGGTGGGCTGGCTGGCGTGGTGGCCGTGGTGGTGACGTTGGCCGGCATCATCATGGCCGACGCCGCATCCGGGGCCAGTTGCACGCCCTGGTTGACCAGGGCGGTGGCCAGCAGGGTGTGGAAGCCTCGGGCAAACGCCGTGGGTTCCTTGGGCGGGCGCAGCGCCAGCCGGTTGCAATCCGGGTAGGCGGCAATACAGCCCTTGCCCAGCCGGATCGAACTGACCAGCGTGCTGGCGGCGTCGTTGGCAATCACATTCCAGTGCGCGCCGGCTTGCAGCTTGTGCTGCTTGCTGCTGGGAAAGTTGGTGGCCACCGGGGCTTCACTGTACGGGGTGGTGCACGCCGTCAAAAACAGACTGGCGCACAGGGCAAGGCCAGGCAGCGCGGGGCGCAGAAGGGCGGATTTCATGATGGAATCACTCACATAAGCTGGGGTATGCGAAACGGGGAACATACTATCATGGCATGGTGGGCTCAGGGCGGCCTGGTTCATGCATATCGACGGCAAGCGCAGCGGGCTTGAGCCGGATGCCGCCTGCCTGGCTGATTCCCCCTGCGGCTGGTCAAAAAATAAGCAAAATTCTTTTACCAGCGGCGGAAATCGCATTAAAATGCCCTCCCTTTTCCCGCACGCGTCCCGCCAAAGCCCAACCATGCAGATCGGCCCGTATACCTTGAACAACCGACTGGTGGTGGCCCCGATGGCGGGGGTGACCGACCGGCCATTTCGCATGCTGTGCAAACGCATGGGCGCGGGCATGGCGGTCAGCGAAATGCTGGCGTCCAACACCGCGCTGTGGGCCAGCAAGAAAAGCCTGCGCCGCGCCGACCACCAGGGCGAAGTGGCCCCGATTGTGGTGCAGATTGCCGGTGGCGATCCGGCGCAAATGGCCGAGGCCGCGCGGTTGTCGGTGGCGCAGGGCGCGCAGATCATCGACATCAATATGGGCTGCCCGGCCAAGAAGGTGTGCAATGTGGCTGCCGGTTCGGCGCTGCTGCGTGACGAGCCGCTGGTGGCGCGCATCCTCGATGCCGTGGTGGCCGCGGTGGACGTGCCGGTGACGCTGAAAACCCGCACTGGCTGGAGCCGGGACAACAACACCGCGCTGCGTGTGGCCAAACTGGCCGAAGACAGCGGCATTGCCGCGCTGGCGCTGCACGGGCGCAGCCGCGAAGACATGTACCACGGCCAGGCCGAATACGACACCATCCGCGCGGTGAAGGCGGCGGTGGGCATTCCGGTGCTGGCCAATGGCGACATCGACAGCCCGCAAAAAGCCCGCTTTGTGCTCGACTACACCGGCGCAGACGGCATCATGATTGGCCGCGCCGCGCAGGGAAGGCCGTGGATCTTTCGCGAAATCCAGCATTATCTGGACACCGGCACCTGCCTGCCGCCGCCGGAAGTGGCGGAAATCTGCGAGGTGCTGCTGGCCCACCTGGATGACCTTTACCAGTTTTACGGGGAATACGCCGGCTGCCGCATCGCCCGCAAGCATATTGCCTGGTACACCCGTGGCCTGGAAGGCGGCAACGCCTTTCGCCAGACCATGTACCAGCTGGAAGACACCGCCGCCCAGCGTGCCGCCGTGGCCGGTTTTTTTCACCGCCTGGCCGAACACGGCGAGCGCCTGCGCTACCTTGAGCTGCCCGCTGGTGCCGAGGGTGCCCTTTGCAAGGCTGAGTCCTTGCCAGAATACTGAAAACACGCAGAAACGACTGATATCATGAACAGCCAAGACGACATTGCCGCTTCCGTGCGACTGGCAATGCAGCAATACTTTCTCGATCTGGACGGCGAAGCGCCGCAGCCGATTTACGACATGGTGCTGGCCCAGGTGGAAAAACCGCTGATCGAAGTGGTGCTGGCGCACGCGCAAGGCAACCAGACCCGCGCCGCCGAGCTGCTGGGGCTGAACCGCAACACCCTGCGCAAGAAAATGAAACAGTACGATCTGATCTGAACCGGGCCTGACCCCTGTTTTGACGTCTTTCCCATCCCCTTTAGCACAAGCGAACCGTTGACCATGACACCCATCACCCGCGCGCTGATTAGCGTTTCCGACAAAACCGGCATCGTCGAATTTGCCCAGGCCCTGGCGCAGGCCGGGGTGGAAATCCTCTCCACTGGCGGTACCGCCAAGCTGCTGGCCGAACAAGGCCTGCCGGTGATCGAAGTGGCCGACTACACCGGTTTTCCGGAAATGCTGGATGGCCGGGTGAAAACCCTGCACCCCAAGGTGCATGGCGGCATTCTGGGCCGGCGCGACCTGCCCGAACATGTGGCCAAGATGGCCGAACACGGCATTGGCAACATCGACCTGGTGTGCGTCAATCTGTATCCGTTTGAAGCCACCATCGCCAACCCGGACTGCACGCTGGAAGACGCCATCGAAAACATCGATATCGGTGGCCCGACCATGGTGCGCTCGGCGGCCAAAAACTGGGCGCATGTGGCCATCGTCACCGACAGCGCCGACTACGCCGCGCTGAGCGAAGAGCTGCGCGCCAACGCCGGCAAGCTGTCCAAGCCCACCCGCTTTGCTCTGGCCAAAAAAGCCTTCACCCACACCGCCGCCTACGATGGCGCGATTTCCAACTACCTGACCAGCCTGGCCGAAGGTGAAGTCACTGGTACGCCGGAACGGGTGGCCTTCCCCAATCGCCTGAACCTGCAATTGGTCAAGGTGCAGGACATGCGCTACGGCGAAAACCCGCACCAGGCCGCTGCGTTCTACCGCGACCTCGACCCGGCTGCCGGCAGCATCGCCAACTACCGCCAACTGCAAGGCAAGGAACTGTCGTACAACAATATCGCCGACGCCGACGCCGCCTGGGAAGCGGTCAAGACCTTCGACGCCCCGGCCTGCGTCATCGTCAAGCACGCCAACCCGTGTGGCGTGGCGGTGGCCGCCGATCCGCTCAGCGCCTATCGTCTGGCCTTTGCCACCGACACCACCAGCGCCTTTGGCGGCATCATCGCCTTTAACCGTGAAGTAGACGCTGCCACCGTGGAAGTGGTCAGCGCCCAGTTCCTGGAAGTGCTGCTCGCCCCGTCGTTCACCGCCGAAGCCAAGGCGCTGATCGCCGCCAAGAAGAATGTGCGCGTGCTGGAAATCCCGCTGGCCGCCGGGGCCAACCCGTTCGAGCTCAAGCGCGTTGGCGGCGGCGTGCTGGTGCAAACCCCGGACGTGCGCAACGTCACCCTGCCGGAGCTGCGCGTGGTCACCGAGCGCGCCCCCAGCGAACAGGAAATGTCCGACCTGCTGTTTGCCTGGCGCGTGGCCAAGTTCGTCAAATCCAACGCCATCGTATTCTGCAAGGATGGCCAGACCGCCGGTATTGGCGCTGGCCAGATGAGCCGGGTGGATTCCACCCGCATCGCTGCACGCAAGGCCACTGACGCGGGCCTGCCGCTGGTGGGCGCTGTGGCTGCCTCGGATGCGTTCTTCCCGTTCCGTGACGGCATCGACGTGATTGCCGAGCAAGGCATCAAGGCCATCATCCATCCGGGTGGCTCGATGCGTGACGAAGAAGTGTTTGCTGCCGCCAACGAGCACGGTATTGCCATGGTGCTGACCGGCGTGCGCCACTTCCGCCATTGATCTGACAGATGACCCCCTCCCGGCCAGCCTGTGCGCTGGCCGGGCGCACAAGGAGTGCTCCCCGATGAAAGTTCTCGTCATTGGCTCTGGTGGCCGTGAACACGCCCTGGCCTGGCGCATTGCCCAGTCGCCACGGGTAACCCAGGTGTTTGTCGCCCCCGGTAACGCGGGCACCGCGCTGGATGCCAGTTTGTCCAATCTTGCCCTGAGCGCCATTCCCGACTTGGTCAGCTTTGCCCGCGAACAGGCCATTGCCTTCACCGTGGTTGGCCCGGAAGCGCCGCTGGCTGCTGGCGTGGTAGACGCTTTCCGCGCCGCCGGCCTGCGCATCTTTGGCCCCACCCAGTATGCCGCCCAGCTGGAAAGCTCGAAAGACTTCGCCAAGGCCTTCATGCAGCGCCACGGTATTCCCACTGCCGGCTACCAGACTTTCACTGATGCTGCCGCTGCCCGCGCCTATGTGGACGGCAAGGGCGCGCCGATTGTTATCAAGGCCGACGGCCTGGCCGCCGGCAAGGGCGTGGTGGTGGCGATGACGCTGGAAGAAGCGCACGCTGCCATCGACGACATGCTGCTGGGCAACAAAATGGGTGCCGCTGGCGCGCGCGTGGTGATTGAAGACTTCCTGCAAGGCGAAGAAGCCAGCTTCATCGTCATGGTGGATGGCGAGCATGTGCTGGCCATGGCCACCAGCCAGGATCACAAGCGCCTGCTGGACAACGACCAAGGCCCGAACACCGGCGGCATGGGGGCGTACAGCCCAGCCCCGGTGGTCACCGAGGCCGTGCACCAGAAGGTGATGGAGCGCATCATCCTGCCGACCGTGCGCGGCATGCAGGCCGATGGCCACACCTACACCGGCTTTTTGTACGCCGGCCTGATGATCGACGCCCACGGCGACCCGTACACCATCGAGTTCAACTGCCGCTTTGGCGACCCGGAAACCCAGCCGATCATGGCCCGTCTGACCAGCGACTTCACCGTGCTGCTGGAAGCCGGCATCGACGGCAAGCTGGACACGGTCAGCGCCGACTGGGATCCGCGCGTGGCCATGGGCGTGGTGCTGGCCGCCGCCGGCTACCCGGATGCCCCACGCAAGGGCGACGTGATCACCGGCATTCCGGCTGCCTGCGCCGACAGTATGACCTTCCATGCCGGCACCGCATTCAATGCCGATGGCCAGCTGGTTACCAGCGGCGGGCGGGTGCTGTGCGCGGTGGGTCTGGGTGAGACGGTGCAAAGCGCGCGGGAAACCGCTTACGCCGTGGCCGACGCCATCCAGTTTGATGGCCGTCAGCTGCGCCGGGATATTGGCGCGCGGGCGTTGAACCGCAGATAAATCAGTCGATTTAGCGTGAAAGAGCCCACCACCAGGACGAGCGCCACCCTGGCCCGAAGGCCATGTAAAAAAACGCCCATGCAGAATCAGGCGCTGGCTGGCGTGATAAAACCAAATTTAGTCAGCGCCTTGATCCAGCGTGGGGCATTGCGCTGAACAGAGAGCGCCTCGTAATCCGTCGCGCAATCCCGGTAATGCTCGCGCCGCTTGAGCATGAAGAACAGCGTGCGCAGAATTTTGTGACCAATTGCAATAATGGCGCGTTTGTAGCCACGCCTGACCACAAGAGCCTGGAACTTCGACTTGAACACCGATGTGGTGCGACTGGCGGCATGCGCAAACTCGCACAGCAGGCGGCGCACATATGGGTTGCCCTTGCGGGTGTGGCCTGACTTGCGCTTGCCCGCCGACTCGTTGTTGCCCGGGCAAACGCCAACCCACGAAGCCAAACGATCTGCGCTGCCGAAGGCGCCCATGTCCGAGCCAATTTCCACCAACAGCATCGCCGCGCCGATCAGGTCAACGCCAGGGATCGTTTGCAGCAGCGCCAGCGTGCCCCGCTCGGATTCAAGCCCAGCCAGCAATCGGACGTCGAAGCGGTCGATCCTGGCTTCGATCTCCTCAATATGCTGCATCAGTTCGTCGAGCACGAAGCGGTGACTGGCGGTCAGCTCGCCTTGCAGGGCATCGAAGATCTCCTCACGGCTGGCCTTCAGTCGGCGGCTGGCCAGGTTGATCACCTGTTGTGGGGCTTGCCCGGCGATGATCGCCTTGACCATGGCGCGGGCAGATTGCCCATGCAGATCGCTGACCACTACGCCAAGGCGAATTCCACTGTCGGTCAGCACTTTGTGCAGCCGGTTCTTCTCAGAGGCCAGTTGGCCAACCAGTTTCTGTCGCTGACGGGCAATCAGGCGCAATTCGCGCAATGCTGCAGGCGGGACAAACGAGGCGCGCAACAAACCGGCCCGCGCCAGCATCGCCAGCCAATGGGCATCGCCCACATCGGTCTTGCGGCCAGGGACATGCTTGACGTGGCGGGCATTCACCACCTTGGCGCGGATGCCGACTGCCTCCAGCGCGGCATACGGGCTCTTCCAGTAGATGCCGGTGCTCTCCATCACGACTTCATCCGGGTGCAAGGAAGCGGCCCAATCCGCGAGTTCCCGGCGGTCGCGGGCAAAGCCGCCAAACTGCCGCTGCTCGATGCGCGTGCTGCCATCGGGTTGCTGAATCAATGCGCAGGCGGTGATTTGCGCCTGATGGACGTCGAGTCCGATGACGCATTTGTACAGTGCTGACAGTTCCATGGCGCTTCCTATCGATTTACACTTGAGGATGGAAGGAGGCGGGCACCAGGACTGAATGAAGGATGGAAGGAGGCGGGCACCAGGACTGAATGAGCCTGAAGGCGACAAGTCGCCAACGGCCTGTTTAGCGTGCGCTCTCGATGGAAGCAATCCGGGGTGCGAGTCAGTCTGGCAGGTCACGTTAGAGGCTGGGTCAAGCCGCAAAGTACTAATACGACCTCGACCCGCCAACTTCCACCCGATAGTCTCTTTCATCTTCTGGGGTGGCGCTACTCTCCATGATCGTTAGACGGTCAGGCGTGCCACACCCTGCACCGAACGACCGGTGCAGGGTGTTTTTCGGGCCGGGATGGCGTCATTGCCTCACTGGGCAAACACCCCGGCCAGCGTATCGGCATCCAGCGCCCGGTCCAGCCACAATTCCAGCTCGTCCACACGGGCGGTTTGCAAACGGGCGAGCAGATCTTCGGATAAGGGGCCAAAGCGCTTTTGCAGCAGGCGTTGCAAAGCGTAGGCTTCGCCTTTGATAATGCCGCGTTGCTCGCCTTCGATGCGCCCCTGCATCAAGCCTTGCTGCATGCCTTGCTGTAGTCCCTGCTGCATGCCCTGTTGCATGCCCTGTTGCAGCCCCTGCTGCATCCATTTTTCGTTATACAGCTGCTCCACAGAAGTCACATAACGCATTTTTTCTTGCTCCTCAAGCGCTTCGATATTGTGCCACAGCGACCGTTTCAACTGCTCTGGCAGCCGCATCATCCAGTCCATCACGCTGAACAGATCAATCACCCGCTGTTTGTCCCAGCCGCGCTGGTATAACAACTGCACCAGCTTCCACTTGGCGGCAAAGCGGGCGTTCATGTCTTGCCGGGTGGCCTGGGTCAGCAGGTGGGCTAGTAGCCAGTCACGTTGAAACACAAGGATAAAGACGAGCAAGCTTACGCCGGGCATCCTGAGTGGAGAACTTCCACTTGACGGGGATGGCGTTGGCGTTGCGTTCACGCACATTGGCCTCAACCTCGCGTCGCAGCATTTCTTCATCGGCGATACGTTGCGACAAACACATGTTAGACAGCACCGCCAGCTCAAGCTCAGCGATGTTGAGCCAACTGCCATGCTTGGGGGTGTAGTGAAACTCCAGCTTCCTGGCAATGGCGCGGGCTTCTTCTGGCTGAAACGCTTCGTAGAGAGAGGCTGTTTTGTGGGTGTTCAGGTTGTCCAGAACAACCCGAATCACTTCCGCGTCCGGGTAGCATTCGACGATGTGCCGCATGGCGTGAGCAAAGTCGATCTTGGTGCGGCGCTGCATGATCAGTACATCCCGCCAGCCCCGCTTCGGTTCGCAGATCATCATCAGATTGCGCACGCCGTTGCGCTTGTATTCAGTATCCTGACGAGCGGGCGCGCTGGGTTGTGGCGGTATGGGTTCACGCACCTCACCAATCAGTTGCTTCGGGCTTTCGTCAAAGCAGATGACCGGGCGTGCCGGATCATAGGGTTCTGCGTACAAATCAAGCAGATCTTCCATCGGCGCAACAAATTCGGCACCGACCTCAGGAATACACCACTCCTGCACCTGCCACGGTTTTAAGGTGTTTTTTTAAAAGCCGACGCACCGTTTCGTGACTGAACGAATCGGCGTATCCCAGTTGTACGACCTTGTCGGCCAAGAGACGCAAGGTCCAGTGCTCATGTCCGGCGGGAGGTGGGGTACAGGCGGTGGCAATCACATGGGCGCATTGCTTATCCGTCAATTTCGGTGCTTTTCCAGGACGCGGTCTATCGCTCAACGCGGCTTCGACGCCTTCTTCGACACATCGTTGCCGGGTGTGGTGGATCATGGTGGCGGACACGGCCAGGGCTTCCATGATCGCCGTATCCTTACAGCCCGCTGCCGCCTTCAGCAGTATCCTGGCCCGCGTTTGCTTGCGCGCGGCGCACTTGCCCTTGCGCAGTATGGCTTCCAGCATTTCGACTTCGTCATCTGTCAGCGTGACACGATACTTGATGGCGGGCATGGTGGTTTCCTCAGCGGGGTTGTGCCGTCCTGTATGCAGCAGCTGTGCCTATTATCTGTTCAGATCATGGTGACTGGCTACTAGCTCAAGGGCATCTGGTGCCGCATCTGTTCACTGCCCGCGCGTGGATAGCGACAACCCGAGAAAAATCGCGCTGATGCCGGCCAGGTGATACCAGGCCAGGGTTTCGCCGAGAAACACCGTAGACAATAGCGCGCCAAACGCCGGCATCAGGTGGATGAACATTGCCGCCCGCGCCGGGCCGACGCGGGCCACGCCGTAGTTGAAGAACAGATAGGCGACCACTGATGGAAAGGTGCCGACATAGGCAAAAGTGGCCAGGGTGGCGGTGTTCAGCTCGACCACGCGATCGCTGGCCACCTCCCAGACAAAAAATGGCAGGATGGCCAGCAGGCCAACCACCACCATGGTGATCAGCAGGCCAAAGCGGTTCAGTCCGGCGGGCAGGCCGCGCAACGCCAGGGTGTACAGCGCCCAGCTGACCATGGCCAGAAACACGATCATGTCACCGTGGTTGAGATCCAGCCCGACCAACCGCGCCCATTCGCCGTGCGAGACAATCGCCAGCACCCCGACAAACGACACCGCCAGCCCCAGTACCTGCCGTCCGCCCAGGCGCTGGCCAAACCACAGCGCGCCAAACAGCACGGTGAGGATGGGGATGAACGAGTTCAGCAGCACGGCGTTGGTGGCGGTGGTGGTCTGCACGCCGGTGTACACCAGCGAGTTGAACGCAGTGATGCCCAGCAGCGACAGCGCCAGAATCCGCCCGCGACATTGCCATAGCAAGGCGCGTTCGCGCCAGGCGTGGTGCAGCGAAAATGGTGCCAGCAGGGCAAAGGCAATCAGCCAGCGCATAAAGGAAAGCGTCATCGGCGGGACGGCGGCGTGCATGGCGCGGGCCAGGACAAAATTGCCCGACCAGAACAAGGCGGTCAGCACCAGCAGCACATAGGCCAGGCGATGGGAGGGGGCGGAAGTCGTCATCGGGTTAGAGTGCCACCCCTGGCCTGGCTCGGCAAGAGGGGGCTGGATTGTTTTTTAAAGACGCTCAGTCTATTATCCGCCACATGCACACCGTCTCCCCGACCCCTTCCCGCCGCCGAGGCCGGCCACCCAAGTCGCGCGATGCGCTGACCGACACGCGCGAGCTGCTGCTGCGCGCCGGGCTGGAAACGCTCACCGAAAAAGGCTTTGCTACCGCCGGGCTGGATGAAATCCTGGGCCGTGTGGGGGTGCCCAAGGGCTCGTTTTATCATTACTTTGACAGCAAGGAAGCGTTTGGCCTGGCGCTGATTGAGCGCTATGCCGATTTTTTTGCCCGCAAGCTGGACCGGCATTTCCAACGTGCCGACCTCTCACCGCTGGCGCGGTTGCAGGCGTTTGTTGACGATGCCCAGGCCGGCATGGCGCGCTACGGCTATCGTCGCGGTTGTTTGATTGGCAATCTGGGCCAGGAGATGGGCGCGCTGCCTGAAAGCTTTCGCTCTTGCTTGCAAGTCACTTTTGAAGATTGGCAGGCGCGGTTGGCGGCGTGCCTGCGTCAGGCGCAACAGGCGGGCGAGCTGTCAGCCAGCGCCGATGCCGATGCTTTGTCGGCGTTTTTCTGGATTGGCTGGGAAGGTGCGGTGCTGCGTGCCAAGCTGGAGCAGTGTGCCGAGCCGCTGCTGCTGTTTGCCCGGTTTTTTTTGGCCGGATTGCCGCGCTGAATTTTTTGCCAATAAATAGACGATCAGTCTAAATGTAAGGGGGAAAGCATGTTCAAGGCCATCCTGATTGAAAAAGACCACACCGGCTACCGCGCCGGCGTGCAAACGCTGGACGAGGCCGCCTTGCCCGAGGGCAATGTGCGCGTGCGCGTCAGCCATTCCACGCTGAACTACAAAGACGCGCTGGCCATCACCGGCCAGGGGCCGGTGGTGCGCAAGTTTCCGATGGTCCCCGGCATTGATCTGGCTGGCATGGTGGAAACCAGCCAACACCCGGATTACCAGCCGGGCGATGCGGTGTTGCTGAATGGCTGGGGCGTGGGCGAAACCCACTGGGGCGGGCTGGCGCAACGGGTGCAGTTGAATGGCGATTGGCTGATTCCGCTGCCAGCCGGCTTGACCGCCCCACAGGCCATGGCGCTTGGTACCGCCGGCTACACCGCCATGCTGTGCGTGATGGCACTGGAGCGCTACGGCGTGCAGCCCAAAGACGGCGAAGTGCTGGTGACTGGTGCGGCGGGCGGCGTGGGCAGTGTGGCGGTGGCCGTGCTCAGCCAGTTGGGCTATCGGGTGACGGCGATGACGGGCCGTCTACAGGATGCCGACTATCTGCGCGCACTGGGTGCCACGGAGGTGATCGAGCGCGGGCCATACACCGAGCCAGGCAAGCCGCTGGCCAAGGAGCGCTGGGCGGGTGCGGTGGACGTGGCCGGCGGCCAGGTGCTGGCCAATGTCTGCGCCAGTATGCAATACCAGGGCGTGGTGGCGGCGTGCGGGCTGGCTGCGGGTATGGCGCTGCCAGCCACGGTGGCGCCGTTTATTTTGCGCGGTGTCACCCTGGCCGGCGTAGACAGCGTGATGCGCCCGCGCGCCGACCGGCTGCTGGCCTGGCAGCGGCTGACGCAGGATTTGTCGTTGGACAAGCTGGCGCAGATTGGCAGCCAGGAAGTGGGCCTGGATGAAGTCATTCCGCTGGCTTCGCGCCTGTTGCAGGGCGAAGTGCGTGGCCGTGTGGTGGTGGACGTCAACCGCTAAGCCGCCGCCCTGGCTGCGCGCGCGAGCGCAGACAGGGCATGTGGCGCGTGTGGTTTACCGCACGCAGTATTTATTTTTCAGGAGTTTGTCATGAGCAATGCCATCGCCACCCCGGCCATCAGCCGTTTTCCCGTGCCAGAACTCGACTCCCTGCCCGAAGATCTGCGCGCACGCATCCTGGCCGTGCAGGACAAATCCGGCTTCATCCCCAATGTGTTTCTCACCCTGGCGCATCGGCCAGATGAGTTTCGTGCCTTTTTTGCCTACCACGATGCGCTGATGGACAAACCCGGCAATCTGAGCAAGGCTGAGTGCGAGATGATTGTGGTGGCCACCAGCAATCTGAATCAGTGCCAGTATTGCGTGGTGGCGCATGGGGCAATTTTGCGCATTCGCGCCAAAGACCCGCTGATTGCCGATCAGGTGGCGATCAACTATCGCAAGGCGGACATCAGCGAGCGGCAAAAAGCCATGCTGGACTTTGCCGTCAAGGTGTCGGCCAGCGCACATCTGGTGGGCGAGGCCGATTTTGCGGCGCTGAAAGCGCATGACTTTGACGAGGATGACATCTGGGATATTGCCGCGATTGCGGCGTTTTTTGGCATGTCCAACCGGCTGGCCAATGTGACCAGCATGCGGCCAAATGCCGAGTTTTACGCGCTGGGCCGCTAAGAGCCGCTCACAAAACCCTCCTGGCGTTGTTGCGCGGCCCTGCCGTACTGCTTGTACTGTCTGCGGCCGCACGCCTAGCCAGGAGCGCTGCGCTGGGTTTTGTGAGCGACTCTTAAAAAAAGACGCTTAGCGTGGTCCAAATGCACTGAGGCGGACAGGTGGATCACACCTGCCCGCCGGGCCGTGGCCGGGGATCACCCGGCGAAGCGGTTTCGTGAGTCAGGGGCGGATCGCGCCTCAGACTTCGGTTTGCGGATTCATGCGCTCGCCACGCTGGCTCAGACGATTGAGCGCGGACAGGTAAGCCTTGGCGCTGGCGACAATGATGTCGGTGTCAGCACCCTGGCCGTTGGCGATGCGGCCATCGCGCGCCAGGCGCACGGTGACTTCGCCTTGCGATTCAGTGCCCTTGGTGATGGCGTTCACCGAATACAGCTCCAGTTCGGCGCCGCTGTTCACCAGCGATTCGATGGCCTTGAACGCCGCGTCCACCGGGCCGGAGCCGCCGGATTCGGCGCGTTTTTCCACGCCGTGTTCGGCAAACACGATATTGGCCAGCGGGGTTTCCCCGGTTTCAGTCGCCACTTTCAGCGAGATGAATTTGTAGCTGTCGCCGCTGTGGCCGGCGTCGCCGTCGGACAACAGCGCGTGCAGGTCTTCGTCGAAGATCTCGCGCTTGCGGTCGGCCAGGTCCTTGAAGCGGGCAAAGGCGGCGTTGACGGCTTCTTCGCCAGACAATTCAATGCCCAGTTCGGCCAGCTTGGTCTTGAACGCATTGCGGCCAGACAGCTTGCCCAGGGTCAGGCGGTTGGCACTCCAGCCCACCGACTCGGCGCTCATGATTTCGTAGGTTTCGCGGTGCTTGAGCACGCCATCCTGATGAATGCCGGATTCGTGCGAGAAGGCGTTGGCACCGACAATTGCCTTGTTTGGCTGTACCGGGTAGCCGGTGATGGTAGACACCAGCTTGGAGGTCGGCACGATCTGGGTGGGTTCGATGCCGGTATCGACATTAAACAGATCGCGGCGGGTTTTGACCGCCATCACCACTTCTTCCAGCGAGGCATTGCCGGCGCGTTCGCCCAGGCCATTGATGGTGCATTCCACCTGACGCGCACCGCCCTGCACCGCAGCCAGCGAGTTGGCCACGGCCATGCCCAGGTCGTTGTGGCAGTGGGTGGACCAGATCACCTGGTCGCTGTTTTTCACCCGGCTGATCAAGGTGGAAAACCGCTCGCGCCAGGCCGACGGAATGCTGTAGCCCACCGTGTCTGGCACATTGATGGTTTTGGCACCGGCGTCGATCACCGCTTCAAAGATACGCACCAGAAAATCCATGTCCGAACGCACGGCGTCTTCAGCGGAGAATTCCACGTCGTCGGTGTATTCCTTGGCGATGCGCACGGCGGCCACGGCGGCTTCCACGACCTGGTCCGGCGTCATGCGCAGCTTTTTCTCCATGTGGATCGGGCTGGTGGCGATGAAGGTGTGGATGCGGCCCTTGGCGGCTGGGCGGATGGCCTCGCCGGCGGTGCGCACGTCGCGTTCGTTGGCGCGTGCCAGGCTACAGACGGTGGAGTGCTTGACCACTTCGGCAATGGCGCGGATGGCGTCGGCGTCGCCGGGGCTGGCCGCCGCAAACCCGGCCTCGATCACGTCAACACCCAGCTTTTCCAGCTGACGGGCAATGCGGATTTTTTCTTCCTTGGTCATTGCCGCGCCGGGGCTTTGTTCGCCATCGCGCAAGGTGGTGTCAAAAATGATGAGGCGGTCGGTCATGGTGCAATTCTCCGTCGTCGCCGGCATGGTCAGGCCGGTCAGATAATCATTGAAGCTGAAAGCCTGGCCGTGCAGGGCGGCCAGTTGCGCCAGCTTGTTCAGTTGGGCCAGCGGCAGGCTGCCGCGCTCGCGCCACTTGTAAATGGCGGCTCTGGATACCGGGTCGTCCGGGAAGGTGCGGGTGAGCGCATCAGCCAGGGCGGTCGGGCCACCAAAATGGGTAATCAGGCGGTCAATGTCCAGTTGCATGGCAGTTCCTTGTCTTGCTGTGGTGCAGAATAGCGAACCATTGGACATCAAGTCAAATGATTTTCGCGGTTTACGGTATATTTTACCCAAAATAGACAGGTGTGGTTAGCTGATTTTGACTTTATGTCTAATTTTGTCGGGTGTGGCCAGAATTTCCTGACAATACATAAATAAAAAGGTGGCCGCAGCCACCTTTGGACACCCCTGGGCTCACCCTGGCTCAGGGGGCTTTGGCCACCGGAGCGGCGGGGCGCAGTTTGCGCATGATGGCCATCCAGTAGCCCGACAGGCTGTAAAGCACGAAAAAGCCAAACAGCACCAGCGGCGGTTCGGACACAATCAACAAAATGGCCACCACCACCAGCAGCAGCGCTACAAACGGCACCTTGCGGCGGATGTGCAGCTCCTTGAAGCTCCAGAACCGGGTGTTGACCACCATTGAGCAGCCGGCAAAGGCGGTGAAGCCCAGGGTGATCCAGTTCAGGTAGGGCAGGTCGGTGTAATGGTAGGCATGGCAAATCCACACCAGCCCGGCCACCAGCGCTGCTGCCGCCGGGCTGGGCAGTCCAATGAACCAGCGCTTGTCGGCAATGCCGATCATGGTGTTGAAGCGGGCCAGGCGCAGGGCGGCGCAGGCGCAGTACAGGAATGCCACCATCCAGCCCAGCTTGCCCATGCCGCGCAGCATCCATTCGTAGGCAATCAGTGCCGGGGCAACGCCAAAGCTGACCATGTCCGACAAGCTGTCGAACTCGGCGCCAAAGGCGCTCTGGCTATGGGTCATGCGCGCTACCCGGCCATCCAGGCTGTCGAGCACCATGGCAATGAACACCGCCACGGCGGCCACTTCAAAGCGCTGGTTCATCGACTGAACCACGGCAAAAAAGCCGGCAAACAGCGCGGCCAGGGTAAACAGGTTAGGCAGCAGGTAGATGCTTTGCTGACGCAGGGACAGTTTATGATGGGAATCGAGTGGAGGCATAGGGACTCGTCAGGCCAGCAGGCGGCGCGTCACACGCCGCCTGGCGCACGGTCAGCGCGCCAGCTCAGCCAGAATGGTTTCGGTGGCGGACACTTTATCACCAATGCTGACCTTGACGGTAGCGGTGAGCGGCAGGTAGACATCCACCCGCGAGCCAAAGCGGATAAAGCCGTAGCGCTGGCCGCGATGCAGGGTGTCGCCGGGCTTGGCGTAGCACAGGATGCGTCGCGCCACCAGGCCGGCAATCTGGATGAAGGTGATGTCGGTGCCGTCGTTCAGACGCACCGATACGGCGTTGCGTTCGTTTTCCAGCGAGGCTTTTTGCAGGGCGGCGTTGACAAAGCTGCCGCGAAAATAATCCACTTGGGTGACCACGCCATCCACCGGGCTGCGGTTGGAGTGAACATTGAACACATTCATGAACACGCTGACCTTGATGGCATCGCGCTTGAGTTGCGGATCCTGGCTGCGCTCCACCACGACAATCCGGCCATCGGCTGGGCTGAGCACGGCGTTGGCCTGCTGCGGGATGGTGCGCGCCGGGTCGCGGAAAAACTGCACCACAAATACGGTAATCAGCCAGAACGGCAGGGACCACAGGCCCAGGACAAAGCTGAGGATGACCGACAGGCAGACGCTGCACAGAATGAATGGCCAGCCTTCGCGGGCCAGGATGGGGTGGGGATAGGGGTTGGACACGCCACGCCTTCAACAGTCAGGTTAACAATCGCGGTATTTTACCTGAATCGCTGTCGGGGTGGCGGCGGACAAGATGGGCGAGGCGTCAATCCGCCAGCGCGCTCAGTCGTCGCGTGACGAGGCCATGGCCCGGCGTTCACGCTCCAGCTGGGCAATATAGCGCTGCACCAGGGTTTGCGCCCGCGATTCCAGCTCGATGAATTCGGTGCCTACCCGGCGCTGTTCGGCACCGGAGGTGGTGCGGGTGACCAGCTGGTTGCGGATTTTCAGCACCAGCGGAATGATGCCGTATTCGCGCAGGTCGAGCTCGCAGCGGTTATAAATGGTGCCGATTTCAAAGCCGGGGATGCGCGCATTGAGCACCAGCGACAGGCCGCCCAGGCTGATGTCGTACACCTGCAGGGTAATGGCGGCTCCACCCTGATAGTCGTACAGCGTGCAGGTGACTGGAATGCCGGCAGGCATCTGGATGCGGAAGTACTCGCGCCGCTGCAGCTTGGTCACTTCGTTGGGCAGCGGGGCCATAAACGCCATCTGGCCGTCGTAGTCCACGGCGGTGACGTCGGTAAGCAGAAACTGGGTTTTTACCCCGCCCGGCGAGCAGGTGAACACCGTGCGTTCGCTATTGAGCAACTGACGGTTGGCTTCCGAGTTGCCGCTCTGGCTGAAATACAGACAGCAGCTTTTGTGGTCCACCCCCAGCAGGCGCGACACCATGAAGCTGCGGCCATGGTTGGAGAAGATGGTGACCGGGTCACCATGGTTCACCAGCATGCGCAGGTGATGGAAGATATCACTCGCCGAGGTGGTGGTGAACCGGGTGAGTTCTTCTTTGCCCGCGTCTTCGATGGCGTGTTTGTGGACGGATTCGGTCACGATAGTTACCTTGAGGTAAGCGGACGCACACTGCGTCCGGCGCACAATACGGAAACCGCCGCGTTGCGGGCGCCCTGAGTGGCGCAGGCATGGGGCTGGCTGGCGGGTGTGGCGCGGTGTTTCAGCACGCTCCTGCCTGATCTGTATTTTACATGCTTTTGCTGCTTATTTCAGCAGCAGCTGCAGGTCATGCACAAACGCGGCGCTGCCGCTGCCGTAGGCCACATGCACGCGCAGCTTGCCCTCGCGGTCGAGCAGATACGCGCCAGCGCTATGGTCCATGGTGTAGTCGTTGCCCTGGCTGCCGCCCTGGCCATCCTGCCGCCGGTAAACCGCCTTGAACTGCCTGGCCACCTGGGCAATTTGTTCGGGAGCGCCAGTCAGCCCGACAAAGCTGGGGTCAAATGCCGGAGCGTATTGGGCCAGCAGCGGCAGGGTGTCGCGTTGCGGGTCGATGGTGACAAACAGCACCTGCACCTGCGCCGCCTGCGGCCCCAGTTCACGCATGGCCTGCGCCAGCTCGGCCAGCGTGGTGGGGCAGACATCCGGACAGTGGGTGTAGCCAAAATACAGCACGACGGCCTTGCCGCGATAATCCGACAGCTTGCGTGGCTGGCCGGTGTGGTCGGTCAGGGTGAAGTCGGAGAGGGCGGCACCGCTGACATCGCTGCCCTGAAACGCAAGGGGCGGGGTGGACGGTGCCGGGGAGCAGCCGCCCAGGCCAAGCAGCACGGTAGCCGCCATGGCGCAGGCCAGCGGGGTAAGGCAACGGGGCATCAGAAACCGGGTCATGGGAGAAAGGCCATCATGTCAGGGGAAACCGCTTCAGCATAGCGCAGCGCCAGTGCCAGAGGGGGCGGTGGCTCCTCTGGCGGGCAAGCTTTATTTTTTACGGGCAGGCGGGCGGGGGGCCATCACCAGTCGGGTTTTGGCCAGGCGATCATGCAAAAACTGTTTGTCCGGGTCAAACCCGGCCCAGGCGTAGGGCAGAATCAGCCATAATGCTGCCAGCGTGCTGGCCTGGCGTGGCGACAGGATGCGCCCCCAGGCCAGGTAGGACAGCGCCGGCAGGGCCAGCAGCAAAAACGCCAGCACGGCAAAGCGCAGGGCGGCGCTGCGTCGGTCCAGGCCCTGGCCATCTTCGCGCAGCAGGCGCAACTGCCAGGTTTTCATGGCCAGCGTTTGTCCGCCGCGCCGCCACGACCAGTCGCAGTAAGCGTACAGCACGGCCAGCAGATACAGCTGAAACAGCGCATCCAGCGCGCGGGAATGGTCCAGCCAGACAAACAGGGGTTGAAACACGGCGGCAGCGGTCAGCAATAGTGCAGCCAGCAGCAGCGCTTCATAAAGCAGGCTGCCCAGCCGGCGGCCAAGGCCGGCAAGCGGAGGGAGGGTCATTGGCGCAATCGGGGCAAACACAGGAAGGCGCTTATTGTACCGGTTTTGCCGGTTCGGCAGGGGGGAGCGGGGGGCTGGCCGGGGCAACAGGGTTGGCCACCGGCGCGGCAAGGGCAGGCGCAGGCGGTGTGACCGCTGGTGCCGCCACCGGCGGCGGGGCCAGTTTGGCACGCAGTTTTTCTTCTGTGCGCTTGCGTTCATCCGGCGGCAGCTGCAGCAACTTTTTCATATTGTTGCGCGCTTCGTCACGGGTGGTTTGCGGCAGTTCGGTCCAGTGTGGCAGCCGCTCGCGGATTTTGGCCTGTTCAGCCGGGCTCATGTCTGGATAGCGCTTGGCCACATTGAGCAGGCGTTGTTTTTTGGGCGAGGAAAACCCGTTCCAGTCGGTGGCCACCGGGGCCAGAAGCTGGCGTTGCACTGGCGTCAGTTCGTGCCAGTAGGGCCCGGTGGCCGCCGGTTTGGCCGGGCTGGCCACCACGGGTCCGGGCTGGGCAGGCGTGGCGCTCGCCGCCGCGCTGAGCAGGCCAAGGCAAAAACAACAAGGCAGCAGCCAGCGCATGGTTACAAGTCGGTGGTGAAAGTGGGGTGCAGGTAGGCTTCTACCGGCAGATCACTGGTCAGCAAGGCAATGTCGACATCGGCCTCGCTGGGCATGGCCCATTCCATCCAGCCCATATAGCTGACCGACAGCACGGTGGCCACGGCCATGGCCCAGGCACCGCGTCGGGCGGCACTGGTGTGGGTTATCCACCAGCGGGACAGGGTTTCCTGCATCGGGGCGGGCTGAGCCCGGTGATGGGCGTGCCGGGCCAGCGCCGCCAGGCGCGCCTGGCGCAGGCGCGCTGCCACAGACCCGGAAACCGGTTGCGTGTTCAGGTGGTCAACCACCAAGCGATGAAGTGCGTCGTTTTTCATGATGTCAGAGTGTCACGCCGTGTCGCGACAGCCAGGCGGCCAGCGCATGCGTGGCGCGTGAGCAGTGGGTTTTTACGCTGCCTTGCGAGCAGCCCATGGCCGCAGCGGTGTCGGCAACGTCCATTCCTTCCCAATAACGCAGCAGGAAGGCTTGTCGTTGACGCAGGGGCAAATTTTCCAGCGCGGCGTCGATTTTCTCGGCAATCTGCTTGCGGCTGAGCCAGTCTTCCGGCGAGGCCGGGTTGCTGTCGTCGGCAGCCAGAATGTCGTCAGGGTCCAGCCCGTCGCCGCTGGCGTCGCTGTCGTGCTGGCTGGCGTGGCTGGGGCGCAACAGCGAAAACAGGCTGACCCAGCGGTTGCGCACCTGGCTGCGGCGGTAGTGATCACGAATGGTGTTTTGCAGGATACGCTGAAACAGCAGCGGCAATTCACCGCCAGGTGCATGAGGATAACGGTCGGCCAGCTTGAACATGGCGTCCTGGACAATGTCCAGGGCGGCGTCTTCGTCGTGGGTGGCGTGCATGGCCTGCTTGAAGGCGCGGCGCTCCACTTCCGTCAGGAAGGTGGTCATCTCGATTGGGGTGGCCATGAAATCGCGCTGCGCTCTGCCGGTTCGCTACAAGGGGCCATGGTATCAAAAGCCACGGCTGGCCGGTAGGCAGCCGTGCATCTTGCCGTTGCCACAACCGGGATCGGGGTCGATTAGCGCCATGTTGCAGCCCAACAAGTGCTTGACCGTGCTTTGTCGAATAAGATAAGTTCATTTTTTTACAAAGGCATGAACTTGGGGCCTGGCCACAGTCGGCAAGCAAACCGCGTTGACCCACTGTGCGCGATTCGTCTCCCTTCACCGTGACGGGCCCGGACAAGACTAACAAGAGGCAATAATGCAGATCTCGGGCGCGGAAATCGTCGTGCGCTGCTTGCAGGAGGAAGGCGTCGAATTTGTTTTCGGCTACCCCGGCGGCGCAGTGTTGGAAATCTATGATGCTATCTTTCAGCAGGATAGCTTCAGGCATGTTTTGGTTCGCCACGAACAGGCGGCAGTGCATGCCGCTGATGGCTACTCCCGCTCCAGCAACAAAGTTGGCGTCGCCCTGGTGACCTCGGGCCCAGGGGCCACCAACGCCGTGACCGGCATTGCCACTGCCTACTCGGATTCCATCCCGATGGTGGTGCTGTCCGGTCAGGTGGGCACCCCGGCCATTGGCCTGGACGCCTTTCAGGAAGTGGACATGGTGGGCATCACCCGCCCGTGCGTGAAGCACAACTTCCTGGTCAAGGATGTCAACGATCTGGCCTCGACCCTGAAAAAAGCCTTCTATATCGCCAGCACAGGCCGACCCGGCCCGGTGGTGGTGGACATCCCAAAGGATGTCACGATTGCCAAGGCCGACTTCCACTACCCGGAGTCGGTGAATATCCGTTCCTACGTGCCGATCAACAAAGGGCACCCCGGACAAATCAAGAAGGCCGTCAGCCTGCTGGGCGAGGCCAAACGGCCATTTGTCTATGTTGGCGGCGGCGCGGTGCTGGCCAACGCCAGCGAAGAAGTGCGCGAGCTGGTGCGGCTGATCAACGCCCCGTGTACCAACACGCTGATGGGCCTGGGTGCCTATCCGGGCACCGACCCGCAGTTTGTCGGCATGCTCGGCATGCACGGTACCTACGAAGCCAATATGGCCATGCAGTACTGTGATGTGCTGGTGGCCATCGGCGCGCGCTTTGACGACCGCGTCATCAGCGTGCCGTCGCACTTCCTGGCGCAGCCGAAAAAGATCATTCACATCGACATCGACCCGTCGTCGATCGCCAAGCGCGTCAAGGTGGACATCCCCATCGTTGGCAACGTCAAGGACGTGCTGGTGGAAATGCTCGCCCAGCTCAAGGCCGGCAATGTCCGCCCCGACGCCGAAGCGCTGAGCAACTGGTGGGCGCAGGTGGAAACCTGGCGTGCGCCGAACTCGCTGTGGTTTGACCAGCCGGACGACATCATCAAGCCGCAGTTTGTGGTGCAGAAGCTGTGGGAAGTGACCGGCGGCGACGCCTTCATCACCTCCGACGTCGGTCAGCACCAGATGTTTGCCGCGCAATACTACAAGTTTGACCGGCCCAAGCAGTGGATCAACTCCGGCGGCCTGGGCACCATGGGCTTTGGCCTGCCCGCCGCCATGGGCGCGCAGCTGGCCAACCCGGGGGCCACCGTGGCCTGCGTCACCGGTGAAGCCTCGATCCAGATGAACATTCAGGAGCTGTCCACCTGCAAGCAGTACCACGTGCCGGTGAAGATTGTGAACCTGAACAACCGTTATCTGGGCATGGTGCGTCAGTGGCAGGAATTCTTCTACGGCAACCGCTATTCCGAGTCGTACATGGACGCGCTGCCTGACTTCGTCAAACTGGCCGAGGCCTATGGCCACGTCGGCATGCGCATCGAGCGCCCGGCTGATGTCGAGCCGGCGCTGCGTGAAGCGATGAAGCTGAAGGAACGTCTGGTGTTCATGGACTTCCTCACCGACCAGAAAGCCAACGTCTTCCCGATGGTGGGCAATGGCAAGGGGCTGAACCAGATGGATCTGCCCCCGCACATGCGCGACCTGCAGCTGGGCGTTCCGCCTTACGACCGCGACTACGGCAACCTGAGCTAAGAAGACCACAGCACCATGCGACACATTCTTTCCATTCTGATTGAAAACGAAGCCGGGGCATTGTCCCGTGTGGTCGGTCTGTTTTCCGCACGCGGTTACAATATCGACTCGCTCACGGTGTCCACCACCGAAGACCCCACCCTGTCGCGGATGACCATCGTCACCCACGGCTCGGACGATGTGATTGAACAGATCACCAAGCAGCTCAACAAGCTGATTGAAGTGGTCAAGGTGATCGACCTGAACGAATCCGAGCACGTCGAGCGCGAAATGATGCTGATCAAGGTCCGCGCTGCCGGCAAGGACCGCGAAGAAATGAAACGGATGGCGGATATTTTCCGTGGCCGTATCATTGATGTGACCGAAAAGACCTACACTGTCGAACTGACCGGCACGAGCGACAAGCTCAATGCCTTCATCGACGCGCTGGATCGTACAGTGATCCTGGAAACGGTCCGCACCGGCGCGTCCGGCATCGGTCGCGGCGAGCGCATCCTCAAGGTCTGACGCCGCCTGACACCACACCGTGACCGGGCTTGCCAGGCAGGCCCGGTCTTGAACTTATCTTATACAGAACAGCAGGGGACACCCAACATGCAAGTGTTTTACGACAAGGACGCCGATCTCTCCATCATCAAGGGCAAGAAGGTCGCCATCATCGGTTATGGCTCGCAAGGCCATGCCCACGCCCAGAACCTGAAGGATTCCGGCGTGGACGTCGTGGTTGGCCTGCGCAAGGATGGCGCATCCTGGAAAAAAGCCGAAACCGCTGGCCACAAGGTCAAGGAAGTGGCCGACGCCGTGAAAAAAGCCGACGTGGTGATGATTCTGCTGCCGGACGAATCCCAGCCGGACGTCTACCGCAACGACATCGCCCCGAACCTGAAAAAGGGCGCTGCCCTGGCGTTTGCCCACGGTTTCAACATCCATTACAACCAGATCGTACCGCCGGCTGAAGTCGATGTGATCATGGTGGCCCCGAAAGGCCCGGGCCACACCGTGCGCTCCGAGTACGTGAAGGGCGGCGGCGTGCCGACCCTGATCGCTGTCTACCAGGACAACTCCGGCAAGGCCCGCGACATCGCCCTGTCCTACGCGGCGGCCAATGGCGGCACCAAGGGCGGCGTGATCGAAACCAACTTCCGCGAAGAAACCGAAACCGACCTGTTCGGCGAACAGGCCGTGCTGTGCGGTGGTGCCGTGGAACTGGTCAAGGCGGGTTTTGAAACCCTGACCGAAGCCGGCTACGCACCGGAAATGGCTTACTTCGAGTGCCTGCACGAACTGAAGCTGATCGTTGACCTCATGTACGAAGGCGGCATCGCCAACATGAACTACTCGATCTCCAACAACGCCGAATACGGCGAATACGTGACCGGCCCGGAAGTGGTGACCTCCGCCACCAAGGAAGCGATGAAGAAAGCCCTGTATCGCATCCAGTCTGGCGAATACGCCAAGATGTTCATCCTGGAAGGCAAGACCAACTACCCGAGCATGACCGCCCGTCGTCGCCTGACCGCCGATCACCCGATCGAAAAAGTGGGCGCACAACTGCGTGCGATGATGCCGTGGATTGCCAAGAACAAGCTGGTTGACCAATCCAAGAACTAAACCGTTTCGCAACGCTGGTTCTGGCTGCACCCGAAAAAACCCCGTCTTCTGGCGGGGTTTTTTCATGATCCTATACTGAATTACTCGAAATCCCCCTGCCGGCCACGTACACTGTGTTTTTGTGTGCCTTAAGCACCCATCACCTCACCCCTGCCATCGCCATGCATGTGTTTTCCTCTGCCACCGCACATTCCACCCGACGCCGCTGGAGCCTGTACGCCGGCATCCTGCTGTTTCTTGGGGTGACAGGGGGCTGGCTGGCGCTGGATTTCCTGCATGAGCGCGCCCGCGCGCTGGATGAAATGGGCCGGCTGGCACTGCACAAAAGCCAGTTGCTCAGCAGTGTGTTTGGCGATGCATTTCTGTCCACCGACTACGTGCTGCGCGATGTGGCCGGGCGCATTGATATCGAGCGCGACCTGGTGTACCCGGATACCGACCCGGCGCATCAGCGCCAGTTGAGCAGCTTGCTCAAAGCCAAGCTGACCACGGTATCCGGCCTGGAAGACCTGGTGCTGTTTGATCGTCACTGCCGGTTTACTGCGGTGGCCAGCCGCCAGCAACTGCTGGGGTTCAAAAGCCAGCAGCGCTTTTGCGCCAGCCGTCAGCTGAATCTGACCGAGCCTTTGCAGATTGAATACATGCCGGCAGAACGCTCGGCCAGCGGCAAGCCGGTAGTACTGATGTCACTGCCGTTCAGCGATGCACTCGGCCAGTTGCAGGGTGGGGTGCTGGCGGTGATTGATCTGGCCCACGCCCAGCACTGGATTGAATCGTTTGAGCTGGAGCCCAACGATGTGATGGCGATTGTCGACACCGATGGCATTGTGCTGGCACGCAACCCCCCGCTGGCCACTGCGCTGGGCAAGCCCACATCCCCCCCACCGGGTTACCCGTCATTTGCCCAGATGGGGCGCACCAGCATGTTCTGGGCCACTTCGCCGCTGGATCGGCGTGAGCGGATTTTTGGCCTGAGCCGGCTGGCGCGTTTTCCGTTTGTGGCCATGGTCGGATTTGACAAGAGCCGCATTCTCACGGGCTGGCAGCACCGCGCCTGGCAGTTTCTGGTGGGGTTTGCCGTGCTGGCAGTGGTGTCGGTGCTGGCCTTGCGCGCCCACCTCACCGCCCTGCGCCAGGGTGAGGCGATGCGCAAGCTGGCCATTACCGATGAACTGACCGGCGTGGCCAATCGCCGTCACCTGATGGAGGTGGGCGCGCAGGAAGTGGCGCGTGCGCGCCGCTACCAGCGCCCGCTGTCGGTGCTGATGGTGGACATCGACCACTTCAAGACAGTCAACGACCGCTGGGGCCATGCCACCGGGGACCGGGTGATCCAGATGATGGCCCGGCTGCTGTGTGCGGCAATACGCCAGCAGGATAGTGGTGGACGGCTGGGCGGCGAGGAGTTTGCCGCCATCCTGCCCGAAACTGGCCTGGCCGGCGCGCTGACGCTGGCCGAGCGCCTGCGCGCCCGTGCCGCAGAGTGTCTTGACGCCCACGACGATTTTGGCATGCCGGTGCGTTTTACCGTCAGCATTGGCGTGGCCAGCCTGATGCCAGATGACGCGTCGCTGGACATGGTGCTGCAGCGGGCCGACAAGGCGCTGTACCTGGCCAAGTCCAGTGGGCGCAACCGGGTGGAAGTCATGCCGCTGGACCCCCTGGTGCAGAATCGACCCGACGAGGCTGACGCTGGCTGAATGAGCCGGTGCGTTTCGGCTGGCAGAAGCGCTATGCCATAATCGGGCCATTCCCCCGCACTGGATTTTGAACATGACGCTTTATCAGGCTGATCTTCAACTCGCTGTGACCCGACACCTGCGCTGGATGCCCGATCGCATCACGCTGGGGGAGGACAGCCTGACAATGGAAGGCTGGGCCGTCAGCGCGTGGGACGCCAGGGAAGATCGTCGGTTTCTGATCAACGGCGTGGATTTTGACATGCTGGCGTGGCCATTGCCCTCGCCCGACCTGCTGGCGTGTTTTCCGGACATTCCGCACGCCGAGGCGTCGCGCTTTCGCTGCCAGCATTATTTTTCCGACCCGGCCACGCTGTTTCCGGATGGGATGGCCCGCTTTAATGTCACTTCCCAGTCTGGCGAACACGCCTGGTCGTACCGCAGCGCCTGGTTTCTGGCCGACCCGACGGGTGAACGCCCGCTGCCCGCGCCAGCGCAGATCGCCAGCATGATTGGCACACCGGATGCACACGCCTTCTGCTGGGGCGGGGCGACCATTGTGTCGCGCTTTGCCCAGTTGCTGGCCGAGCGCTTTGGCCGTCCGCTGTCGTCGTTTGCCGCCATTCTGGACTGGGGCTGCGGTGCCGGGCGGCTGACCCGCTATCTGCTGGATTATGGCCCTCCGGTCACCGGGGTGGACATCGACCCGGACATGGTGCAGCTATGCCGGCAAACGCTGCCCGACGCCGAGTTCTTGCCGGTGGACCTGCTGCCGCCTACCGCACTGGCAACCGCCAGTTTTGACCTGGTGCTTGGCCTGGCGGTATTGCCCCACCTGGCCGAGCCGGTGCAGGACGCCTGGCTGGCCGAGTTGCAGCGCCTGACCCGGCCAGGCGGCTTGCTGCTGCTGTCGGTGCAGGGAATGGCGCAAATGGCGTTATACCGCACGCCACCCGCCCGCAAGCAGGCGGCGCACCATGTCGGGTTTCATGACGCCTGCGGCCTGGCCGGCGCGGACGCCGGGCATGGCCGCGATGTGCTGCATTCGCCGGATTATATTCTGTCGCACTGGGGGCGGTATTTCGACGTGCTCGACATCATTGAGGCCATGGCCGGCAATCAGGATGTGGTGGTGTTGCGCCGCCGGGCCGACTGAGCCCGCAGCCAGCGCTTAGTAGCCAGTCACGTTGAAACACAAGGGTACATGCGAGCAAGCTTACGTCGGGCATCTCGATTTATTTCTGCTAAAACAGAGCCTTGCCTTGCCATGGTGGCCCCCCTCCGCATGCCACTCCGTCATTCCCGCTCAGGCGGGAATCCAGGGGCATCCACAGCGCGCAGCAGATGCGAGTTCTCACCACCATGCCACGCTCAACACCCACGGCGATAGCGGGTGATGTTCTCTGCGAAGATCCCGCGCGGTTGACATCCTCCCCCGCCTAAAGTCGGGGGATTCCTACGGCGCTCATCCCGGCATCGAGCCGGCATAAGTCGCTTCGGCGGGTTCCTGCTGCTGGCGGCATGACTGCACCGCTCACTTTACAGGCGATCCGGGCTGTGGTTTCCCGCCCGGCGGAAGTGTCCGCCGTGTCCTGCCCTTCGTCTCGCACTAGAGGAAACACCATGCATGTCAGCGCATTGAAGCACGGACAGTTGTTTTTTGACACCTACCTTGGTCGCGAGGCCGCCGTTACCATCGTCGATATCGGCGCGCAGGACATCAACGGCAGCCTGCGCCATGGCGCACCCGCTGGCTGCCGCTATATCGGCGTGGATTTTGTCCCCGGCCCCGGCGTGGACATGGTATTGGACGATCCCTATCACCTGCCGTTTGCCGACGCCAGCGTGGAGGTGGTGGTGAGTAGCTCGTGCTTTGAGCACATCGAATTTTTCTGGCTGATGTTCAATGAGGCGCTGCGCGTGCTGACACCGGGCGGCCTGCTGTATCTGAACGCCCCGGCCAATGGCGATTTTCACCGCTACCCGGTGGACTGCTGGCGCTTTTACCCGGATGCCGGTGTGGCCCTGGCGCGCTGGGGCCAGCGCAGCGGATTTGCCTGCGTGCTGCTGGAATCCTTCACTGCCTATCAGGATCAGGACATCTGGAACGATCAGGTGGCGGTGTTCCTCAAGGACCAGGCCCAACTGGCCCGCCACCCCCAGCGCATGCTGGATCGCGTTGGGCGCTATATGAATGGCCGGGTGCACGGCAGCGATGCCGTGCTGGCCTGGCAGGCGGCCAGCGAGGACCGTGTCAAGCAAGGGCGGTCCACTTGAGCACCGACCATTCCGGGCGGCGAGCACCGTGGTTGCGCCCGTCCGCCCGGTCAGGGCAGTCATGCTAGACTTTTCCCCTTCCTGAACTCTTTTGCGACCCGCCCTCATGTCACTTATCTGCCCGCTGGGCGCCATTGATAGCGGTCTGGCCGACCAGCTGGACCTCACCTGGGGCGACCCGGACACCTGGACGGCCCAGGGCTTGCATTGGACTCATCTGCCGGAAATCCGCGCGGCCATCAATCGCAAGGTGAGCGGCGACGCCAGCGTGTCGCCGCTGGCCTGGTTTTTCCGGATGGTCGCCGCTGAACAGCCGCTGCCGCTGGATCGGGTGCTGGTGCTGGGCTGTGGCAGCGGCACGCTGGAGCGGGAAATCGCCCAGCATGGCTGGGCGCGCGAGATTGTGGCGATTGACCTGTCGGCCAAGGTGCTGGAAGTGGCGCACGCGCAGGCGCAGGCCGAGGGGCTGGACGCCATCCGCTATTTTCAGGCCGACATGAACCACCTGCCGGTAGGACAGCCACCGTTCACCCCGGGCAGCTTTGACGCCGTGCTGGGGGTGTCCAGCGTGCATCATTGCGCCAATCTGGCACTGCTGTACCGCCACATTGGGCGATTGCTGGCACCGGGCGGCTGGTTTTTTCTGGATGAATACGTCGGGCCGGACCAGTTTCAGTGGCCCGACAGCCAGATGCAGCGCCTCAACCAGATTGCCCGACTATTGCCCGAGGCGTTGATGACCCTGCGCGACGGTGGCTGCAAGCGTGATTTCCGCCGCCCCAGTGTGGCCGAAGTGGTGGCGGTAGACCCCAGTGAGGCGATTTGCTCGTCGCGGCTCTTGCCGCTGTTGCCCGAGTATTTCAGCGCGGTGCGCGTGCGCCCCTACGGCGGGGCGATTTTGCACATGCTGCTGGCCGGGGTGGCGCAGAACTTCATCGGCACATCAGGTGAAGCGTATCTGCGCAGTGTCATGGCCGCTGAAGACGAGCTGTATCAGGCCGGCCAGCTCGACCATGACTTTGCCTGCGTTATTGCCCGTGCGCCAGCCAGCGCGCCAGCCACGCCGGATCGTTTTCGCCCAGATTGAACAGCGTGTGCGGATGCGCCACCGCGTGGGCGCTGGGCAGGCGGGCGTACACCTGATGAATCAGCGCCCGCCGGGTGTCCAGCACGCGTGAGCTGGGGTCAAGCCCGGTGATGACGGTCAGCCCGGTCGGCGCAGTGGGCAGCGTGGTCAGCCGCAGGTCGGGGCGTAGCGCGCGCAGGCACGGCACCACTTTCCAGGCGTCGCCGCTGTAAAAGCCGGTGTGCCGTTCGCCGCCCGAGGTGGATTCGGTCAGCGGCAGGGTGTCGTGCAGCAGCACCACGGCACCGGGGGCGGCGTGGCGCTCCAGGGCGATGAAGTCGTCTAGCACACTTTCAAAACGATGGTCGCCATCGATGAATGCCAGATTGAAGCCGGTGTGGCTCAATCCGCTGGTCGCACACGACTGGGCAAAAAATGCCGCGCTGGTCTGCGCAAACAACTGGCCAACGCCCGGGCAGGCGTGCAAGGGGTTGCCCACCGGCTCGGGATCGATCGCAATCACCTGGGTGTCCGGCTGCACCAGCGCCAGCGATGCGCCGGATTCCACGCCAATTTCCACATACACACGGGGGGCGAGCTGACGATGCAGCCAGGCCAGCCAGGCGCGGTAGTCGGGCCCGGGCCAGCGCAGCCGTGCCAGCGCCGAGTGGGCGGCGGGCAGATTGGCTTCCCGCGCCAGCATTCGGCGCAGGCTGGTTTCGGCTTGCACCCGGTTGCCCTTGGCCATCCAGCGCCGGTAATGGCGCATGGCGGCGGTGTCCAGCGGATGGGGGGTCATGTTGCCTCCTGGGCGGAATGGGCCAGCAGCAGGGCGCGGGTCTGCCGGGCAAAGTCGTCGGGATGGTAGTCAGCTTCGCAGCGCGCCCAAGCGGCGGCCTGCTGGCGACGCCATCGCGCGTCGTCGGTCAGCAGGCGTGCGATGGCGCGGGCAAAGGCCTCGGCGTCGCGTGCACCCTGAATCTCCAGGCCATCCTGCCAGCCCAGCTGACGCAGCAAAATGGCCGAAGCCACTACGGGAATGCCCTGGGCGGCGGCTTCGATCACCTTCACCGGTACCCCGCCGGCAAAGCGCACCGGCGCGATAAACACCTTGGCGCGGTCGTAGCAGGGGCGCAGGTCGGCCTGGGGGCCCAACAGGCGAATGTCCGCGCTGGCCAGCGCGGCAATCCGCTCCGAGCGGCATTCGCCCACCACGTCCAGGGTGGGCGGTTCGGGCAATAGCGCGCGCAAGCGCGGTGCCACCTGCTCGACAAACCACAGCAGCCCGTCTTCGTTGGGGGTGTCCGGGTGCAAGGCACCGACAAATACCAGTCCGGCGCGGCGTTTCGGGCTGGGCACGCTGCGGCGCACGGGCATGGCATGGCTGAGAATCGCCACCGGGTGGCCGCGTTGGCGGAAATGCCTGGCGTCGCGTTCGGACACCACCACTACCTGATCCACCCCCTGTGCCAGCGCCAGTTCCTTGTCCAGCCGCGCTTGCGCCTGTGCTGGCGTCAGCGCCCGGCCTTTCACCGCCAGCTCGCCAATTTCGCGCAGGGCGAACAGCGCTTCCGAATCGTAAATCAGCCGCATGCCGGCAAACAGCTCGGGCCGGCGCGCGCGCAGCGGAGCCAGCGCCTGCAGATTGGGGGGGCGGCTGACCCACAGCACGTCGTACAGGCCGCGCCGGCGCGCCAGAAAACCTTCCAGCTGAGCCAGACCCAGGCCGAGCATCACTTCCACTGTGTCCGGGATCGAGGCGTGTACCTGCGCCCAGTCGTCGTCGAATGACCACAGCGGAAACAGCGTCACCGGCCAGTCGCGCAGCGCCTGCAGCATCAGCCGCGCGCGCGGCAGGCCGCCGCCGCGCGCCATATGCGGCACTTCATTGTCCAGAATCAGCACCCGTGGCAGGCGCGGCGCATCAGCCGGGCTGCGCCAGCGGTCGTCGTCCAGTGAGGTCCGCCCAGGGCGCGGCTGGCGGCTAAGCCAGTCGCCATGTTTGGCGACAAAGCGCAGGCGGTTGTCGCGCATGCGCTGCTGGGCTTCGTTGTTGCCGGCGCTGCCCCATTCCAGGTGTTCCACCAGCACCTCGGGCGCATATTCCACCCGGAAGCCGGCCTGCCACACGCGCAGGCAGAAGTCGGCATCTTCGTAGTAGGCCGGCACAAAGTCGCGGTCAAAGCCATCCAGCATGCGCCACAACGCCAGCGGCACGGCCAGGTAGACGCCCGAGCAATAGTCGGCGCAACGGCGGGCCAGCGCTGCCGGAGAGAATGGGTCTTCACCCCGGCCAATGCCGGCAGTGGATCCATCCTGGAAAATCACATTGCCGGCCTCTTGCAGGCCGCCGGACATCAGCACAATCCGCCCGCCCAGTGCGCCAAGGGTCGGGTCGGCGTCCAGCCGCCGACAGGTGGCGGCCAGCGCACCGGACTGGACGATGGCGTCGTTGTTCAGCAGCAGCAGATGCCGGCCACGCGCCATTGCTGCGCCCTGATTGGCCGCCAGCACAAAGCCCAGATTGTCGCGGTTGCGCACAATCTGCGTGCCGTGTACCCGCGCCAGCAATTCGCTGGTCTGGTCGCTGGAGGCGTTGTCGATGATCAGGGTTTCGAATGTGGTACCGCGCTGGTCGGCCAGCGCCTGCAGGGTGCGCAGGGTCAGCCCGGCCTGGTTGTACAGGATGAGCACCACCGACAGCGCCGGGGTGTCATCGGCAGCCAGGCTGGGCAGGCGGATGGCGTTGGCGGGTTTGTCCAGCCAGGTTTGCAGCCCACCTTGCGCATGGCTGCGTACCATTTGCTTGAGGTCGCCGCCAGCGGTTACCCCCGCGTGGTGCGCCAGCCAGGCCGCGCAATGCTGTTCAATCTGGCGGGCGACGCGCTGGCCATCCAGCAGCGGCGAGTGCCGCATGCGCTGGCGCAACTGGGCGCGGGCGTGTTGCAGCGCCGGCAGATCCTGCGCCAGCGCCACGGCGGCGGCGATAAAGCCGGCTTCGCTGTCGGCTACCCAGTCGTCCTGCCCCAGGCTGTGCAGGATCGACGCGCCCTGGCGCGCCCCCAGCCAGCGCCCGCTGCGGCTGACCACCGGCACCCCCATCCATAGCGCATCCAGCAGGCTCAGCCCGCCATTGCCAGGAAAACTGTCCAGCACGATGTCCACCTGCTGGAACCAGGCCAGCCAGCTGGCATAGTCGCCGGGTGGGTCAAACGTCACCCGTTCGGCAGCCACGCCGTGGCGCTGCAGGGTGGCCAGAATCTCTGCCCGTTGTGGCCAGTCCAGGCTGACCGCGCCGATAAAACGCAGCCGCGACAAGGGCATGGCCGCCACAATCGCCGCCCAGGCGCGCAGGCTGTCGTCGTTCAGGCGCAAGCCACGGGCGGTGACGCCAAAGGTTACCCAGCCATAGGTGGCTGCCGGGGACGGCTGCGGGGTGGGCGCGTGCAGCGGCGGGTCCCAGCTCCACTGGCCGCCGTCCAGCGTCCAGATGGCTTCTTCGTAGTGGGCTTCATCGGCCAGCGGCACGCCAGTCCGGTCAGTGAGCAGCGCGTCAAACAGACCGCCGGCGCTGCCCCAGCTGCCCAGCCAGCCCACCTGCACCGGAGCCAGCCGTCTGGCGTAGCGCTCAAGCAGGGCGTACTGGCCTTCAAACGGTTGCAGACCGCCCGCGTCGATCAGCACGTCAATCTGGTTGGCGGCGCAAGCGGCCTCCAGCTGGTCCAGATCCAGCGGCTGGCAATGAAGATGCGCTGGCAGACCGGACAGACGCAGCGAGGTGAACACAAACACCTCAACCTGCGTCGGGTCGTGGCTGGCCAGCACCCGTTGCAGCAGCCGCTCATGCTGCTGGCTGGCCACATAGGCAATGCGCAGGCGGCTGGCGTGGGCGCGTGGGCGGCGCCTGCCCCACGCCGGCGACAGCCCGCTGTGCAGTTTCAGCAGGCGAAAGGCATTGCGCGCCGTCCAGGCCAGCTGTTCGGGCGTGCTGTGTGCCGACAGTGAATCCTGGTATAGCGCTGCCAGCGCCAGCCATGGCTGGTCGGGAAATGCTTCGCGCGCCAGCTTGGCCAACTGGCTGAGGTAGCGGTGGCCATGGCGGGTGATGGCGGTGTTCAGCGCCTGCTGGCAGCTCAGTCGCCACAGCGAGTGCGGCAGCATGGCGCACAGTGGCCGGGCGGCTTCCACCCCCAGCCCGCGCAGGCGTGCCAGCAGCTCGGCGGCGTCGCCCAGTCGGGCCGGGTCGGCCAGCAGGCGGCGACAGATGGCCAATGCGTCGGCGTGCCATTGGGCTTGCTGCAGCGCCTGGCCGCCTTCGATCAGCAGCCGCGCCTGGGTCAGTTGGGCTGGCGCAGACAGCGGGCCGAGCGCCTTCAGGGCGTGGATGCTGGCCAGTCCGGCAGCAAACAGGCCGGCGCGCAGCCGCACTTCGGCCAGTTCGAGCAGCGCCACCGGGTCGTCCGGGGTCAGCGCCTGCACGCGCAGGAATGCCAGTTCGGCATGCCCCAGCCGTTGCCGGGCAATCAGAATCCAGCCCAGCTGGCGCAGGCTGTCCAGCCGGTCGGGGGCCAGTTGCAGGGCGATTTCAATGGCTGCTTCTGCTTCATGCAGCCGTTGCTGCTGGTAGCGCACCTGCGACAGCGCGCGCCAGGCTTCGGCGTTGTCTGGCGCATGGGCCACCGCCTGTTCGGCGCAGCGCGCCGCCAGTGCGCGGTCGCCGGCCATGGCATGGACAAACGCCGCCTGAATCTGCGTGCTGACATCGTCAGGCCGGCGGGCCAGCAGCTGGTTGGCGGCGTGGACTGCCGCCGGGCGGTCGTGTTGCGCCAGCGCCACCCAGGCCAGCAGGCGCAGGGCTTCGATATTGTCGGGATCCAGGCGCAGGGCGCGCTGCAGGGCGCGGCGCGCCAGCGCCGGGCGACCGCGCTGCTGGTGCGCGATGGCCAGCAAACGCCAGCGTTCGCTGTGGCGGGGGGCGGCGCGCAGCCAGCGCAGCAGCAAGCGGCGCGCCTCGTCGGCCTGGCGCATGTCCAGCAGCACCTGCGCCATCAGCGTTTGCGCTGGCTGGGCGTCGGGCTGATGGTGCAGCACCTGTTGCAGCAGCCATTGCGCGTCGATCGGCCTGCCGGCGCGCGCCTGAATCTGCGCGCGGCGGAACAGCGCATCGCTCTGGCTGAGGTCGCGTCGCTGCACCTGGTCAAAGCAGGGGTCGGCTGCCAGCCAGTCGCCGGAATCCTGCAGGAACGCGCCCAGCAGGTGCCAGCTGGCCACCCGTTCCGGGTCGAGCTCGGTCAGTTGCCGGGCAAGGGCAATCGCCGCCAGCCGGTCGCCGCGCTGCCACTGCAGATGCGCCAGGGTGGTGAGCAGGCCGGGGTCGTCCGGAAAGCGGCGCAGACCGGCTTCCAGGGTGTCCCCGGCCTGCGTGCTGTGTCCCAGCAGCAGCTGGCACTCGGCCAGTTGCAGGTGCAGCTGGCGCTGTTCAGCGGCATCGGCGCGATAGCCGGCCATGGCGTGCTGATAGTGTTCGACGGCGGCGGCATGCTGTCCGGTGCGTTGCAGCAGCCAGCCGGTTTGCAGCAGGCGCGGCGCGCTGCGCTGGGCGGCCAGCGCATGGTGGGCCCAGTACAGCGCTTCTTCCTGTTCGCCATGGTCGTGCAGCGCCCAGGCCAGGGTAAAGGCGGCGTCGTGCAAGCTGGGGTCGAGGGTGCAGGCCCAGCGCAGCAGTGTGATGGCCGATTCGGCGTGGCCCAGCTGGCGTTGGGCCAGCCCGGCATACCACTGCAGGGTGGCCGACTGGGGCCACTGTCGGGCCGCAGGTTCCAGCACCGCGTGGGCTGCCTCATGCTGGCCGGCATGCAGCAGAAAATAGCCCAGCGCCGTGGCGGCAGGGGCGTGGCCTGGATCCTGGGCGTAGGCTTGTTGCGCCAGTTGCAGCGCGCTGGCGACATCGCCAGCCGCACTGCATTGCCAGGCGTGTTCAAGCAGGGGGTCGAGAGGATTCGGTGCGTGCATGGTCAGCGCTGGGGGGAAGTTGACAAGGGGCGTTCACACACCACGGTGAACAGGGTGACTTCGCGGCCTTCTGCCGGCTGGCCCTGGGTGTGAAAGCTCACCCGCGCGTCGGTAAAGCCCAGAATGCCCAGCGCCGAAATGAAAAACTGCGGGGTGAAATGCCACCAGGTGT
The DNA here is from genome assembly GCF_002002905.1 of Aquaspirillum sp. LM1. NCBI lineage: Bacteria > Pseudomonadati > Pseudomonadota > Betaproteobacteria > Neisseriales > Aquaspirillaceae > Aquaspirillum > Aquaspirillum sp. LM1. Next base: position 3,365,638 of record NZ_CP019509.1, on the reverse strand, counting down.
GCACCTGTTTCATGCCTTGATGCGGCAGCAGCATGCACACTGGCCCGTCGCCCAGCGTCGGGTTCCATACTTCGGTGATGATCATCGTGCGTTCGGTGCGCCTGGCCACGCTTTCCAGCAGGTCGAACGGGCGGCGGCAGTGCAGCAGCACTGAGGCCAGCAGGCCGATGTCAAACTGCCCGGCTTCAGCCGGAATCTGGTTTGGGTCGGTTTCCAGCAGCCGCACGTGCGAGTGTTTTTCGTGGTGGACATACCAGAACGAATTGCGCACCTTCTGGATTTCGGCGGTGAATTCACGCCGCCAGGCGGCAAAGTCGTAGCCCTCGAACGGCACGGCATCCCACAGGTAGGACAGCGGCGGTTCCACGCAGGTGACGCGAGCGCCCTGGCTTTCCATGTAAAACGACAGAAAACCACTGGCCGGCCCCACTTCCAGCACCGAGCGCTGATCCAGGCTCACTCCACCCAGGTATTGGGCGGCATGCTGGCGCAAATCCCACTGACCGATGACCTCGCCTTCAGCCAGGTCAAACGAGTGATAAAAACTGCAGTCCTGGCGCGCAGGCCGGGGATACGTGGCAAATAACGGCTGGGTGTGCGCTTGGGCAGGCATCGGTAATCATCCTTGTTAAGTCAGCGGTAAATGGGGCGTCGGCGGCTCAGTGCGGCGCGCGCGCAGCGGCGTGCAGCGCCAGTTCGGTCAGCAGCCGGCCCACCACCAGCGGGGTGGATGCGGCGTGGCGCATGCCGCGTTGGCGGGCGGTGTGGTGGTAGTCGGGGGCGGTGGCGTACAGTTGGCGCAGTGCTTGCGCCCAGTGGGCCATGGGCGCGTGCGGGTCCAGCGTGATGCCGCTCTCGCCCACCAGCGCCGGCAGCGCGCCCCGGTGGCTGGCCAGCACCGGCAGGCCATTGAGCTGGGCCTCGATCACCGTGCGGCCAAACGATTCTTCCCAGATCGACGGCATCAGCAGCACCTTGGCCTGGGCATACGCTTCACGCATGTCCAGCGTGGGCGCACACCAGTGGATATTGCCCAGCTCCTGGGCGCGCACCAGGCAATGCTCACGCCAGGCCGGGGCCAGATGCCAGCTTTCGTACACCAGAAACGGCAGCTCCGGGCAGGCGGCGGCCAGGGCAAACAGGATTTCCACCCCCTTGATTGGCGTTGGATTGATAAACAGCACCTGCTCGCCAGTGTGCGCTACCAGATAGCGTTCGGGGTCGACAATCGGTGGAATCACGCAGCAGTCGATGCCGCTGAGCGCCCGCCAGCGTTGGGCGGTAAAGTCGGAATTGGCAAAGTAGCGTAGCGAGGGATCGGGGGTCAGCGTGCCGGCCAGCTGGTGGGTTTCCACATTGTGCAGGTACACCGCCGTGGGCAGGCCGGTGGCCAGGCTGCGAATCACCATCGGCAGCAGGCTGGTTCCGGTTTGCACCACTATCACCTCGGCGTGCCAGCTTGCCGCTGCCTCGGCCAGCGCGGTTTCTGGGTGGTGCGCGCGCATCACCCGATAGCCCAGTTGGCTGTCCTGACTCAGGGGTGTGGCGCTGGCGTTGGGCTGGCCACACAGCACGGCGGCATGGCCGCCCATGGCCTGAATTGCCAGGCACAGGTCGTGGGTGGTGGTTTGCAAGCCGCCGTGAATGTCAGGCAGGTGAGGGTAGTTGGACACAAAAAGAACACGCATGCTCGCCTGCCTGGCTGGGAAAAACGATCGTCAGCGGAGTGTCTGCCCGCTGGCCATCAGGATTGAATGGTGCTGGAATTGCTGTTGAGCAGCGTGTTCAGCACCAGGGTGGGGTTGGCCTGCTGCGTGCTGTCGGTATTGGTGCGCACGCGGTCTGGTGCCAGCTGCTGCTCGGGCAGGTTGGGGCTGCCGGGCCGGTCGCTGAGGCTGACCAGCGGTTGCGGCGGGGTGGGTGGTGGTGGCGGCTGGTTGGGACGGGCCTGGGTCCGCTCCAGCTGGGTCAGCTGGTTGGTCAGCTGCTGGGGTTCCATCCGGGTGGGCGCAGACGGGCCATTGCTGTTGCTGCGCACCGAAAAACCTGGCCGGGTGACGGTTTGCGAGCCACTGCCATTGCTCACCCGCATTTGCTGGCCAAACAGGAAAGTAGACTGGGTGCCGCCGCCGGACACCGACACCAGGGTGATGCCGCCCAGCACTTCCACCGTGGCATCCGGCGTGGTGATCACTGCCGCGTTATTTTTGCTGATATGGCCGCCGACAATCCGCAACGAGCCTTTGTTCAGCCCCAGGCGAATCTGCCCTTGCCGGGCGTCGGCGTCGTAGCTGAATTCATCGATGGTCAGTTCCGAATCCGGGCCCAGCGTCAGCGCCGATTGATCCAGAAACAGCACATGCAGCGGACTATCACTCTGGGTGTGCAGACGCATGCCCGGGGTGATGTCGCTGCCCACGTGCAGGGTATTGCCGCCATCGGCGGGCGTGCTGCTCGGGCTGAGCGCGGTGACCACGCCCACGGGTGCCGGAATGTCCGCTGCCTGGGCAATGCCCACCGGCAGCGCAGTGCTGGTCAGCGCGGCGGCGAGCCACCAGTCGCGGTAAAAGGGTGGGCTCATGGCAAACTCCTTGGGCGATCAGCGCCGGATTGCGTCAGGTAAAAAGGCATATGGGGTCGATTCAGAAACGGTAAGCCACCGCGCCCATCAGCGAGGTGTTCTTGGCCTGGTAGTTGGCCAGGTTGGAATGGGTTTTGACGTGTTCCAGCTGCATCAGCACCGACCAGCTGCTGCTGATCGGCACCGACAGGCTGGCCCCCACGCGCCAGTCATTGTCCTTGCGCGACACGCCCGCGTGGATGTCCGGATCCGCCGCGCCATACTTGCGTTGCCCAGCCCCGGCCCACAGTGCGTTGCTCCAGTAGCCGCCGGCCACGCCGGACAGCGGGCTGGCGTAGCTGGTGGAATAGGTGATGCGCAGCTCCTGGCCGTTGTAATCATAGTAGGCCCGGCCAGTCTGGTGATGGCGCAAGCCCAGTTCGGCGCTGAGCAGGTGGCCAGGGGCGATTTCCCGGCTCAGTTGCAGACGCAGATGGTTGTCCGGGCCGCTCAGCTGCTCGGCGGCGGGCACATCCACCCGGTTGGCGTAGTGGGTGCGACGATATTCATACGTGGCGCTGGCCAGGGTTTTTTCGTCAATCTGGTAGTCTGCGTCCAGCCCCAGCCCACGGTTGCTCAGGTAGCGATGCCCTTGCGCGGCCAGCTCGGCCAGAATCAGGTAGGGGCGCACGCGCAGGCCAGGCAGGGCAATGGCTGCCGGCTTGAAGCGCACCCCGGTGGTCAGCTCGCCAAAGGCCAGATCGTAAGGGTCTTCCTGATTGGCGCGCAGTTGCCGGCCAGTGGATGACTGGTAGTCGGTGATCTGCCCCACCAGCGAGCTGACCAGCGCGGCTTCGTTCTGCCAGCCCAGGTCGTAGCGGTGGTCCAGCCGGGCGGTCAGCTGCACATCGGTGTCAGCCTTGGGCTTGATCCCTTCGGCCAGCGGCGTCAGGCTGCCGGCGGCGTATACCTGCGCGGCGTCACTGCGTGCGCTGGGGTTGCTTTGCCGGCGCACGCCGAGCATCACCACCCCGGTCAGCTGCGAGGGCTGATTGCGGGCGCTGACATCGCGCAGCAGGGTTTGCGCCATCGTGCGCTGTTCGCTGGCCAGCCGGGCGTCGTCCAGTGCCTGACGCAACAGGCTTTCCGACATCTGGTATGAGCCCAGCCGGTAGTACAGCACCGCCAGCTCCACCCGGATGGCCGGCTGCGGGTCGGCGTTCAGCAGCAGACGCTCCAGCGCGGCCACGCCGCCTTCGTAATTGCCGGCGGCAATCAGCAGCCGGGCGTATTGCAGGCCGATTTCATGGTTGGCCGGGGTTTTCAGCACCTGACGAAACGCTTCATCCACCTGGCGGTCCAGCGCGGGAATACCTGGCACTTCCTGCGCCATGGCCAGACTGCTGACGCACAACAACACCGCCCCCCTGGTCCAATGCCCTGGCGGGAAACGCAGTTGGTTTGGCAAATGGGCCAATTTGAAGCTCCTCAACAATTTAGCGGGCGTGAATTTAGGGGGACGCTGAAAAAACCACCATTCCCGCGAGGGTGGGAGGCCAGGATGTTGATTTTGCTATGTTTTAATTTTGGCGAACACGGTTTTTCTGAATGAATCAGCGTATCCTTGGCAGGCGTGGCGGAAGATGATTGTTCTGAATATTAGCCGAATTATACCGCGCTCAGGATGAAATAAAATTGCTTTGCGATACAAATACATGGTTATCCGGCGCTGGCAGGGTAGCAGGATCGAAGTATCCCTACAAATAAAATGGTTTTGTGCGTCGGGCTTTTCCTTGTCTGATCGAGATTAAGCCGGGTTGGTTGTCAGAATTATGCTTTTTAATTATGTGATCCGAGCATATGCTGGCTGCTTGTTTTGGCGCAATGCGGCAAGAAGCGTGATGATGGTGTGGATGCTTGTTTTTGAGGGGATGTTGTCAGAATTATGCTTTGGCATATTGATTGAGGGTCGTGCCAAATGCACCGAGAGAATACTTTGCTGAGGAAACGCTGAAAAAATCGTCATTCCCACAAAGGCGGGAATCCAGGGTGTTGATTTTGCTGGGTTTTGCTTTTGGCAAACACGATTTTTCTGAATAAATCAGTGCTTCCCCAAGGCACTGGCTGCGGCACACGCGGCAGGGTGCCGGCCTGCGCCCGCCCCGAAACGCCCTGGGCGCGGCATCCGGCCTGTCCATTTCGGCCTGATCCCGCTAAAATCGGGGTTTTGCTTGATACGGCGCTGCCCGCATGCTCACCATTGCCCTCTCCAAGGGGCGGATCTTTGATGAAACGCTGCCGCTTCTGGCTGCGGCTGGCATCATCCCCGCCGAAGACCCGGAATCCTCCCGCAAGCTGATTCTGGCCACCAACCAGCCCGACGTCCGGCTGGTGATTGTGCGCGCCACCGATGTCCCCACCTATGTGCAACACGGCGCAGCCGACCTGGGCATTGCCGGGCGCGATGTGCTGATCGAGCATGGCGGTGCTGGCCTCTATCAGCCGCTGGACCTGAACATTGCCTGCTGCAAGATGATGGTGGCTGCGCCCAATGGCTTTGACTACGCCGCCGCCGTGCAGCATGGCGCGCGCCTGTCGGTGGCCACCAAGTACCCGAATATTGCCCGCGAACACTTTGCCGCCAAGGGCGTGCATGTGGACGTGATCAAGCTGTATGGCTCGATGGAGCTGGCCCCGCTGGTGGGGCTGGCCGATGCGATTGTCGATCTGGTGTCTACCGGTGGCACGCTGAAAGCCAATAACCTGACCCCGGTCGAGCATATTCTCGACATCAGCTCGCAACTGATCGTCAACCAGGCGGCGCTCAAGCTCAAGCACGCCGCCATCCGCCCGGTGATCGACGCCTTCGCGGCCACGCTCACCCGCTGAATCCGGCGCAGGCCGGATCGTCAGGAGACGCCCAATGTGGGAATCCGCCCTTACCGTGACGGTGATTGCCACCCTGGCCATGGTCAGCCCAGGCCCGGATTTTGTGCTGGTGGTGAAAAACGCCGCGCGCCATTCGCGCCAGGCGGCGTTGATGACCACGCTGGGCATCAATCTGGGCATTGCCGTGCACATGAGCTATTGCATTCTGGGTCTGGCGCTGATCATCGCCCAGACGCCCTGGCTGTTTGGCCTGCTCAAGTATGCGGGGGCCGGCTACCTGATCTGGATTGGCGTGCAGGCGCTGTTCAGCCGCACCGACGCGCTGGGCGACGGTCCGACGGCACACCCACGCCAGCCGGTCAGCCTGCGGCGGGCGTTCTGGGAGGGCCTGCTGTGCAATCTGCTCAACCCCAAGGCCACGCTGTTTTTCTTCAGCGTGTTCACCCAGCTGCTGCGCCCTGATTCCAGCCTGGCCGAAAAAGCCCTGATCGGCCTGATCATCCTGCTGCTGGGGGTGGTGTACTGGCCGCTGGTGGTGCTGGCGGTGCAGCATCCTGCCGTGCTGGGCAGCCTGCGCCGGGTGCAGGGCCGCATCGACCGCCTGCTGGGCGGGGTGCTGGTGGCGCTGGGGGTCAAGGTTGGCCTGTCGTAACCGGGTGCCGCGCCCGCTTGCCTCCATCCGCCTTGGTGCGCCGCGCAGCCTGCCCCTTCCCCCCTGTTTTTGCAGCGGGTGCGATGACCTTGTTTAACATTCCTTTAGCTGGATACCCGACATGATGCATCTGCTTGATTCCCGTCAGCCTGGCTTTGACGCCGCGCTGCACCACTTGCTGGCGTTTGAAACCGCGCAGGACCCGGCGGTGGACCATGCCGTGGCCGAGATCATTGCCAACGTGCAAACCCGTGGCAACGCCGCGCTGATGGAATATACCGCCCGCTTCGACCGCCTGAGCGTGTCCGACGCCAGCCAGCTGGAGCTGAGTCAGGCGGAACTCGACGCCGCGCTGCGACGCCTGCCCGCCGCCACCCGCGCCGCGCTGGAAGCCGCTGCCGAGCGCGTGCGCAGCTACCATGAGCGCCAGGTGATGCAGTCGTGGAGCTATACCGAGGCTGACGGCACCCGGCTGGGCCAGCAAGTCACCGCGCTGGACCGCGTCGGCATTTATGTACCCGGCGGCAAGGCGTCCTACCCGTCGTCGGTGCTGATGAACGCCATCCCGGCCAAGGTCGCCGGCGTGGGCGAAATCATTATGGTGGCACCGACTCCGGGCGGGGAACGTAACGACATCGTGCTGGCCGCCGCGCGCATTGCCGGCGTGGATCGCGTGTTCACCGTCGGCGGTGCCCAGGCGGTGGCCGCGCTGGCCTACGGCACCGAAACCATCCCGGCAGTGGACAAGATCACCGGCCCCGGCAACGCCTACGTGGCCGCCGCCAAGCGCCGGGTGTTTGGCGTGGTTGGCATCGACATGGTGGCCGGCCCGTCGGAAATCCTGGTGATTTGCGACGGCCAGACCGACCCGGACTGGATTGCCATGGACCTGTTCAGCCAGGCCGAGCACGACGAAATCGCCCAGGCCATCCTGCTGTGTCCGGATGCCGACTTTATTGCCCGTGTGCGTGCCAGTATCGAGCGCCTGCTGCCGGAGATGCCGCGCCAGGACATCATCCGCGCCTCGCTGTCGGGTCGCGGTGCGCTGATTCAGGTGGCTGACCTGGATGAAGCCTGCCAGATTGCCAACTTCATTGCCCCGGAACATCTGGAGCTGTCGGTGGCCGAGCCAGCGGCCTGGCTGCCCAAGCTCAAGCACGCCGGTGCCATCTTCATGGGCCGCTTTGCCTCGGAAAGCCTGGGCGACTACTGTGCCGGCCCCAACCACGTGCTGCCCACCAGCCGCACCGCCCGCTTTGCCAGCCCGCTGGGGGTATACGACTTCCAGAAGCGCACCAGCCTGATTGAAGTGTCCGCCGTTGGCGCACAGACGCTGGGCCGCATCGCCAGCACCCTGGCCCACGGTGAAGGCCTGACCGCGCACGCACGCAGCGCGGAATTCCGCCTGCAGGATTAAGCCGTCTTGCCTTGCCGGGCGCTGTGCGTCACCGCCTGGCAAGGCCGCCTGCCGCTGCATCCCCCCTCCTCTGCATAAGCTCAGCACATTCCGGACATGCGCGCCCTCGCGGGCTGGGCGATACTGACGCCTTGTCCATTGCGCCGCCTGGGCGCAGTCTGTCAGGAGTCGTCTGCATGCCTCGTTACGCCCGCCATCTGGCCGAACACACCATCGTCAACCCCTTTCCCGGCATTGTGAAGCTGGAGCGTCGGCTGGGCCATGCCGTGCCGGTGCGCATTGGCTCCAACGAAGGCCTGGCCGAGCCGGCGTCGCCGCTGGTGGCGGCCTTTGGCCCGGCGCTGGCGGATCTGGCCCGGCTCTATCCCGACCCGTATGCACTGGCGCTGCGCGAGCAACTGGCCACCCTGGCCGGCTGCCAGCCCGAGCAGGTGGTGATCGACGCCGGAGCAGACAGCCTGATTCTGCTGGCCTTGCGGCTGTGCGTGAATCCTGGCGATCCGGTGGTGACCACGGCGGGCAGTTATCCGACTTTTCGTTATTTTGCCGAAGGGGTGGGCGCGCGGCTGGTGGAGGTGCCTTACCAGCCATATGCACAGGGCCTGCGCCCGGATTGGGCGGCGCTGGTGGCAACCGCCAACGCGGAGCGCGCGGCGGTGCTGTATCTGGCCAATCCGGATAACCCAACCGGCTACGCCTGGCCGGCAGAGGTGATTCTGGCGTTGCGTGCCGCGCTGAATCCGGACACGCTGTTGCTGCTGGATGAAGCCTATGTGGAGTTCATCGACCCGGCCAAGGCTCCGCCAGCTGGGGTGTTGCCGGGCACACTGCGTTTGCGCACCTTGTCCAAGGCGTATGCGCTGGCCGGCTTGCGAGTGGGCTATGCGCTGGGCGAGGCGAGCCTGATAGCCAAGGCAGACCAGATTCGCCCGCAGTTTGCCCTGTCCAGCTGGGCGCAGGCGGCCGCGCAGACCGTGCTGGCCGATCCGGCTTACGCGCCGGCCCTGTGCCAGCATACGCTGCAGCTGCGTGAACAACTGAGCGCCGCCTTGCTGGCGCGTGGCCGGCAGCCGTTTCCGTCATCGACCAACTTTGTCTGCCTGGCCTGCGCCGACAGCCAGGAAGCCGAGCGCATCCAGCAGGCTTTGCTGGCGCAGGGGATTGCCCTGCACCGACCGCCGCACCCGGCGGCCAATCACCTGCTGCGCATCACGGCCCACCCGGCGGCACTCAGCGACGCCGTGCTGGCGGCACTGGCGTGTCGCTGAGCGGGCAGGGTGGTGCGCAGATGCATCACCTGGCGCGGCCCATCAACCCGGTAGCGGCTGGGGGTATCCTGCGTGGTGCTTGGGTCGGCCAGGACCGTGTCAGTATCGGACGTGTCACTCACCATTGACAGATTGACCCGGTGCACGGCAAGCCCCACCGTTCAGGGCGAGGAAGGATAGCGCGGACGGCGTAGCCGTCCTTGCCGTCGATGGGGGTGGGCTGTAAAAATACCCGTATGCAACGCCTTCAAGCCTACAAATACGAACTGATGCCGACCGGCCAACAGCAGCGCGACATGCGCCGCTTTGCTGGCTCGTGCCGCTTCGTGTTCAACAAGGCATTGGCCTTGCAAAAGGAGCGCTACGAGCAAGGCAAGAAGAAGCTCGGCTACGCAGGGCTGTGCAAGCTGCTCACCGAGTGGCGCAATGGATCTGAAACGCCGTGGCTGGCCGATGCGCCGGTTCATCCGCTGCAACAGACGCTCAAGGACCTGGAGCGCGCTTACGCCAACTTCTTCGCCAAGCGGGCCGACTTCCCGCGTTTCAAGAAGAAGGGCCAGTCCGACAGCTTCCGTTATCCAGACCCGAAACAGATCAAGCTCGACCAGGCCAATGCCCGAATCTTCCTGCCCAAGCTCGGCTGGCTGCGCTACTGCAACAGCCGGGAAGTGTTGGGTGCGGTGAAAAACGTGACCGTCAGCCAGTCCTGCGGCAAATGGTCCGTGTCGATCCAGACCGAACGCGAGGTCGAGCAGCCCATCCCGCAGGGCGGTGCAGTCGGCATCGACCTGGGCATTGCACGGTTTGCCACGCTCTCGGATGGCACCTTTCATGCCCCGCTCAACAGCTTCAAGCGACACGAAGCCCGCTTGCGCAAAGCGCAGCAGGCCATGAGCCGCAAGACCAGATTCAGCAACAACTGGAAGAAGGCAAAGTCCAGAATCCAGCGTATCCATTCCCGTATCGGCAATGCCCGCCGCGACTTCCTGCACAAGTGCTCCACCACGATCAGCCAAAACCACGCGATGGTGTGTATCGAGGACTTGCAGGTGAGGAACATGTCCAGGTCGGCAGCAGGCACGGCAGATGCACCGGGAAGAAATGTTCGGGCCAAGTCCGGCCTGAACAAGTCCATCCTCGATCAAGGATGGGCCGAGTTCCGCCGCCAATTGGACTACAAACTGGCGTGGAACGGTGGACATCTCATCGCCGTGCCGGCGCAGAACACCAGCCGGACGTGTCCGTGCTGCGGCCATGTGTCGGCGGACAACCGCCAGACGCAGGCACGGTTTCAGTGTGTGGAATGCGGTTTCGAGGAAAACGCCGATCTGGTCGGCGCGATCAACATCCTGTCTCGCGGGATGCAACGATTGCGAGACGAAGGGCAGGACACGGCGGACGCTTCCGCCGGGCGGGAAACCGTAGCCCGGATCGCCTGTGAAGTGAGCGGTGCGGTCATGCCGCCAGCAGCAGGAACCCACCGAAGCGACTCATGCCGACTCGATGCCGGGATGAGCGCCGTAGGAATCCCCCGACTTTAGGCGGGGGAGGATGTCAAATTGCCGCGTTGCAAGGGAAAGCAATGTGCAATCCCGGCAAACTGCTGAACTGAAATTTCCATTTTTCAGAGACCTTCTTTTTCAACACACTGAGCGCGGCACAAAACGCAATCGTGTGTGGCCTGCCGTAGCTGCATGCAGTACGGCCCAGCGCCACACCTTGAAAGGTGTTTTGTGCCTGGCTCCAGGATGTCGGAGCGTATTGCCCCGACGCGGATGGGCAGGGTGGCGGGTAGCCGCCCTGCCCGGATTCCTGCCTGACCCAGGCGGATGGCCCGGTCAGGAGAAGGGCGTCCTCGGTGGGGTGATGCCCTTCGGATTATTGCAATATCAATTGTGTGTCTTACCTGTGCTTTAGCCCCCTATCACTCCCGCCGCCGCACCCAGGCCAATCAGCCACACCGGGTTGATGCGCCCGTGCAGCGAGGCCGCCACCGCCACGGCGCACAGCGCGGCATCGGCCCAGCTGTGCACGGTGTTGCGGGTGAGTACCCAGCCGGCAGCCAGAATCAGGCCGATGGTCAGCGGGGCCAGACCGGATTTGATCACCCGCCGCCAGCGCGCTTGCGGGTTGCGCGCCATGGCACGGCCCGCCAGCAGCGCCAGGGTGGACGAGGGGCCACACATGGCTACCGTGGATGCCACCGCCCCCGGCCAGCCGGCCACTTTCCAGCCAATCAGGGTGATAAACAGCACATTCGGCCCGGGCGAGGCCTGGGCAATGGCAAACAGCGCGGCGAATTCGTCGCCGCGCATCCAGCCGCGCTGCTCGATCACATAGCGGTGAATCTCCGGCACCATGGCGTTGGCACCGCCAATGGCCATCAGCGAAATCATCAGGCACAGCCAGGCAATTTCTGGCCACAGGCTTTCGTCGTGCATGTCAGCGCTCCTCGCGTGCCGCCCAGAGCAGCGCCATCGGGCCGGCAATCAGCAGCACCTTGAGCAAGGGCCAGCCCAGTCCGGCGATGGCGGCCATGGCCAGCAGCGCCACGGCCACGGTGCGTGGGTTTTTCGGGTGCAGCCAGGCCATTTTCAGGCCCATGGCCACCAGCAGACCGCAGGCAGCGGCAGCCATGCCACTGATGGCGTGCTGCACCACCGGCAGGTGGCCATAGCGCTGGTGCAGGGTGGCCAGGCTGAGCACCACGATCAGCGGGCCGGTCAACAGGCCGGCCACTGCTGCCAGCGCGCCGGGCAGGCCCCGGCGGCGGTCGCCCAGCATCACCGCCAGGTTGACAATATTCGGGCCAGGCAATAACTGACCCAGGCTGAGCAGTTCAACGAATTCGGCTTCATCCAGCCAGCCGCGTTTTTCCACCAGGGTGCGGCGGGTGATGGGCAGTACGCCGCCAAACCCGGACAGGGCGACGGTGGAAAACCCGGTAAACAGTTGCACAACAGTCGGAACACTCCGGACAGACATCACATTCTCCAGCACGGGGCACATTCATCTCCGGAATCATCGCATGCCCGATTCGGGGAAGTGAAAAAAATGGCGGGCCAACGCCGGGATCAAGCCGGCCCGCCACAAGGCTGGGGATGCAGAGGCTGGCGGGTACCAGGAGGGGATCCTGGTGCCCGCCAGCTATCGTTAGTATCAGCCCGGAAAAATCCATACATCCTGTTCTGGCAGCGCCAGCCAGTGCTCGCCCGCCCCCAGCGCCCGTTCGCCGTAGGCGCGCAGCCGGGTGTGGCCGGGGTGGAACAGGTATTCCCAGCGGTCGCCAAGGAACATTGATGTCACCAGCGGCAGGGCAATGTGGTTGTCGCCGGGGCCGTCGGCCACGCGCACGCGCTCCAGGCGGATCATCGCCGTGGCGGCGCGGCCGGGCTGGGCGTCGCCACGCAGGCTGCCCCAGAACGACCAACCCTCGCCGCTGATCCTGGCGCGACCATCGCGCACCTCGCTGATCTGGCCATTCAGCCGGCGATGGGGGTGGGCTGTATAAAATACCAGTATGCAACGCCTTCAAGCCTACAAATACGAACTGATGCCGACCGGCGAACAGCAGCGCGACATGCGCCGCTTCGCCGGGTCGTGTCGCTTCGTGTTCAACAAGGCGCTGGCGTTGCAAAAGGAGCGCTACGAGCAAGGCAAGAAGAAGCTTGGCTACGCAGGGCTGTGCAAGCTGCTCACCGAGTGGCGCAATGGATCTGAAACGCCGTGGCTGGCCGATGCGCCCGTTCATCCGCTGCAACAAACGCTCAAGGATCTGGAGCGTGCTTACACCAACTTCTTCGCCAAGCGGGCCGACTTCCCGCGTTTCAAGAATAAGGGCCAGTCCGACAGCTTCCGCTATCCAGACCCGAAACAGATCAAGCTCGACCAGGCCAACAGCCGAATCTTCCTGCCCAAGCTCGGCTGGCTGCGCTACCGCAACAGCCGGGAAGTATTGGGTGCGGTGAAAAACGTGACCGTCAGCCTGTCGGCAGGCAAGTGCTTCGTCTCGATCCAGACCGAACGCGAGGTCGAACAGCCGATACCCAACGGCGGTTCAGTCGGCATCGACCTGGGCGTGGTGCGCTTCGCCACGCTCTCGGATGGCACGTTCTACGCACCGCTCAACAGCTTCAGGCGGCATGAAACGGCGCTGCGCAAAGCGCAACAGGCCATGAGCCGCAAGACCAAGTTCAGCCACAACTGGAAGAAGGCGAAAACCCGCGTCCAGCGCATCCATTCCCGCATCGGCAACGCCCGCCGCGACTTCCTGCACAAAGCCACGACCACGATCAGCCAAAACCACGCGATGGTGTGTATCGAGGACTTGCAGGTGCGGAATATGTCCAGGTCGGCGGCAGGTACAACCGAAACACCGGGCAAGAACGTTCGGGCAAAATCCGGGCTGAACAAGGCCATTCTGGATCAGGGATGGGCCGAGTTCAGGCGGCAACTGGACTACAAGCTGGCGTGGAACGGTGGACATCTCATCGCCGTGCCGGCGCAGAACACCAGCCGGACGTGTCCGTGCTGCGGCCATGTGTCGGCGGACAACCGCCAGACGCAAGCCCGGTTCCAGTGTGTTGAATGCGGTTTTAAGGAAAACGCCGATCTGGTCGGCGCGATCAATGTGCTAAGGGCGGGACACGCCCGGTTAGCCTGTGAAGTGAGCGGTGCAGTCATGCCGCCAGCAGCAGGAACCCGCCGAAGCGACTTATGCCGGCTAGATGCCGGGATGAGCGCCGTAGGAATCCCCCGACTTTAGGCGGGGGAGGATGTCAACCATAGCATCCTGTGGGATGCGCTTAGCTCGCGGCATGCGCCCGGTCTTGCGTCTGCGCGACGCCATCTTGCAGCGTGACGCCACCTCGCTGACGCCGCTGCCAGAACACACCGTGCCCAGCGAACTGTCGCCGCTGGTGGCGGCGCTCAACCAGTACATGCATCGTCTGTCTGCCCAGCGTGGGCTGCAGCAACGCTTTATTGCCGACGCCTCGCACCAGCTGCGCACCCCACTCACCTTGCTGAACACCCAGGCTGAATTTGCCCTGCGACAGACCGACCCGGTGGCGCTGCGCGAGGTGGTGACCGCACTGCATGCCCATACCGGCCAGACCATCCGCCTGGCCAATCAACTGCTGTCTCTGTCACGGCTGGAACCAGATCACAGCCATCTGCCTGGCGAGCGGCTGGAGCTGGTGGCGATGGTGCGTGAGCTGGCGCTGGAAATGGCACCGCTGGCGCGCGCGCGCCAGCAGGATCTGGCGCTGGACGCCGAGGTGGCATCGGCGTGGATTGTTGGCCAGGCGCTGTGTGTGCATGAATTACTGGTGAATCTGACCGACAATGCCATTCGTTACACCCAGCCCGGCGGGCAGATCACCCTGGGGGTGACCTGCGCCGAAGGTGGCTGGCTACTCAGCGTGGAAGACAACGGCCCTGGCATTGCCGTCAGCGAGCGCGAGCGGGTATTCGAGCGGTTTTACCGGGTGCTGGGCCAGAGCCAGGAAACCGGCTGCGGCCTGGGTCTGGCGATTGTGGCCGAGTGCGTGCAGGCCTTGCATGGACAGATTCAGCTCAGTCACGGCCATCAGGGCGCGGGTTTGCGGGTGACGGTTTTTCTGCCGGCAGCCAGGCCGGATTGTGCCTGAATGCGCCGCAAATCGGCCTGGAGACAGGGCTGATGCACGAGTAAACCCCTTCTCCTGAGCCGCGTGCCATGCCATCATGCGCGTGCCTCCGAGCATGGGATGACGCTGGATTTTCTGGCAGGTCGGGCTATTCTGAAAGACGTTTCCCCTGTTTTCCGATTTTTCGATGGCACTGCCGTAGGGGAATCCGTAGTTTTACGGTTGCCAAGCGGTCAAATCAGTGCTTAAGTCGCGCAGTGTTCATGCAAAATTTTGACTGGCATCAACTGTGCATCGGGATGGCACCGTAGAATGCTCGTTTGTTTTGGCGCTTGAATGCACTTCGTCTTTTGTCCAGGGCAGCCGTCAGGGTAACGGCCCAGGGTAATGGCGAGGTGAAAGCTAAAGAGCGAGCCATGTGGCAACAACCGAACAATATCCGGGAAATCCGGTCTGCTGGTGTTGCGTGTTGCCGTCTCCATGACCTGAAGAAAGAGTTACCCTACCATGAGTAAACGTATTTTTCTGGTGGATGATTCCGCCACTATTCTGTTGAGTATTTCCAATATTCTGACCAAGGCCGGATTTGAAACTGAAAAGGCCGCCAATGCCGAAGAAGCGTTGCGCAAATTTCAGTCCGGGGTCAAGGTGGACTTGCTGATTACCGATCTGAACATGCCGGGCATGAATGGCATCGAGCTGATCAAGGAAGTGCGCAAGCTGCCCAATTACCGCTTCATGCCCATTTTGTTCCTGACCACCGAATCCCAGCAAACCAAGCGAGCCGAAGCCAAGGCCGCCGGGGCGTCGGGCTGGCTGGTCAAGCCGGCCACGGCGGAATCCCTGCTCAATACCATCAAACTCGTGCTCCGCTGAGGCCTGTCCATGTCGCCATCTTCCCCGCGCAAGCCGCGCCAGATCATGTTGCGTTCCATCCTGGTGACGCTGGGTGTGTCCGTGGTGACCTGCTGGTTTGTTTTTCTTGCTCATGGCTGGTACCACGCCAGCCTGCTGCCCACTTTGGGTGTCAGCGTAGCGCTGGGCGATGCCCTGGGCACCCTGCTGGCCATGATGGCCGCGCTGGTGGGCCAACTGGTGGTGTCACGCACGTTGTTTAACGACGAAATGTTTGGCGTGGCCCACATGCAGACCCGCATGCGCGAAGAACGGGAAAAAATGCGCCTGGTGGCCGACGAAGTGGCTGGCGAATTGCTGGCGGTGAAAACCTTCGATGACGTGGTGCGCAATCAGCTGGACGGCGTGGTGGACCAGACCGAATCGGCTGCCTTCGACATGACCCAGCGTCTGCAGACCATCGACCAGGTGGTGGGCCGGCTGGACAATTTTGTCACCCGCACCACCAGCGAATCGCTGCAGCGCATCGAGGATTCGGAAGCCAGCATTGCGCAAAACCGGGCGATGATCGGCAAGATGACCGAATACATCCAGCGCCGGATTGCCGCCGCCGAAACCGACCAGCAGCGGGTCAGCCAGGTGGTGGCCGAGGCACGGGCGCTGGAGTCGCTGGTGCAGCTGATCCGCGATATTGCCGCCCAGACCAATCTGCTGGCGCTGAATGCCGCCATTGAAGCGGCCCGCGCTGGCGAAGCCGGGCGCGGTTTTGCCGTGGTGGCCGACGAAGTGCGCAAGCTGTCGCAGGAAAGTGACAAGGCGGTGACCCGGATCAACCAGGGTATTCAGGCCGTGGCCACCACCATCGAAGAGCAGTTCAGCGACGCGCTGTCCACCCAGCAGGTGGACAAGGAACGGGCGATTCTCAAGGTGTTTTCCGAACAGATGGCCGAATTGTCGCGCAGCTACGAAGAAGCCACGGAAAACGTCAAGAATGTGCTGGCCACCGTGCAGGAATGCAGCACCGAACTGTCGTCCATGTTCATGGACACCCTGGCCAGCGTGCAGTTTCAGGACGTTACCCGCCAGCAGCTGGAGCATGTGGGTGCCGCCCTGCGCCGGCTGGACAGCCACGCCATCATGCTGGCGGAGCGGCTGCGTGCCTTTGAAAACCCACAGATGGATTTCACCCCGTTGTCCGAGCATCTGAGCGCCATGTTTGACCAGTATGTGATGTCGCAACAGCGCGACACCCATCTGCGCACCCTGAGCGGTGGCGGCACTGCCCGCGCGGGGGCGGGCAGTGAAGGACCCAAGGTAGAGTTGTTCTGAAGGCACTGAGTCCTGCTGGCCGATCGCCGATGGCTGAACGATACTGAGTGAATCGTTCAGCCATTTTTTGTCGGGGTTGCCGGATAAACATGCAAAAAGAATGGGTGTTCCGAATGTGGCATATGCCGCATTCTGGCTGGGTGTGCTGCTGGAATATTACTGGGCCAAGGCCATGATGCAATTGGGGCGCGGGGTATTTTGCTGGCATTCAGCGCCGGGTGGCCGGCAGCTAAATGCCTTTTGACTCAGACACGCCATCCAGCAGGCTGCGCAATACCCCCAGCAGTAAATCGCGCTGGGTGGGATGCAGGCGGCGGAACAGACGCGATACTTCCAGGGTTTCCTGGCGGCTGGGCGGTGGAATCAAGGTTTTCTGTGTATAAACATAGGCTTCTGGCGGATCCTGGCAGAGCGTGGCCAGGGGCGCGGTTTCGATATAATCACGCTGGCCACGGCCCGTGGCCAACCATTCAATATGAACGTCGAGCACGCGCGCAGCCATGGCCAGATTGTCCATGGTGGGATCATTGCGACCGGATTCCCAGTCGCTGACGGAGGGTTGGGAAACACCGACCTGCTCGGCTAGCCATTGTTGATTATAGCCGCGGAGTTTTCGGGCTTCCCGGATGCGATGACCTATCATGGGCCACAGTGTACAAAATGTCAGGGCAATTATAGGAATAGGCTTTAACTATACGGCTTGGCATAGTCGCATACTATCGAAACGCCTTATATATTGAATATGGGCATTTCTGGCAATCCATCGCTGCCCTTATCGCGTTTAAACTCTGCTGCTGAACGGGCAAAAACTTGATCCAGGCCAGCCTGAGCTGGATTCAGGGTTGCGCAACCGGGAGAGAATGTGGGATGGTCTGGCTTGCTGAAAATAGGTTCATCGACCGGGTTGCCTGCGGCGCAAACGGCCCGTGCTGGCTGAAGCAGGCGCACCCTGCTTGCTTTGGAGCAAACCCTGTTTGAACCATCTGGCTGATGGAGGATGGCTGAGCCCGGGCGTGGTGGTGACAACGTCGCAGCAACAGGCCACCAGAATGACAAATTTTTAAGGCATACTCTGCCAAACCCATGCAATACCCGTAATTTTTCCGAAGTGGGCCGGCCAGCCTGGCCTGCCCACCTCGCAACCCTGAACAGGATGCCGGACATGACCTCGCTTGCCCCCATGCTGTATGCCGACCACGATCTGACCATTTACCACGCCCAGGCCATCAAGCAACGCTGGCTGGAGGCATTCAACCACTCTGAAGGTGAATTGCGCCTGGATTTGTCCCAGGTGGCCGAAATCGACACTGCCGGTCTGCAACTGCTGTGGCTGTTGCGCCGGGAGGCGCGCGCCGCAGGTCGGGCATTGAATATTGTGGCAGTCAGCCCGGCTGTGGCCGACTTGCTGGCCTTTTGTCGTCTGACCGGCGATTTTGCCGCACCGGTTGTGGCGGAGCCTGCTGTGGAGGCTGCATAAACTATGGATGAACTGACCGGCGTATTTGTCCAGGAAAGCCGGGAGCAATTGGCCGAGATGGAAGCCGGCCTGCTGGCGCTGGAAGCCGACCCGGAAGACGCCAGTGACATCAACGCCATTTTCCGCGCCGCGCACACCATTAAAGGGGGCGCGGGGGTCGTTGAGTGCGCGTTTCTCGAGGGGTTTACCCACAAGGTGGAAAACCTGCTGGATCAACTGCGCGACGGTCGGCTGAATCCTACCGAGGCGCGCATCAGCCTGCTGCTGGACTGCGCTGACCATATTGGCCAGCTGCTGGGGCTGCTGGAGCGGGGCGAAACCGTGC
This sequence comes from Aquaspirillum sp. LM1, assembly GCF_002002905.1. NCBI lineage: Bacteria > Pseudomonadati > Pseudomonadota > Betaproteobacteria > Neisseriales > Aquaspirillaceae > Aquaspirillum > Aquaspirillum sp. LM1. The sequence goes on along the minus strand of NZ_CP019509.1, from coordinate 3,347,236 downwards.
TGGACGCCGATCTGCAAGCCGACGATGAGGCATTGCGCCACCGGCTGGAGCAGGCCATTGATGCGCCAGCTGCGCCAGACACCGCCGTGGTGCTGGCCGACGCCGCACCAGCGGGCGGTGGGTCGGCAGATATCTGGCATGTTTCGGTGCGCTTTGGCGAAAATGTGTTGCGCAACGGCATGGACCCGATTGCCTTTTTGCGCTATCTGGCCTCGCTGGGAGAGATCCGCGACCTGCAAATGCTGGCCGACAGCATGCCATCCGCCAACATGATGGACCCGGAAGCCTGCTATCTGGGCTTTGAAATCCGTCTGGAAACCAGCGTAGGCAAGGCCGAAATCGAAGCGGTGTTCGATTTTGTCCGCGACGAGTGTGAACTGCATATCCTGCCGCCGCAAAGCCGCTCGGAAGACTATATTGCCCTGATCAACGCCCTGCCCGGCGATCCGCTGCTGCTGGGCGAGATGCTGGTGCGCAGCGGCGCGCTGACCGAATCGGAGCTGGCGATTGGCCTGGACAGCCAGCAGCTGGCCAAGGCATATGCCGACGCCAGCCCGCCCATTGGCGAGATTCTGATTGAACACAAGAGCGTGCGCCCGGAAGTGGTGGCGGCGGCCATCAACAAGCAAAGTGCGCTGATTCAGGATGAACCCGTCGCCGAGCTTGAACAGGACCCGGTTGATGGCCATCTGGCCGTAGAGCCGCAGGCCATGGCGCTGCATGAGGCGCAGCCGCATCCGGCGCAGGCTGGCGACCATCCGCCGGCCAAACCGGCCAAAGCCGCCCGCCCCAGCGCCGCTGAAGCGCGCATGCTGCGGGTGCAGGCCGACAAGCTGGACCGACTGATCGATCTGGTGGGTGAGCTGGTGATTGCCGGTGCCAGCGCTACGGAACTGGCCCGTCAGGCCGGGGCCAATGCGCTGGTGGAAGCCACATCGCTGCTGTCCCGGCTGGTGGAAGACATTCGCGACAGCGCGCTGCAGCTGCGCATGGTGCAGATTGGCGAAACCTTTAACCGCTTCAACCGGGTGGTGCGCGATGTCAGCCATGAGCTGAACAAGGATATCGGCCTGGTGATTCGCGGCGGCGACACCGAACTGGACAAATCCCTGATTGAAAAAGTGGGCGACCCACTGATGCACCTGGTGCGCAACGCGATGGACCATGGCATCGAGTCGCAGGAAAAACGTCTGGCCGCCGGCAAGTCGGCGCGCGGGCGGATTGAGCTGAACGCTTACCACGACTCCAGCAGCGTGGTGATCGAGGTGATCGACGACGGTGGCGGCCTGCCCTACGACAAGATTCTGGCCAAGGCTGTGGCGCAGGGGCTGGTGCCGGCCAATCAGGCGCTGAGCGAAGATGAAATTGCCGCGCTGATTTTCCGTCCTGGATTTTCTACCGCCGACCGGGTGAGCAATCTGTCCGGGCGCGGCGTGGGGCTGGACGTGGTGGCGCGCAATATTCAGTCGCTGCGCGGCACGGTGGAAATCAAAAGCCAGCCAGGCAAGGGCTCGCGCTTCATCATCCGCCTGCCGCTGACGCTGGCAATCATTGACGGTTTTTTGACCGCTGTCGGCAACAATTTCTTTATTGTCCCGCTGGACACCGTGGTGGAGTGCATCGAACTGCCCACAGTCAGCGAGCGGGAGTATCTGAATTTGCGTGGCGAGGTGCTGCCATTCCTGCGCTTGCGCGAGGAATTTGAACTGGATGGCGAGCCTTCGACACGGCAAAGTGTGGTGGTGGTGCAGTATGCCGGGCACAAGGTGGGCCTGGTGGTTGACCGTCTGCACGGGGAGTTCCAGACGGTGATCAAACCACTTGGTCCGCTGTTCCGCAATTTGCGCGGCATTGGCGGCTCCACCATCCTGGGTAGTGGCGATGTGGGGCTGATTCTGGATGTTCCGCTGCTGGCACGCCGAGCCAGCCGGCGTGAAGCCCGAAGCTTTGAGCCGGCCCCCCGCACCCATAAACAGCCGTAATCTGAAGTAGGAATTAAAGGGGACATAACGTGTTTTCCAACTTGAAAATCGGCGTAAGGTTGGCCATCGGTTTTGCCGTCCTGATCGTCATGATGCTGGCCGTGGGGCTGACTGCCCTGGCCCGGCTGACCACCATCAATGAAGATGTTGAAGACATCATCAACGACCATACGCCCAAGGTGGCGATGGCCAACCAGATGATTGCCGATGTCAACGCGGCGGGCATTGCCATTCGTAACGCCATGCTGATTGGCGATAGCCAGGGCATGGACAGCGAGCTGCAAAAAGTGATGGAAGCCAAAACGCGCATCGAAGAAGGCTCGCGCAAGCTGATTGCGCTGGCCAACACCGACCGCGAGCGGCAGATTACCAAAGCAATTGAAGAACACCGGGCGGTGTACTTTGCCGGGGTTGCCAACCTCAATCGTCTGGTCAAGGCCGGTGACCACAAGCAGGCATTGCACCTGATGTACACCGACTATCGTCCGCTGTTCCGCAACTACATTGGCGCGGTCAACGAGCTGGTGCAGTATGAAGGCGAGCAGGTCAACCATATTGGCCTGGCCACCCAGGAGCGGGTTAACCAGACGCTGATAGTGGTGGCCGGTGCCTCTGGCCTGGCGCTGCTGTTTGCCCTGCTGACCGGGGTGATGATGACCCGCTCGATTACCCGCCCGCTGAAAGAAGCGGTAGCCATCGCCGGCCAACTGGCCGATGGCCAGCTGGATGTACGCATCAACAGCGTGTCGCGCGATGAAACCGGCCAGTTGCTCGACGCCATGCGCAATATGGTGGCCAAGCTGACGCAGATTATTGGTGAGGTGCGTTCTTCGGCCAACGCGCTGACCAATGCCTCCACTCAGGTGTCGGCCACCGCGCAGTCGCTGTCGCAGGCGTCCAGCGAGCAGGCTGCCAGCGTAGAAGAAACCACGGCCAGCATCGAGCAGATTACCGCATCGATTGCCCAGAACACCGAAAATGCCAGAGTCACCGACGGCATGGCCTCCAAGGCGTCGCAAGAGGCGGCGGAAGGCGGTGATGCGGTGCGGCGCACCTCCAGCGCCATGCAGGACATTGCCACCCGGATTGGCATCATCGACGACATCGCTTACCAGACCAATCTGCTGGCGCTGAACGCCGCCATCGAAGCCGCCCGCGCTGGCGAGCACGGCAAGGGCTTTGCCGTGGTGGCCGCCGAAGTGCGCAAGCTGGCCGAACGCAGCCAGGTGGCTGCGCAGGAAATCAGCCAACTGGCCGGTTCCAGCGTCAAGCTGGCCGAGCGTGCGGGTAACCTGCTGGACGAAATGGTGCCGTCGATTCGCAAGACTTCCGATCTGGTGCAGGAAATCGCCGCCGCGTCGTCCGAGCAGTCGTCCGGCGTGTCGCAAATCAACAGCGCCATGGGTCAGCTCAATCAGGCCACCCAGCAAAACGCTTCGGCTTCCGAACAGCTGGCGGCCACTGCCGAAGAGCTGGGCAGCCAGGCCGAGCAATTGCAGGAGTTGATGACCTTCTTCCATTTGGGGCAAGATGACGGTGGTCGCAAGGTCAGCCGACCGGCCAGCAAAGCGGCATCGACCGGCAAGCCGCTTGGGAACAAGGGGCATGCGCATCACGCTGCCGCCCCGCCAACGCTGCCCCTGGCGAGCGGTCCGGTCAATGAGCAGGATTTTGAGCGTTTCTGACAGGGCAGAAGGATTGGGTATGGGACAACATGACACCACAGCGAACCTGGCTGGTTCGCAGCAGTTCCTCACCTTCAGCCTGTCCGGCGAGATGTTTGGCGTGGGCATTCTGACGGTCAAGGAAATTATTGAGTACGGTTCGGTCACCGAAATCCCAATGGTGCCGGCGTTTATCTGCGGGGTAATCAACCTGCGCGGTGCGGTGGTACCGGTGATTGATCTGGCCGCCCGCTTTGGCAACACGCCGACCATTCCATCGCGGCGCACCTGCATCATCATTCTGGAAATCCGTCACGAAGACAGCTGCCAGACGCTGGGCGTGCTGGTGGACAGCGTGTCGGCGGTGCTGGACATCCCCAGCAGCGAAATCGAGCCGCCGCCGGCGTTTGGCGCGCGGATTCGCGCCGATTTCATTGTGGGCATGGGCAAGGTGGACGGCCATTTTGTCATCCTGCTGGATATCGAGCGGGTGCTGTCGGTGGATGAAATTGCCACCCTGGCCTCGCTGGGCGAACACGACAATATCGACACCACCAGCGTCAGCACCTTGTGAGGCGTGGCCCCCAGCACGCCGTCTGACCGGCACGCTGCGTGTGTGACCTTTCCCTAACGGCCCGCCGGCCTTGTGCCTGGCGGGCCGTTGGTTTTGCCCGGACAGGCCGGGTTTCCTGCGCATGCCATTTCCCATTTGTCCTAAAATCAGGCACACTGTTCGTTTCCCCTGGCCAATGTGGTTGGTCAAGGCACTGGACCCCGTCGGGAGGGAGCCGCCGTATGGCGCTGGACACGATTTCGACTGCCGATTTTGAGCGTTTTCGTCGCCTGCTGTATCAGCAGAGCGGCATTCATCTGGCCGATAACAAGCAACCGCTGCTGATTGGCCGGCTGGGACGACGCCTGCGTGAGCTGGAAATCGACTCGTTTGGTGAGTATTTTGACCGGGTGTCCCGCGCGGGCGGCGAGGTGGAGCTGCAGCGGATGATTGATCTGCTGACCACCAACGAAACCCATTTCTTTCGCGAGCCGCAGCATTTTGTGTTTCTGCGCGAGCAAGTGCTGCCGCACCATCCTGCCGGTACCCCATTTCGCGCCTGGAGCGCCGCCAGCTCCACCGGCGAGGAAGCCTATACCCTGGCGTTTGAGCTGGCAGAAAAATTTGGCGACGCGGCCTGGGAAATTGTCGGCACCGACATCAGCCACCGGGTGGTGGCCCAGGCCCGGCTGGGGGTGTATCCAATTGAGCGCTCGACTGAGATTCCGCCTGCCCTGCTGAAAAAATACTGCCTGCGCGGCGTGCGCAGCCAGGCTGGCTCGATGCGGGTGATGACGCATCTGGTGCAGCGCACCCACTTTTTACCCGCTAATCTATTGGCCCCGCTGCCGGATATTGGCCGGTTTGACGTGATTTTCTTGCGAAACGTGATGATTTACTTTGATCTGGAAACCAAGCGCCGGGTGGTGGACAACGTGCTGAGCCGGCTCAAGCCTGGCGGCACCCTGTTTATCGGCCACGCCGAAACCCTGCAGAACGTCAGCGAGCGGGTGCAGCTGGTCAAGCCCACCATTTATCGTCTGTCTGGCGCACATTGACATGTTTGCTCCCATGGCCGACAGCCTGACCGATCCCCGCACGGTGTTCTTGCATCCTGGCGAGTTTTACTTTGGCGGCGGCAATACCCGGATTGCTACCTTGCTGGGGTCGTGCGTGTCGATCACGGTCTGGCATCCCCGGCTGGCAGTGGGTGGCATGTGCCATTACATGCTGCCCAATCGCCAGCGCCCGAACGGGCCGCTGTGTGGCCGCTATGGCGACGAAGCCATGGAATGGCTGCTGGCGCGCATCCGCGAAACCGGCTCACGCCCTGCCGAATATCAGGCCAAGCTGTTTGGCGGCGGCAATATGTTTGAAAACGCCATGGGCGGGGTGATGGACATTGGTCGGCGCAATATCGAAATTGGCCGCGACCTGCTGGCCCAGGCCGGCATGGCGCTGATTGCCGAACATGTGGGCGGCAACGCGCACCGCAAGCTGGTATTTGAACTGTGGAGCGGCGATGTGTGGCTGGCCCGCCCTGACCGTTATGCTTCCCTGGGAGACCCGTTGTCATGAGCCGCAAAATCCGAGTCATGGTGGTGGATGATTCTGCCGTGGTGCGCCAGGTGGTGACACAAACCCTGTCGCGCGACCCCGGCATCGAGGTGATCGGGTCGGCGCTCGACCCGCTGTTTGCCCTGGAAAAAATGAAAGCCAACTGGCCCGACGTGATTGTGCTCGATCTGGAAATGCCACGCATGGACGGCCTGACCTTCTTGCGCCGGATCATGGCCGAACGGCCCACCCCGGTGGTGATCTGTTCCTCGCTGGCCGAACAGGGCGCGCAAGTGGCGCTTGACGCGCTGGCTGCCGGTGCAGTCAGCCTGATCACCAAGCCGAAAATTGGCCTGAAAGCTTTTCTGGACAACGCCGCCAACGACATCATCCAGGCGGTCAAGGCCGCTGCCAAATCCCGCCCCAGCAGCGGCGGTGTCAGCAGCCGGCCCCGCCCGGCCAACCCGATACTGCAGCCCACGCCCAGCCTGTCGGCAGACGTGATCCTGCCCGCCGGCCCGGCCTCGCTGGGGCGCACCACCGACCGGCTGGTGGCGATTGGTACCTCGACTGGCGGCACCCAGGCGCTGGAAGCCGTGCTGACCGCCCTGCCCACCGACTGCCCCGGCCTGGTGGTGGTGCAGCATATGCCCGAAAAATTTACCGCCATGTTTGCCCAGCGGCTGAACGGCCTGTGCCAGATCGAAGTGCGCGAAGCGCGCAGCGGCGACCGGGTGCTGCCCGGCCTGGCGCTGATTGCGCCGGGTGGCCGGCATATGATGGTCAAGCGCAATGGCGCGCAATACGTGGTGGACGTGGTCGATGGCCCGCTGGTCAATCGGCACAAACCGTCGGTGGACGTGCTGTTCCGCTCGGTGGCCAAGTGCGCCGGCGGCAATGCCCTGGGCATCATCATGACCGGCATGGGCGACGACGGTGCCCGTGGCCTGAAGGAAATGCGCGACGCCGGCGCACACACCCTGGCCGAAGACGAATCCTCCTGTGTGGTGTTTGGCATGCCCAAGGAAGCCATCCGCCTGGGCGGCGCAGCAGAAGTGCTGCCGCTGGCGCGCATGGCCGAGGGGATTGGGCGGTTTAGCCGGAGCTGAGGCGGCAGGGGTGTCGTGCTGCTGACCTGTGATGGTCGCTTAGATGGCGATGGCTCGGGGCGTATCCCGCTAAGTGCGGTAAAACCGCTACAATCCATTGTTTAGATTCTGCCCGTCCAGTGTGATTTCGTGCGCCCTTGCCAGGAAACCGCACCCGCTGGCGGTCTTTTTTACACCGTCATCTTGCGGGTGATGGCTGCGTAGATTGGTTTTCCGCACTATCTGCGTCTGGCTGCTTCCCGACGCAAGCCAGGCGGTGGTTCTGCGCAGAACGAACTGACCCCACCCGTACCACAAGGAATGCCCAATGCCGTCGATTCTGCCCATCAACCTGGACGACCTGCTGTACGGGCGCAATATCGAATCCGCGCGCGTCGAGTTCAAAGCCTCCTGGGATGAAAAAACCACCGGCCCGCAGGTGGTCCGCACGCTATGTGCCTTTGCCAATGATTTTCAAAACCTCAATGGCGGCTATGTGGTGATTGGTGTGGCAGAGCGTAACGGCCAGGCACAACTGCCGGCCAAGGGATTGAGCATCGAAGAACTGGAAGCCGCACAGAACTGGCTGCGCGGTCGCTGCAACACCATCGACCCAGTGTATTTCCCGGTGATGTCGCCCGAGTGCCATGAAGATCGCCACCTGCTGGTGTTGTGGGCACCGGGCAGCCAGATGCGTCCGCACCAAGCGCCGGAATCCGGTGAAAAAGGCGCGGTGCGCAAATATTACATCCGCCTGGGTGCCGACACCGTGGATGCCGAGCGTGATCCTGCGCTGAAAACCCAACTGCTGCACCTCACTACCCGGGTGCCGTTTGACGACCAGCGCGCCCGTGATGTCAGTGTGCATGAGCTGCGGGAAACCAAGGTGCGCGAATTTCTGCACGATATCGGCAGTGGATTGCTTGAAGAACGCGACACCCGCACGCTATACCGCAATTTGCGCATTGCCGAACCCGTCAATGGTCACGACGCTCCACGCAATATCGGCTTGCTGTTTTTCAGCCAGAACCCGGAAATTTGGTTTGCTGGTGCGCGCATCGAAGTGGCGCGCTTTGCTGGCGAAGCCGGCAGCAATGTGCTGGATGAGCACCGTTTTGCTCACAGCCCTATCCATGAACAATTGCGCGACTGCCTGAGCTACCTGGAAACCCTGTCGGCGCGCACTATTCACAAGCACGATCAAGCTCAGGCAACCCATCAGCTTAGCTATCCGTTGCTGGCGGTGCGCGAGGCGCTGGCCAACGCGGTGTATCACCGCAGCTACGAGAGCAACGCTCCTGAGCCCATTAAGGTGCATCTCTACCCGGACCGGATGGAAATCATCAGCTATCCTGGGCCGGTGCCTGGTATTGACGCCGCACACCTGAACAGTGACAAACCCGCGCCCCCTGTGCCGGCGCGCAACCGCCGTATTGGCGAATTTCTCAAAGAGCTGAAACTGGCCGAAGGCCGAGGTAGCGGCCTGCCCAAAATCCGCCGCGCCATGGCTGACAATGGCTCGCCGCCTCCGCAGTTTGATTTTGACGCCGAACAACGCAGTTATTTTCGCGTTACTTTGCCCATCCACCCCGGACACCTGGCTTTGCAAGCGCTGCAAGACGCTGCCCGACTTAGCCAGGCCGGAGAAACCCCTGCCCCCTCCTCCCTCGAATTCGCCATGACCCTGCCCACCTCGCTGCTGGAAGTCCTGCAATCCCTGCACTACGAAGACGCGCTCAGCGCTGATGACCCGCGCTATGTGGACACCCGTGAGGCGCGCGGCAGCCAGCACACGTTAAGCCGGCTGACCAGAAAACTGGGTTGCGACTTTAAACAACACAAATTCTTGCCGCCGGCCAGCGCCCATGTGCTGTTTTTTGGCCATGTCGGCAGCGGCAAAACCACCGAGCTGCGCCAATACGCCCGCGCGCTGGCCGACAGCGGCTTTATCTATGGCGTGGAAGTGGATGTGCTCAGCCGGCTGGACCGCAACAACCTGCAATACAGCGAAGTGCTGCTGGCCATGGCCGAAGCCTTGGTCGAGCGCCTGAGCGCCGATGGCTGCGTGGTGCCGGCCGCCACCTTGCAGCCGCTGCACGACTGGTTCAACCGGGTGGTGCATGAATGCGAAAGCACGCTGAATCACGAAATCAAGGGCGAGTTGAGCGCTGGAATCAGCCTGGGGGTGATCGCCAAGGTATTGGCCAAAATCACCGCCTCGGCCAAAACCGGGGCCAGTTATAAAGAACAATGGCGGCAGGAGGTGCGCAACCGCTTTACCACCCTGGCCGAGCACTTCAACACCCTGTTGCGCGAGCTGGAAACCCAGCTCAGCGGCGCGCGCGGCCAGCGCACGCGCATTGCCTTTGTAATTGACGGCACCGACAAACTGCGCGGCGACGACACCGAGCAGTTTTTTATCCACGACGCCGAGCAACTGCTGGCGATTGACGCCTTTGTCATCTACACCGCGCCGCTGCACCTGAAATACTCCGGCAAGCTGGTGGGCAAGCTACAAGACTTGGTGTTGCCGATGATCAAGCTGCACGAGCGCGACGGCGCGCGCTGCGAGGCGGGCTGGACGGCGCTGCGCGAACTGCTGGCCCGGCGCATTGACTTGGCGCTGTTTGCCGAGCCGGCCTTGATTGACGATTTGATTGGCTATTGCGGCGGCCACCCGCGCGAGCTGTTGCGCCTGCTGGGCTTGTGCTGCGAAGTGGCGGATGATGAACTGATCGACCGCGCCGTGCTGGACGCCGCTGTCAAACTGCTGGCGGCGGATTACCGGCGCTTTCTCAGCCCGGACGACTACACGATTCTGGCGCAGCTGGACACCACCCCTCAGCATGACGGCAACACCGAAGCCATCCAGCAACTGCTGTATAAACTGGCGCTGCTGGAATACAACGACGGCAGCTGGCGGCGCAGCCATCCGGTGGTGCGCACGCTGGAAGGCTATCACCGCGCCCAGCAGGCGCTGGCCCAGCCATGAGCGACGACGCCCGGCGCTTTGCCATCCAGCGCGCGATTTCCACCGTTGCGCAACAGCTGAATACCGCGCAATTTGCTGAATTCAAACGGCTCAGCAAAAAACTGGTGTATGGCCCGGATTTTCAGCTGCTGCTGCTGGATTGCCGCGACGAGCGCTTGCGCCGCCAACAGCTGGACTGCCTGAACCCGGTGCTGGACGCCGCCGGCCTGCACGCCGCCACCCTCACCCTGCACACTGCCGCCCAGCCAGCCGACGACGTTCCCAGCGACGTGGCCGCGCTGGAAATACAGCTGCGGCAACTGGCCGAGCGCAGCCAAGTCATCCACTGCCTGGGCGCACGCGCCTGGCTGGACGCCGAACAGCGGCCTGGCCGCTGGGACGCGCTGAACATCCGCCGCGAACGCATCGCCGAACACGTCCCCCGCCGCCTGTTGCTGTGGCTGGACGCCGACGGCATCCAGCAACTGCTCACCCTCGCCCCGGATTGGTGGGCCTGGCGTGCTGGGGTGTATGTGTTCAGCACAGAACCAACGCCGATGCCCCTACGAGCAGAGGAATGGCAGCCACAATTTGATTGCTATCAAAAACGCCCGACGCAAGTGCAAGCCGGCAAACGGATTGCCGAATTGCGCGACTGGCTGCAAGGAGAGATGGAACCGGAATTAGCTTGGCGTTTGTGGGGGGAGTTGGGGGATATCTACACTTCGCAAGGTTGGTGGGAGCAGGCGCTGGCGGCCTATCAGCAGCATGTGCTGCGCTTGCAGGAGGCGCTGGGCGATATGTACAGTATCGCAGTGACGCAAGGGCGCATTGCCAACATTTTTCAGCAGCGCGGCCAGTTCGACGAGGCCTTACGCATTCTCCAGCAGGAACAGTTGCCAGTGTACGAGCAACTGGGCGATATTCGTTCGCGTGCGGTGACGCAGGGCAAGATTGCCGATATTTTGACCATGCGTGGCCAGCTCGACGAAGCCTTGCGCATTCGCCAGCAGGAAGTGCTGCCAATGTTCGAGCAACTGGGCGATGTTCGTGAGCGTGCGGTGGCGCATAGCAAGATTGCCGATATTTTGACCCTGAGCGGCCAGCTTGACGAAGCTTTGCGCATTCATCTGCAAGAAGTATTACCGGTATTCGAGCGACGGGGGGATATTCGTGAGCGTGCAGTGACGCGGGGTAAGATTGCCGATATTTTGACTCAGCGCGGCCAGCTCGACGAAGCCTTGCGTATTCTCCAGCAAGAAGTTTTGCCGGTGTACGAGCAACTGGGCGATATTCGTGGGAAAACTATTGCCCGTGCCAATATCGCTATTTTGCTTTGGCAACGCAACACCGACTGCGACCGCACTCGCGCTGCTGAGTTGTTCGCTCAAGTCTTACAAGCCGCTCGTCAGCTCCAGTTGGCGGATGTGGCGGCTATTGAGGCCAGCATGCGCAAACTCGGCTTGCCCATCCCGCCCGCCGCTAATTGAGCGCCATAGATGACAAAGGCCACGCCGTCTCCGGCGTGGCCTTTGTCATTTTCTTCAGGCATCCCAGGCAGCGTATTTGATCCCACCGCCCGCCGCCTCTCCCGACCTCAACCCACTTCCGCCACCCGCTTGGCGATATGCGCCAGCGCTTCTTCCACCTGATCGACCAGAATCAGGCACAAATCACCCGGCTTGAGCTGTTCCAGCGCGCGGTCAATCGCGTTGAATTCGCCGAGGATTTCTTCGCTGTGGCGGGTGCGCGCTGCGCCTTCCAGGCCTTGGCGCAGCAGGCCGAGCACTTCGCCGTCGGCGCGGCCGCGCTGGCAGGCGTCCTGGTAGAGGATCACCGAATCAAACGCGGCGCTCAGAATCCGGGTTTGCTCGCGGATGTCTTCGTCGCGGCGGTCGCCGGCGCCGCTGATCACCACGCTGCGGCGCTCGCTGGGCAGGTTGTCGATGGCCTGCACCAGTGCCAGCATGGCGTCGGGGTTGTGGCCGTAGTCGGCGATGACCATCGCGCCTTTGTAGCTAAAGGTGTTGAAGCGGCCCGGCGCGGTGGCGGCGTCGTTGATGAACGAGGCCAGGCCAGCGTGTACCACCGGCCATTCCAGCCCCAGCGCCCAGGCAGCGGCGACGGCGGCCATGGCGTTTTCCACCTGAAAACCGATGCGCCCACCCTGGGTGAGCGGAATTTCGGTCAGGGCGATGCGGTGGCGCATTTCGCCCTGGGCGGCGACGATCTGGCCGTCTTCCACGTAAACAATGCGGTGGCCCTGGGCGCGATGGGTGGCCATCACCGGGTGGTTGCGGTCGTTGGCAAAGAAGGTCACGCCGCCGGGGCAGCTATTGGCCATCACCACCACATTGGGGTCGGCGGCGTTGAGCACGGCCATGCCGGTGGGGGCGACGTTTTGCACAATCACCCGCTTGACCACAGCCAGGTCTTCGACGGTGCTGATATACGACAGCCCCAGATGGTCGCCCATGCCGATATTGGTGACCACGGCCACGTCGCAGCGGTCGAAAGCCAGGCCTTCGCGCAGCACGCCACCCCGGGCGGTTTCAAATACGGCGGCGTCCACTTCCGGGTGCATCAGCACATTGCGTGCGCTGCGCGGGCCGGAGCAGTCGCCGGTGTCGATGCGCCGGCGCTGGATGTATACGCCATCGGAGTTGGTCATGCCCACGCGTAGGCCCTTGCTGCCCAGCAGGTGGGCAATCAGGCGCACGGTGGTGGTTTTGCCGTTGGTGCCGGCTACCGCCACCACCGGGATGCGGCCATTGTCGCCCGGCGCAAACATGGTGTTGATAATGGCTTCACCGACGGCGCGGCCTTTGCCAAACGACGGCGACAAGTGCATGCGCAGGCCTGGTGCGGCGTTGACTTCGACAATGCCGCCGCCTTGTTCTTCCAGCGGTTTCAGCACGGTTTCGCAAATCACGTCCACGCCGCAGATGTCCAGCCCCACCATGCGCGCGGCGGCCACGGCGCGGGCGGCCACGTCCGGATGCACATCATCGGTCACGTCGGTGGCGCTGCCGCCGGTGCTCAGGTTGGCGTTGTTGCGCAGGATCACCCGCTGGCCGCGCGCTGGCACCGATGTGGCTTGCAGATGCTGGCCGGCCAGGGTGGCCAGGGCAATGTCGTCAAAACGGATTTTGGTCAGCGAGGTGGCGTGGCCGTCGCTGCGCAGCGGGTCGCGGTTGACGATTTCCACCAGCTCGCGAATGGTGTGCTCGCCGTCGCCAATCACTTGCGGCGGGTCGCGCCGGGCGGCAGCCACCAGTTGGTTGCCGATCACCAGCAGGCGGTAATCGTGGCCGGGCAGGTAGCGCTCCACCATCACATCGTCGCGGAACTCGACCGCCACGGCATAAGCGGCCATCACTTCTTCGCGGGTGGCGATGTTCACCGCCACGCCCTTGCCCTGGTTGCCGTCGCGTGGCTTGACCACCACCGGCCCGCCCAGCTCGCAGGCGGCGGCCCAGGCATCCTCGGCGTCGCTCACCGAGCGCCCGGTGGGCACTGGCACGCCAGCGGATTCGAGCAGCATCTTGGTCAGTTCTTTATCCTGGGCGATGGACTCGGCAATCGCGCTGGTGCGGCTGGTTTCCGCCGCCTGGATGCGTTGCTGGCGGCTGCCCCAGCCAAACTGCACCAGGCTGCCATCGGTCAGGCGACGGAACGGAATGCCGCGTGTCACGGCGGCGCTGACAATGGCTCCGGTGCTCGGGCCCAGACGCACGTCTTCGTCCAGGTCGCGCAGCTGGGTCAGCGCGGCGTCCAGGTTGAAGGGGGCGTTGTCCTGCGCGGCCTGGCACAGTTGGCGGGCCAGATCAAACGCCAGCCGGCCAACGGCTTCCTCGCTGTATTCCACGACCACCTGAAACACGCCAGGTTCGATGGTGGGCGAGGTGCGGCTGAAGGTGACCGGGCAACCGGCATGCGCCTGCAGCGCCAGCGCGGCGGCTTCCAGTGCGTCGGCCATCGACGCCTGGCCCCGGTGGCCCAGTTCGCCAATGGCCGGAAAGCGGGCGCGCAGGCCGGCTTCAAAGCCGGGCAGATCGCTGATGGCGCATTCTGCCGTTGCACACGACACAATGGCTTCGATTGCCGTGTGCCGGCTCCACAGATTGGGGCCGCGCAGGGCGCGGATACGAGATACGTCCATAGCTTGAGAATGGTTCCTGTGATGCCCGGTTGTTCCTGTGGCCGGCCCTCGGCGGCCACAAGCAACCGTTGTTGTAATCAGTGTGTCTGTCCGACCTGCGCCCGCTCCGTGTAAACGGAATCAGGCCCGGCCTGCCCACTGGCGCGCGAGTTCCAGCGCCAGGGTTGCCCCTCCATGTCCTTCTCCGGTTTGAATCCACAACACGCCCTGATCGTCCCCCAGGGCGGCCAGGGCATGTTCAATCGCCAGCCGGGTATCCGGCTGATGCACGCATTGCTGCAGGCGCGGGCCGGCGCGCAAGGCCAGATCCAGCTGTTCCCGCCGGGTGTCTGCCGCCAGAGCGGGCACACTGCTGTCAGTGGTCAGCGTGACCTGATCGAACGCTGCACCCAGAATGGCGGCCTGTGCCTGCCAGGCGGCGGCATTGCGCGCCAGCCCGGGGGCAAACACCGCGCTGCGCGGCGGCTGACCAGGGAACGTATCCAGCGCGGCCACCAGCGCGCGCAGTGCGTCGGCATTGTGGGCGTCGTCCACCACCACGGTGGCCAGCCCGCGCTGGAATACGGTAAACCGCCCCGGTACGCCGGCCTGGCCGACATCAAAGGTGTCCACCCCGGTGCGCATCAGGTCTGCGCTCAGCCCCAGCGCCCAGGTGGCACCAATGGCGGCCAGCAGATTGTCCACCTGGAAGGCCACCCGGCCATCGTAGGTCAGCGGCACGCCGGCCACGGCACCCAGGTCGGTTTCTTCCCGGCCCTGCGCCAGCACCAGCTGACCCTGCTTGACCAGCACTGCCCGACCCCCTGCCGCCAGATGCTGGCGAATCACCGGCAGCTCGGGGTCGCGGGCAAAGTAAATCACTTCGCCATCACACAGTTCGGCCATTTCCACCAGCTGTGGGTCAGCGGCGTTCAGCACGGCGGCACCGCCCGGCAGCACCACGTCCACCAGGGTGCGCAGCACGGTAAACAGCTGTTCCGGTTCGTGGATGTCGTATTCGCCAAGATGGTCGCCTTCGCCAATGCCGGTGATCACCGCCACCTGACAACGGTCGTAGACCAGGCCCTCGCGCAGGATGTGCTGGGTGTCGCTTTCAATCACGGCGGCTTCAATGGCACGGTTGACCAGCAGCTTGTGTGCAGCGTCCCAGTGACAGCCGTCGCCCTGGCCAATCCGGCGCTGGTCGAGGAACAGGCCGTCGCTGCAGGCCAGCCCCACCCGCTTGTCGCTCAGGCGCAGCAGGCTGGCCACCAACTGGGCCACCACGGTCTTGCCGTTGATGCCGGTCACGCCAACAATCGGGATGCGGCCCTGGCTGTCCTGCGGGAACAGGCTGTCGACAATCGCCCGGCCCACCGGGCGCGGCTCGCCGGATTCTGGTTTCAGGTGCATCAGCAGGCCTGGGCCGGCGTTGACTTCGACAATCGCCCCGCGCTGGTCTTCCAGCGGGCGGCGGATGTCTTCGGCCACCACGTCCACCCCGGCAATGTCCAGCCCGACCACGCGGGCGGCCAGCACGGCGGCGGCGGCCACGTCGGGGTGGACCAGGCCGGTGATGTCGCAGGTCATGTTGCCGTTGCGCTGCACCAGCACGCGCTGGCCGGCGGGCGGGATGGACTGGCCATCGTAGCCCTGGCGCGACAACTCCAGCCGGGCGGCGGGTTCACGCTCCAGCAGGATGGGGGTGAGCGGGAATTCTTCTTCCTCGCCGCGACGCGGGTCGGTGTTGAGCTGGCTGTTGATCAGCTCGACAATGGTCGAGCGGCCATCGCCCACCACGGCGGCTTCTTCGCCGCGCGCAGCGGCGGCCAGCTTGCCGCCCACCACCAGCAGGCGGTGTTCGGCACCGAAAATAAAGCGTTCGACAATCACCCCGCTGCCTTCGGCGCGCGCCACCGGGTAGGCAGCCATCACTTCTTCACGCGAATTCAGGTTGGCGCACACGCCACGGCCATGGTTGCCGTCGTAGGGCTTGACCACCACCGGCAGGCCAATGTCTTCGGCGGCGGCCCAGGCGTCTTCTGCGCTGTCCACCAGCCGGCCTTCCGGAATCGGCACGCCGCAGGAGGCCAGCAGTTGTTTGGTCAGGTCTTTGTCGCGGGAAATACTTTCGCCAATGGCGCTGGTCTGGTCGGTTTCGGCGGTCCAGATCCGGCGCTGGCTGGCACCATAGCCCAGTTGTACCAGATTGCCGTCGTTCAGCCGCAGCGACGGAATGCCGCGTTCGGTGGCCGCATCAACAATACACGCGGTGCTCGGGCCCAGGCAGTGGGCGTCCACCAGGTCGCGCAGGTGGGCCAGAGTGGCATCCACGTCAAACGGGCGGTCTTCGATGGCCGCCATCAGCAGGTCGCGGGCGGCCTGCAGCGCGGCGCGCGATACCTGTTCGTTGCGCGCGCGCACCACCACCTTGTACACCCCGCGTTCGCGGGTTTCCCGCGCCTTGCCAAATCCGGCCTGCATGCCGGCCAGGTTTTGCAGCTCCAGGGTGACATGCTCGAGGATGTGTCCCGGCCAGGTGCCGTCGCGCAGTCGTTGCAGAAAACCGCCGCGCTCGCCAATGCTGCAGCGGTGTTCAATCAGCGACGGCAACCAGGCGCTCAGCCGCTCGTTGAAACCGGGCAGGGTGTTGGACGGGAAGTCTTCCAGTTCGCCAATGTCGATCCAGGCTTCCAGCACCGGGCGATACGTCCAGATGTTAGGTCCACGCAGGGACAGGACATCGAGAAATTCAATGTCTTTCTTTTTCATAGGCTTGGCAGAAACACAACAGGGTGGCAGGCTTAAAAATCGGTGCACGGCCCGGCTTGGGCAGCGCACGCCAGTCAGACACTTGCCGCACCCGGACGCAAGGCCATAACACACCTTTAACGCAGCATCGACCATAAGGTTTACCAAGATCTTGCAAAAATTGTACGGTGTTCGGCATGGCCCTCGTCATGGTGGGGCAACATTAAGGGCGCGCAGGCGCAGTCTTTCCCGGTATCTGTGGCTGCGCGTCTGGCCGGGGGGGGGGCAGCGCTGAGTTTTGTTGGCCGCTCTAACGATCATGGAGAGTAGCGCCACCCCAGAAGATGAAAGAGACTATCGGGTGGAAGTTGGCGGGTCGAGGTCGTATTAGTACTTTGCGGCTTGACCCAGCCTCTAACGTGACCTGCCAGACTGACTCGCACCCCGGATTGCTTCCATCGAGAGCGCACGCTAAACAGGCCGTTGGCGACTTGTCGCCTTCAGGCTCATTCAGTCCTGGTGCCCGCCTCCTTCCATCCTCAAGTGTAAATCGATAGGAAGCGCCATGGAACTGTCAGCACTGTACAAATGCGTCATCGGACTCGACGTCCATCAGGCGCAAATCACCGCCTGCGCATTGATTCAGCAACCCGATGGCAGCACGCGCATCGAGCAGCGGCAGTTTGGCGGCTTTGCCCGCGACCGCCGGGAACTCGCGGATTGGGCCGCTTCCTTGCACCCGGATGAAGTCGTGATGGAGAGCACCGGCATCTACTGGAAGAGCCCGTATGCCGCGCTGGAGGCAGTCGGCATCCGCGCCAAGGTGGTGAATGCCCGCCACGTCAAGCATGTCCCGGGCCGCAAGACCGATGTGGGCGATGCCCATTGGCTGGCGATGCTGGCGCGGGCCGGTTTGTTGCGCGCCTCGTTTGTCCCGCCTGCAGCATTGCGCGAATTGCGCCTGATTGCCCGTCAGCGACAGAAACTGGTTGGCCAACTGGCCTCTGAGAAGAACCGGCTGCACAAAGTGCTGACCGACAGTGGAATTCGCCTTGGCGTAGTGGTCAGCGATCTGCATGGGCAATCTGCCCGCGCCATGGTCAAGGCGATCATCGCCGGGCAAGCCCCACAACAGGTGATCAACCTGGCCAGCCGCCGACTGAAGGCCAGCCGTGAGGAGATCTTCGATGCCCTGCAAGGCGAGCTGACCGCCAGTCACCGCTTCGTGCTCGACGAACTGATGCAGCATATTGAGGAGATCGAAGCCAGGATCGACCGCTTCGACGTCCGATTGCTGGCTGGGCTTGAATCCGAGCGGGGCACGCTGGCGCTGCTGCAAACGATCCCTGGCGTTGACCTGATCGGCGCGGCGATGCTGTTGGTGGAAATTGGCTCGGACATGGGCGCCTTCGGCAGCGCAGATCGTTTGGCTTCGTGGGTTGGCGTTTGCCCGGGCAACAACGAGTCGGCGGGCAAGCGCAAGTCAGGCCACACCCGCAAGGGCAACCCATATGTGCGCCGCCTGCTGTGCGAGTTTGCGCATGCCGCCAGTCGCACCACATCGGTGTTCAAGTCGAAGTTCCAGGCTCTTGTGGTCAGGCGTGGCTACAAACGCGCCATTATTGCAATTGGTCACAAAATTCTGCGCACGCTGTTCTTCATGCTCAAGCGGCGCGAGCATTACCGGGATTGCGCGACGGATTACGAGGCGCTCTCTGTTCAGCGCAATGCCCCACGCTGGATCAAGGCGCTGACTAAATTTGGTTTTATCACGCCAGCCAGCGCCTGATTCTGCATGGGCGTTTTTTTACATGGCCTTCGGGCCAGGGTGGCGCTCGTCCTGGTGGTGGGCTCTTTCACGCTAAGAGCGGTGTCTACAAAAAAATGTAAACTTGCCCCTAACGACTAAGGGAGCAAGTCACATGGCCAAAATGGGGCGCCCAGCAAAAATTCAGGCAGACGACGCCGCGCAACTTGTGGCCATCGTCGAATCAGACCGCACTGCCACGCTGACTGAAATCCGCCACGAACTCAAGCGGCGCACCGGCATTGATGTGCATGAGCAGACGATCGTTAAAACCTTGCGCAAGCTTGGCATTCAGCGCGTGCCCAGCGAGCAGGCCGTCTGCGTCGAGCGCAAACCCAGCGCGCGTCGCTACGGCTATACCAATGCGCATCGACGGCACGAACCCGAGCAAGGCTATTCCAGCAGCCTGACCGACGCCGAATGGACGTTGGTGCGTGATCTGTTTGAAAACCCCGGTGGGCGTGGCCTTCCGCCCACTGTCAGCCGCCGAAAGCTGGTGGATGCCTGCTGCTACGTGGTGCGCACCGGATGCTCGTGGCGGATGCTACCAGTGGACTTTCCACGCTGGCAGAACGTCTACCGCACCTTTCGGCGCTGGAGCGAGCAGGGCAAATTCGAACTGATGCATGATCGCTTGCGCGCGCAGTGGCGAGAGCGCGCCAAGCGCAACGATGAACCAACCGCCGCCGTGCTTGACTCACAATCCACGCGCAGCTCACCACAGGGCGGCGACAGTGGCTTTGACGCGGGCAAGAAGGTCAAAGGGCGCAAGCGCCATCTGGTTGTGGACACCTTGGGCCTATTGCTGGCGGTGAGCGTGACCGCCGCCAGTGTGCAAGATCGTGATGGTGCATATCCGGTGGTGAGCAGGATGATGGCCAAGTATCCGACGATTGAGACTTTGTTCGTGGACTCCGCCTATGCAGGGAAATGTGCGCAACTGGTTTCCCACTGCCATGACATCCGGACACAGGTGGTGCGTCATCCGGCGAACCGCAACGTTGGACGCTGGGTAAACGACAAACAAGCGGATCTGTTCACCGTTCAGGCGGATGCGCAGGGGTTTGTCGTGCAGCCCAAGCGCTGGGTGGTTGAACGCACCCATGCCTGGAACGAGCGGGCGCGTCGTTTGATCATGCATCATGATCGACTGCCACAGGTTTCCGAGACATGGGTGTGGCTGGCTGGTGCGCGCTTGTTGCTCCGCCGCTTGACTACTTAGGTTTTGTAAACACCCTTTAAAGGCGAGCAACGCTGCTCACCTTAATTTGGCAATGGGGCATCGGTGAGTAAAAAACACCTGCCCAGCGCTATTTTCAGTCAGAAGTCACACTATCTCGCAGCACACCCCCTTGCTTTGTCTCTTTTGTACCTATTTTGGGTATTGCGAGCGCTCAAGGACTTACCAATCAATAGGTTCGTCAGCCCAAAGAGCGTGTACAGCTGCGCCGTGTTCTTTGCCAGTCCACGGTAGGGCACCTTCTTCAAACCGAAGAGGTTCTTGATGATCCTGAAAACGGATGTTCAACCTTGGCCCGTTCGATCTTCGCGGGAGTGGCAATTTCCCCCGCGCATCCCTAGGGACACGCTGATTTATTCAGAAAAACCGTTTTTGCCAAAAGCAAAACCCAGCAAAATAAAAGCTCTGGACTCCCACCTTCGCGGGAATGACGATTTTTTCAGCGTATCCCTAGTCTCCCAGTTTATTTTGCAGAAATACTTATTGCTGTAGTAGTTTAATAACTGCTTGAATAGCCTTGGTGGCTGGCTCAGCTAACTCTGCTGTTTTCTGTGCAAGGTGTATAAGTGTTTCCGCATATCTTTCGTACTTGGCTTTGTTTGGACTTCTTGACTCTGCCTCTGTTAACAACAGGTCTAGATTTTTGCTGGCCTCCGCTGCGTCATTTTTCTCAAGTCTTGTAGTCAAGTTGAAGATCGTGTCTGACAAATACTTTAATTTTTCCTGGAGTTCAGACGGAGTCTCGCTGCTTGATTTGTTAAGATTTTTATTATTGTTGCCAGCGATTAAATTAAAATTAAAATCCCCGTCAATCGATATGTCCTTGAGGTTAATTTCAGGCATGGATTTCATGTCCTTTTCTTTGTTGTGGTTGGATTGAGACTCCATAATATATCTTTCAATTTTTGCTTTTACCTGACGGCGCATGGAAACCAGCGATGTTATCCGCCCTTCTGGGGCTAGTTTGATGGCAGTTCTGGCGGCAGCTAAAAGACATTTGTTTTGAATGCCAAATCTTTTTGGTTTTTCGATTAAGCTGATAGTTGTATTGATATAATTTTGCAGAAGGTCTGAGGTGATCGAATCTAGTGAGTTAGCCCAATCTTTTTCCTTATATAAATTTACTAGCACTTGCTTTACGCTTTCGCACTCGGCATGTAAGCGACCGAGGTGAATTCTAACTCGCCTAACGGCGTCCGGGTCGCTATCCCCTACAATCATAAACCAGCAGCTATAATTTTTCTTGTTGACATTTAGGCGTGTATGTAGGATTGCTATGTCTTCATTTGGGATGGCCAATATGTGGCGGCAATGCTTTGGAAGTTGTAAAGGTATTTTTTTTGGGCATTCAAATATAACAACGGGTTCCCCGGCGCTAAACCACCATGGATGGATTTTTCCTTTGACTCTTTTTCTGTCAGTGGTGGCGTTAAGAAAATGCTGAGCGAGCATATTGCCTAACTCTATCAGAGGTAGGGAGGGGTGATATCCGTTTTGGACCCTTGCTCTGGCGGGGAGGGTGGTTAAGTGCCTCAAGACATTTGATGCATTTATGCATATAGGCTCTTCAATTTCTTCTTGTGGTTTTATTTTGAAGCCAATATCCATTCTTGATGTTATGCCGTTAGAATAAAATCTCCTGAATACATGGCTTATAGAGCTATTACCTGAAAGGTGAGTAGAGGAAGTTTTTTTTAAAAAATTTGGAAGCCGAAGAGCTAAAGATGCATCGCCATAAATTTCTTCCCCTGCCCACTCCTCGATACCTCCTTGTCTACGATCCATAATTAGGCCAGACGCCCGTACAAAATCCACGCTTGGGTTAGACAAAAGCCATGGCTTGGAGAGTCGCCATCCATTCGCTCTTAAGAAATCACGCATATCTGCAAACGGATACTGAAGAACAATAAACACATTACTCCTCTTTTAAGTTGAGTTGAGCCCCGTAGGCGAGCATCGGGGGGGTGCTGACTAGCAGGATTTCTGCATAGCTAACTATTAACGTGGGATTCTAAGCTGCCTTCTTCAGTGAGGCGCACGGCCAAACTAAAGGGAAGGTTTACCAAGGTCCGGCAGTTATTTCTGCCTCCTAAGCTGTTCTGAAAAGAGTGACTCAAAACGAACAAAGGCACTTAGTTACTAATATGACCCGGAGTAGGCTGCTGCATATTTTCGCAAATCAGGCACAGGGCCTTAGGTTGCGAATTAGCCGGAGCCTCAGTTGGTAGAGGCGTCACGCCTTCTGCCACTATCTCACTCACTCGGTAACATTGCCTTGGCAACATCGTGCTCCTAGTTGTGAGACGAACTCTATGGTCAGGTGCCATTATGTGAGCCAAGTCATATCAGTGACTTTTTTAGCATAATTTAGTGGTGCGTGCAAGGCAAATATAGGGATTAAGTCATCCCGCGACACACATCTCTTCCGTACACACATCCGGGAAGGAAAGTTGCCCTCAAGATAGCAGAAAATGGCTGTCTTTAACCATTTTTTGGCTTTTTTCGCAGGGCAATCGCGCTATGCAAAAAGGGAGCCCTGCCCGCACAATCGACAAAACAACAGTCAGCTCAGCCAAAGCCCGGAGCCCATTGTGCAAACCCTGAACTCACCCCAACGCCACTTCGCCACACTTCCTGACCCTCGCCGCATCACTCGCAACAAACTGCACGCACTCGAAGACATCGTGATGATCACCCTGTGCGCCACCCTCTGCGGCCAGGAAGACTGGGTTGGCATCGAAGATTTTGCCCATGAACACGAAGCCTGGCTGCGCACGTTTCTGGCGCTGCCCAACGGCATCCCCTCGCACGACACACTCAGTGACGTGATGGGCCGCATCGACAAAACCGCCTTCAGCCAGGCTTTCTCCGCCTGGGTGCAAGAAGCCCTGCCCAGCCTGGCTGGTCATCAGATCGCGCTGGATGGCAAAACCCTGCGCGGCAGCGCTCGTGGCGCGCAATCGAGCGTGCATCTGATGACAGCCTTCGCCACCCAGGCCAGGCTGGTGCTTGGCGTGCAGGAAGTGGACAAGAAACATAATGAAATCCACGCCATCCCAAACATACTGGCGCAACTGGAGCTCAAAGGCGCCATCGTCACCATTGACGCCATGGGCTGTCAGAAATCCGTAGCCAGAATCCTCACTGACAACAAAGCGGATTACGTGCTCGCCCTGAAAGAAAACCACCCCAATCTGTACGAAGACATCAGTGTGTGGCTGGATGACTGCGACAGCCAGGGCTATGTTCGGCAAACCGAGAGCGTGGAGAAAGACCATGGCCGACTGGAAACCCGGCGAGTGGCGGTGAGCACCGATCTGGCCTGGCTGGCGCAACGGACCCAATGGGCAGGGCTGAAAGCGGTGGCGATGGTGGAGTCCAGCCGCCATATCAAGGGGAAGACAAGCGTGGAGCGGCGCTACTACCTGAGTTCAATCAGTGATCCGAAAAAGATAGCCCAGGCGATCCGAGAGCACTGGCGGATTGAAAACCAGCAACACTGGGTGCTGGATGTGCAATTTGGAGAAGATGACAATCAGACAAGTGCAAAGCATGCGGCGTCGAATCTGGGGGTGATTCGGCGAATGGCGTTGAACATGATGCGGGTGAATGATGAGAGCACATTGAGCATGCGCCGACGCAAGATGAGGGCGTTGTCGAATGTGGGCTATCGTGAGCAGCTGTTGTGTAGAAGTTCAGACTTGATCTGACAGCAGGGCCTTGCCAAAGGGTGGGGTTACCCGTTTTGATAGAGGTGCGAATCTTCATCAAAACAGCGCGAGAGCGCCAGGGAGCAACCCCATGAGCAGTTTCAACCAGAATGTCATTCGTCACAAGATCGGCCTGCTGAATCTGGCCGCCGAATTGGGCAACGTCTCAAAAGCTTGCAAGGTGATGGGCCTGTCCCGTGACACCTTCTACCGTTACCAGAATGCCGTTGCCGAAGGCGGTGTCGAAGCACTGTTCGACAGCAACCGGCGTAAACCGAACCCAAAGAATCGGGTGGCAGAAGCCACAGAAACGGCTGTTCTCGCCTACGCCATTGAGCAACCTGCCCACGGTCAGGTCAGAGCCAGCAACGAACTTCGCCAGCGAGGCATCTTCGTTTCACCGTCTGGCGTTCGTTCCATCTGGTTGCGCAATAGTCTGGCTTCGTTCAAGCAGCGTCTGGCCGCACTGGAGAAACAGGCTGCCGAACAAGGCATCCTGCTGACTGATGCCCAGGTGGCGGCGCTGGAGCGTAAGCAGGACGATGATCTGGCCCATGGCGAAATCGAAACCGCCCATCCCGGCTACCTCGGGTCGCAGGACACCTTCTACGTCGGCACGATCAAAGGTGTTGGGCGGATTTATCAGCAGACTTTCGTCGATACCTACAGCAAGGTCGCCATGACCAAGCTCTACACGACCAAGACGCCAATTACCGCCGCTGATCTGTTGAATGACCGGGTGTTGCCGTTCTTTGACGAACACGGCATGGGCATCATCCGCATGCTGACCGATCGCGGCACAGAGTATTGCGGCAAGCCGGAAACCCATGATTACCAGCTTTATCTGGCTCTGAACGACATTGAGCATACCAAGACCAAGGCGAGGCATCCACAGACGAACGGCATCTGCGAGCGCTTCCACAAAACGATCTTGCAGGAGTTTTATCAGGTGGCGTTCCGGCGCAAGCTGTACCTGTCGCTGGACGAGTTACAGGCTGATCTTGATGCCTGGATGGCCTATTACAACAATGAGCGAACTCATCAGGGTAAGATGTGCTGCGGACGCACGCCTGTGCAAACCCTGATTGCAGGGAAGGAGGCGTGGAGCGAGAAAGTCGCAAGCTTGAATTTGATCTGACAATCCAGCACCGTCAGAACGGGAGACTGTCAGATCTGGTCGCGACTTCTACAGCTACCGGTGGTTAGGATCATGGCATTCATGCGATTGCTCTGCTGCTGGACCAGCCAGGGCAATCGCATGAATTCACGCCCGCCCAAGTCCGAAGAGCTGCTCACGGTATTCATCCGACGTCGCCGCAATCAGTCGGCGCACCTTGATGCCCCCCTTGCGCGGAATCGGATCCAGCCGAATCAGATTCAGCGTGATGTGCTTGAGCACCGCCAGGTTGTGCGCGGCATGGCCCGTACGGGCACGCATCTGATCATCACCAAACACCACGTCCATGCACCAGTGCAGGCGGTTCTCAACTGACCAATGCGCCCTGATGGCATGCGCCAGGCGTTGTGCATCCGCTGCCAGACTGGTGAGGTAGTAGCGCTGCTCGCGGGTGGTTTTGCCTTTGACCAGACGCTCTGAATCCATCACCACAAAAGCATATAAATCAGGCCATTGCGTTGGTTTGTACAGACAATCCAGTTGGTCGAAGACGTAGCAGCGACGATGTTCAATACGTCCGTGATCCTTCTCTATCTGCTCATGAAAGCTGTGCGGGGTTTGTTCCGCCGGGGCAGATTGGAACTGTGTGAAGAAGTCGCGCATTGAGTCGGCGAGCGTAGGGTGGTTGTCCTTGACCGCCAGAACATAGTCAGCTTTCTTGTCGCGGATGGCCTGGGCAATGTTGGTTTGCGTGCCCATCGCGTCGATGGTCACGATGCAACCTTCCAGCGCCAGGGTATTGAGCAGCGTCGGGATGGCGGTTTTTTCATTGGATTTTTTTGCCGTTGCCGTTTGTCCCATCACCAGCCCGGCCCCGGCGGCAAAGGCGCTGACCAGATGCAGTGCGGTGGCGTCCACCTTGCCGGAGCGTCGGCTGGTTTTGCCGTCGATTGCCACCACATCCTGAGCAGCCAGAGCGGGCAGTATGCTGCGAACCCAGCGTTGAAAGGCAGACTCGAATTCTGTTGGATCAATCAGCCCGAACAGCCGCCCAAACGTGTCATGAGAGGGAATGCCGTGTTCCAGCTTGAGATAGCGACGAAACCATGTCAGTTTCTCGTTGGCCCAGGCTTCGATCTCGACGAAGGTGTCGGCACCGGCCAGTACGCCGTTGACGGCGACCACGAGCACTTCGACCAGATCGTGCCGTGTCTTGCGGGTTTGGCGAGGGTCGGTGATGGAGACAAACACATCCGCTAGCTGCAACTTGCCTTCTGTCTCCATGAGTCGCTCCCAAAAAGCGGGACGCTACACAAATCAGGGGCAGGTGAACAGTCTGGGGCGTCATGGCTTGTAGGCGTTAGGGCAATGGCATTCATGCGATTGCCCTGTCGCACCCGGCGGCATGTCGGCATGCCCCACCGGGCTGATTTGGCTAAACCCGTTGCCATCCGCCACGCCATGGGCATTGCCTGGGCCAACCCGGTGCGTGGCTTACATTGCCGCCGGCACAAACACCCGCAAGCGATGGCCGTCCGGGTCGGCGGCAGTCATGGTCAGGCCAAAGTCCATGGCGGTGGGGGCCTGAATCACCTCCAGCCCCAGGGTTTGCCAGTGCTGGTGCATCTGCTGCAAGCTGGCTTCATCTGCCAGCGCCGCGGCCAGTTCAACGCAGCCGGGCGCTGCGGTCACACTGGGCACCACACCCTCACGCTGCCACAGGCCCAGCTTCAGCCCGCCGGGCAGCACAAACAGGGCAAAAGTAGCGGACAGCTCCACCGGTGCCAGGCCCAGTACGGCCTGATAAAAACGTGCGCTGATCATCGGGTCGCTGACCACCAGAATGGTCATATTGGGAGATAACATGGGCAAACTCCTTTAAATAAGCAGGTAACACACACAGGGAAACCCCCTGAATTCCCATCAGGCCACCCACTGGGGTGGCCATACGGCAAGTGGCTGGGCAAGGGGGGTAATGCGTGACAGTCATGATAATCACCTGCTCCTGACAGCCTGGTGTCAGGAGTGTGATGCCTGTTGCTGGGGCGGGGAGGCGGGCGGGAATAAGGTTGATTCATATCAACTCTTAAGACGGCGCGGCGATTGACTGCTGATAATGATAGCAACTATCATCTTCGTTCAAATACGCTCACTTCCGTTTGGGATACCCGCCATGTTCCGTCACACCCTGCTTGGTTTTGCCCTGTCTGCTGCTGTGTTGTCGTCTTCCGCCTTTGCCGGGCCGGTGTCGCGTGAAGACGTGGCCCGCCATTACGCCACCGTGGTGGAAGCCAGCTACACTGATACGCTGACCAGCGCCCGCTTGCTGCGCGACGCCATCCATGCTTTTGTCGCCACCCCCAGCGAAGCCACGCTGACCAGCGCCCGCCAGGCCTGGCTGGCCGCGCGCGAACCCTACGGCCAGACCGAAGCCTTCCGTTTTTACAGCGGCCCGATTGACGACGCCAAAGGCCCGGAAGGCCGCATCAATGCCTGGCCGCTGGACGAAGCCTATATTGATTCGGTCAAGGGCAAGGCCAACAGCGGCATCATCAACAACCGCAAGATTGTGCTGAGCAAGGACAAGCTGGCGGCACTGAACGAGCGCGGCGGCGAAGAAAACATCTCCACCGGCTATCACGCCATCGAATTTTTGCTGTGGGGCCAGGATTTTGACGCCAACGGCCCCGGCAAACGCAGCTGGAATGATTTTGTCGATGGCCAGGCCGCCAATGCCGACCGCCGCCGTGACTACCTGAAAATCATTGCCGACCTGCTGGTGGAAGATATCGCCAGCGTGGCCAAAGCCTGGCAAGCCAATAGCGCCAACTACCGCGCCAAGTTTGAAAAAGACCCGGACGCGCTGCGCAAGATGATGGTGGGCATTGGCGTGCTGTCGCGCGCCGAGCTGGCCGGCGAGCGCATGGAAGTGGCGCTGGACAGCAAAAACCAGGAAGACGAACACTCGTGCTTCTCCGACAACACCCACCGCGACATCCTCACCAATGCGCTGGGCATCCGCAATGTCTGGCTGGGTGAATACCAGCGCCTGGACGGCAGCGTGCTCAAGGGCCCCAGCCTGCGCGACCTGGTGGCCGACAAAGACGCCAAAGCCGCCGACAAGGTGAGCGCCGACATGGACGCCACCCTGGCCGCCGCCCAGGGCATCAAAGCCCCGTTTGACCAGGAAATTGTGCAAGCCGATGGCCGCAAGCGCGTGCAAGCCACCATCAACGCCCTGAAAAAACAGGCCAACAGCCTGGTGGAAGCCGCCAAGGCGCTGGGCATCCGCAAGCTTAACGTCAAGGGTTAAACGCCCGCCGGCCAGGGCGCGGCGGCTATGGCCGCGCCAGCGGGACGCCTGCGCCCGCCTTCTTCCCGACTGATCCGCCAGCCAGCCAGAAGGCCAGCCAGCCTTGCCCGCCGTGTCCACCAGCCCTGGTCCGGCAAGCCTCTTTATTTGATCTGTTCGGGAGTGTCTGATGTCTATTCTTACCCTTCGTCCCTGGCTGGGGGCGGCGCTGGCCGTTTCAGCCGTGGCGCTGACCACCGGCTTTGCCGCCAATCAACTGGCCGACTATCGCCCCGGCGATGAAAAACTCGGCGGCGACACCACCGTATATGAAACCGGCCGCAACGCCTTCTCGCTGCCGGCGGCCAATATGCACACCGACCGGCAAACGCAGTTTTTTGTCGGCAATTCTTTCTTCAAGAAAGCCTGGGTGGAAGCGCCATCGTCCACCACCGCCCGCGATGGCCTGGGCCCGCATTTCATTGCCCGCTCGTGCGGGGCCTGTCATGCCCTGGATGGCCGTGGCGCGCCGCCGGCCTTTGACCATCAATTGCAGGCCGAGCAGCCCATGGCCTTGCTGTTTCGCCTGTCGGTGGCCGGCAAGCCCGAACCGGTGTACGGCGGCCAGTTCAACAACGACGCCATTCCCGGCGTGAAGCCAGAAGGCAAGGTGCAGATCAGCTACCGCGAACAGCCAGGCCAGTTCCCCGATGGCGAAGCCTACAGCCTGCGCGCGCCCAGTTACGCCTTCACCGAGCTGGGCTACGGCCCGATGCACGCCAAAGTGGAAGTCTCGCCGCGCATCGCCCCGCAAGTGATTGGCCTGGGCCTGCTGGAAGCCATCCGCGAGCAGGATATTCTGGCGATTGCCCAGCAACAAAAAACCGGCCCTGACGGCGTGTCTGGCCGGCCCAACTACGTCCACGACGCCTACGCCGGCAAAAAGCTGATTGGCCGCTTTGGCTGGAAAGCCAACGTTGCCACCGTCGCCCACCAATCCGCCGGTGCATTTTTAGGCGATATCGGCATCACCTCGCCCAAATTTCGCCACGAAGAATGCATGCCAGCGCAAACCGACTGCCTGCGCGCGCCGTCCGGCGGCCAGCCGGAAATCCCCGCCAATAAAATGGACGCGGTGATTTTTTACAGCCGCACCCTGGCCGTGCCGGCGCAGCGCAACGCCGACAGCGAGCAGGTACGCCGTGGTCAATGGCTGTTCAACCAGGCGCGCTGCACCAGCTGCCATGTGGCCAACTACACCACCGGTGTGCTGGCCGGCGTGCCGGAAGTGTCTAAACAGCGCATCCGCCCCTACACCGACCTGCTGCTGCACGACATGGGTGAAGGGCTGGCCGACCACCGACCGGATGGGCTGGCCGATGGCCGCGAATGGAAAACCCCGCCGCTGTGGGGCATCGGTTTGTTCAATGATGTCAACGAGCACACCCATTACCTGCACGATGGCCGCGCCCGCAACCTGACCGAGGCCATTCTCTGGCACGGCGGCGAGGCCGAAGCCGCCAAGCAACGCTTTGTGCAGTTCAACAAGGCTGACCGCGACGCCCTGCTGAGCTTTTTGAACTCGCTGTAACCCCTGCGCCCGCCGGCCTGCCGACGGGCGCATTTTTCTTGCCGAGCCCTACCATGATCCGATTGCTTTCCCTGTTGCTGGCGCTGCCCATGCTGGCCACCGCGCCAGCGGCGCTGGCTGTCGAACCCGGCCCGCGCGACGGCCAGCTGCTGCGCGAAGTGGGCGAAACCACCCTGCTGCCGCGCTATCAGCAACTGGCCCGCCACAGCCAGACCCTGTCCGAGGCGCTGAATACGCTGTGCGCCGCGCCCGACGCCCAGCGGCTGGATGCCGCCCGCCAGCGCTGGCGCGACGCCTATCTGGACTGGATGGCGGTCGCCCCGCTGAACTGGGGCCCCACCGCGCTGGCGCGCAGCCACCGCCAACTGGCCTTCCAGCCCGCCCGTCCCGACGCCATTGAACAGGCCATCAGCGCCGATGCAGGTCGTCAGCCCGACGCCGCCCAGCGCGTGGGCGCACCCGCCCGTGGCCTGGCCGCCATCGAATACCTGCTGTGGACCCGCCCGGCCCAACTCAGCCAGCCGGCGCGCTGCGCCTGGCTGACGCAACAAGGCCAGGACGCCGCCGCCCACACCGCCCAACTGGCCACCGACTGGCGCGAGTTTGCCGGCCAACTGGCCCGCGCTGGCCAGGCCGACACCCAGCTTTACCCCAAGGCCAGCGCCGCCATCGAAGAACTGGCCAATCTGCTGATTGCCGGTATCAACGAACTGCGCGACAAAACCCTGCTCAAGCTGCCGCGCCTGAAAGCCGACGCCGTGCCCGGCCAGCGCAGCGGCAGCAGCAAGGCTGCCGTACTGCGCCAGTTTGACACCCTGCGCACGCTGATTCGCGGTGCCGACGGCCACAGCGGCCTGGCGGACTACCTGGACCACGCCGCCGACAAACCGGTGCTGGCCCGCCAACTGCGCGACAGCCTGGAAGCCAGCCGCCAGGCCATCGCCGCCCTGCCTGACCCGCTCACCCCCGGCAAACCCGGTGCCGGCCAGGCCGCCGCGCAAGCGCTGAAACACACCCAAACCCTATTGGAAAACCCGGTGACCGACGCGCTGGGCATTACGGTGAGCTTTAATGAATCCGATGGCGATTGACCGACGCACCTTTTTGCACGGCCTGGCCGCCGGCTGCCTGGCTGTCAGCCTGCCGGCGCGCGCCGGTGCCGCGCCGCTGGCAGTGCTGTCCGCCTGGAGCCTGTCGCGCAGCGAACACCGCGCCGGCAGCCCGGACGGTCAGCGCGGCGTGCCGCTGGCGCAACGCGGCCACCACATCGAGCCCGACCCACGCCGCCGGGGCCGCGCCTGGGTGTTTGCCCGCCGCCCTGGCCGCGAAATCCAGTATATTGACTGGCAGCGCGGCCGCACCCTGGCGCGCTTTGACTACCCGGAAAACCGCCACGGCTTTGGCCACGGCGTCTACGCCCACGGCCAGCTATATACCACCGACAGCGATATCGACACCGGCCACGGCCTGATTGCCGTGCGCGACCCCGACACCCTGCAAGTGCGCCGCGAATTTCCCTCCGCCGGCATCGGCCCGCACCAACTGCTGGCCTGCACCGATGGCAGCCTGCTGGTGGCCAACGGCGGCATCCTCACCCTGCCGGAAAGCGGCCGCATCAAACTCAACCGCCAGACCATGCAGCCCGACCTCTGCCTGCTGGACCCCGCCAGCGGCACCCTACGCGAGCGCTGGACCCTGCCCGATGCACAACTGTCCATCCGCCACCTGGCCGACGCCGGCGACGGCTGGCATGGCGTCGCCCTGCAAGCGGAAAACCTCGACCACGGCCTGCCACTGGCCGCCGTGTGGCATCGCGACCACGGCCTAAGCCTGCTGCGCGCCCCCGAAGCCATCGAAACCGCCTGCCTGGGCTACGCCGCCAGCATCGCCGCCTGCGGCCCGGTGCTGGCCATCACCGCCACCCGTGGCCACCGCGTGCTGTTCTGGCACCGCAACGGCGAATACCTGGGCGAATTCGCCACCCCCCGCCCCGCAGGGATTGCTGCAACCCCGGACCAACGCGCCTGGGTGGTCAGCAATGAGCATGGTGAGCTGCATTGGGTGGATGCGGGCACGCGGGAGGTGGACCCGGCGCGCGGGCGGAGGTTGGCAGTGATGTGGGATAACCATTTGGTGGTGGGGTAGGGCGCACGGTCGTGGCGCACTTGGTGCAGTGTGTTCCCGCTTGGGGATGGGATATTCCTGTGTGGCGCGGGAATAAAGTCAGTGCCACAGTGTGCTGTCGGCAGCGTAAATGGCCGCCGAGCAATGCCGTCACTCAAAATATGGTTAATGGCTTTATTTTGGCCTATGCTGACACCTCCTCCATAGTTCAGGCTAATCCCCATGGACACCCCCGACGACTACGACAGCCCGTGGAAAGACGCCGTTGAGCATTACTTTCCCGAGTTCATCGCCTTTTACTTTCCCGATGCCAGCCAGCAAATAAACTGGGCGCGTGGTCATGAATTTCTCGATCAGGAACTGCGCGCCGTGGTGCAGGATGCTGAACTGGGCAAACGCTTTGTCGATAAACTGGCCAAAGTGGCTCTGCAAGACGGCAGCGAGCGCTGGGTGTATGTCCATCTGGAAGTACAGGGCAGCGCCCAGGCAGAATTTGCCGAGCAGATGTTTGTCTACAACTACCGCCTGTATGACCGCTACCGCCAGCCGGTGGCCAGCCTGGCGCTGCTGGCCGACACCACCCCACACTGGCGGCCAGATCACTTTTCATTTGCCGTACTGGGCTGCAAGCACGAGTTATGCTTTCCCGTGGCAAAACTGCTGGACTACACCCAAGATCAAGCGGGGTTGTACGCCAACCCGAACCCGTTCGCCCTGGTGACCCTGGCCCACCTGCTGACCCAGGCCACCCGCCAGGACATGAATGCCCGCTTCGCCGCCAAGTGGAAGCTGGTGCAGTTGTTATACCAGCGTGGCTGGGATAAACAGCGGGTGATTGATCTGTTCAGCGTGATGGACTGGATGATGCGACTGCCAGAGCAGTTGAAACGGTCGCTGTGGCACAATATCGAAGTGCTTGAGGAGCAAGAGAAAATGCGTTACGTCACTTCTGTTGAGCAGTTGTATAGCGAAAAATGGATGCAGCAGGGATTGATCCAGGGACGTGCCGAGGGCGAAGCCTACGCTTTGCAACGCCTGCTGCAAAAACGCTTTGGCCCGCTGTCTGAAGACGTGCTCGCCCGCCTGCAAACCGCCCGTGTGGACGAGTTGGAATTGTGGCTGGATCGGGCGCTGGATGCCGATACGCTGGCCGGGGTATTTGCCCAGTAAGGTGCGCTGGCGGCGTGTTTGCCACTGCTGCTGGCGCATCACCGGTGGGTTTTTTCGGATCTGTGCCGGCTGAATGCGGTCGGCACCATTTGCGTGTGCCCCATCGTGCTTGACTAAGTTAACGATAACTATTATCGTTAACGCCATGAACACCCCCATTCTTCCCTTGCCGCCGTCTTCCGTCCCGCCACTATCCGCCAGCGCCTTGCCTGAGGCTGCGCGGGTATTCGACAGTGTCCAGCTGCTGGCTGGGCAGACGGAGATTTACATCACCCATCAGGGGGAGGTGTACCGGTTGCGGCAAACCCGGCAGGGCAAGCTGATTCTGACCAAGTAAGCCTGTCTGTTCCTGTTGCCCCCAAGGGGGCACCCGGCAATGCCGGGGGGGGGGGTTGACGGCATCAACCCGTGTGATTCTCTCTTGGCGTTTCTACGCCCCCGCGCCAGCCCGCTTGCCGCCAGCCCGCGCACTTCTTTTTATCTGGAGTGTGTATGTTCAAAGCGTGCTCGCTGTCTGAGGCTGGCCTGTGTGTGTTGGCGGCTTTTCCGCTGTTTGTTCATGCCGATGAAGCGCCTGCGCGGTTGGCCTTGCAGTTGCCCACCGTGTCGGTAGCGGCTAGCCGGGTGGAAAAACCCCTGAATGAAACCGCGCCCAGCGTGGCGGTACTTGAGCCGGATTCACCGCTGCGCGCGCCAGTGCGCGACATCAAGGACCTGGTGCGCATGGAGCCGGGCGTGTCGGTGCTCACCGACCCGAGCCGGCGCGGCCATGCGGGCTACACCATTCGCGGCATCGACGGCAACCGTGTGCTGATGCTGGTGGATGGCGTGCGCCTGCCCGATCAATACAAGGGCGGCGGCGGTTCCGGGGCGATTGCCGGGCGTGATTACACCGAGCTGGACAGCCTGAAATCAGTAGAAATCCTCAAGGGGCCGTTCTCTGGCAGCTATGGCAGCGACGCCATTGGCGGGGTGGTGGCGTATCGCACGCTGGGCGTGGAGGATTTGCTGGCGGCGGGCGAAAGCCGGCATGTGAGCGTTAAAGGCTTTGCCCACAGCGCCGACCGCAGCGTGGGCGGCAGCGCCACCCTGGCCGGGCGCAGCGAGGCGCTGTCGGCCTTGGTGCGTGTCACCCACCGCGATGGCCAGGAAACCGACAACCGGGGCGATGCCGATCTGTCTGGCAGCCAGGGCAGCCTGCGCAGCACACCCAATCCACAGCGCTGGCATAGCGACAACGTGCTGGCCAAGCTGGGTTTCAAGCCGGCGGATGGCCATGCGCTGACGCTGACCTACGAACGCTTTCGCCGCGATACCGACACCGAGCTGATTTCCTCGCAGACCAGCGCCATTGTGGCGCAGCCGGTCAGCGATAGCGTCAGCCGCGACCGGGTGAGCCTGGCGCACGCCATGGAGCTGAACCTGCCGTGGCTTAAGCGCGCGCAGTGGCAGGTGTACTGGCAGAACATGCTGGCCACGGAAAAAGCCCGCGAATCACGCACCGGCAATATTGTGCGGCTGACCGACAACACTTTCGAGCAAACGCAGACCGGCGCGCAGGCGCAGCTGGAAAGCCGCTTTGCCGCCTTCAACGCCGCGCACAGCCTGGTGTACGGCGTGGAAGCCAGCCGCAGCGAAACCAGCCGGCTGCGCGAC
Source organism: Aquaspirillum sp. LM1 (assembly GCF_002002905.1). Lineage (NCBI taxonomy): Bacteria > Pseudomonadati > Pseudomonadota > Betaproteobacteria > Neisseriales > Aquaspirillaceae > Aquaspirillum > Aquaspirillum sp. LM1. Next base: position 3,312,822 of record NZ_CP019509.1, on the reverse strand, counting down.
CGCACCCAGATCAACGCCAATGGCAGCACCAGCAAGCTGGTGGCCGGCGAGCCGTTTCCGCAGCGCAATTTCCCCGACTCCACCAGCGACCGGCTGGGGGTGTTTGTGCAGGATGAAATGCGTTGGGACAACGGCCTGAGCCTGACGCCGGGCGTGCGCTTTGACTGGTATCGCATGCGCCCGCACACCGACGCGCTGTTTAACGTGATCAACCCCAATAATTACCCCATCGCCACCTTCAAGGATTCGGCGCTGTCGCCCAAGCTGACCGCCGCCTGGCAAGTCAGCGAGCCGCTGACGCTGTTTGCCCAGGCCGCCACCGGCTTTCGGGCACCGCCGTTTGACGACGCCACCATGGCCTTTGCCAACCGCACCTACGGCTACGAGGTACTGCCCAACGCCAATCTGAAGTCCGAACGCTCGCGCGGGCTGGAGCTGGGGGTAAAGGGCGAGTGGACCGGGCTGAGCCTGGCGGCCACGGCGTTTTACAACCGCTACAGCGATTTTCTGGAGCAAACCCTGCTGTCGTCACGCGACACCAATGGCAACGGCGTGCCGCTGGAATACCAGGTGCGCAATGTCGGTCGGGTGAATATTCATGGCCTGGAATTCAAGGGCCAGTGGCAGTTTGCCCCGCACTGGCAGCTGGGCAGCTCACTGGCCTGGGCGCAGGGCGACAACCAAACCACTGGCCAGCCGCAAGACACCGTCGATCCACTGAAATGGGTGCTGAATCTGGGCTATCGCGGCGAGCAATGGGGGGTGAGTGGCTACCTGACGGCGGTAGCGCGCAAAAGCCGGGTCAGCGACCCGAGCTACTTCCGCCCCGGTGGCTATCAGGTGCTGGATCTGAGTGGCTACTGGCAGCTCAGCAAGGCCGCGCGCGTGACGGTGGGGGTGAACAATCTGTTCGACCGCCGCTACTGGCAGTGGTCGGACATGCGCGGCCAGCTGGCCAGCGACCCGGCCTTGCCGCGCTACACCCAGCCGGGACGCAATCTGTCGGCGTCGTTTGAATACCGTTTTCTGTAATTGGCCTATTGCCCTGTGAACTGAAAGGATATGTGATGGAACGAGCCGCCCCCGCCATCTGGCAAGCCTACGAAGCCCTCAAGCGCGACACCCCGCAACTGCGCGCCCGCGATGCGGCCCAGCAATTGCAGATCAGCGAGGCCGAACTGGTGGCTGCCGATCCGGCCAGCCTTCCTTTGCGCAGCGATGACTGGCCTGGCTTGCTGGGCCAGCTGGCCAGCCTGGGCCGGGTGATGGCGCTGACCCGCAACGAAGCCTGCGTCCATGAAAAAACCGGCGTGTACGACCAGCTCAGCTTTGACGGCAAGGTAGGGCTGGCGCTGAATCCGGACATCGACCTGCGCATCTTTTTGTTTCACTGGCGGCACGCGTTTGCGTTGACCCACCACAGCGAACGCGGCCCACAGCGCAGCGTGCAGTTTTTTGATCGCCACGGCGACGCCATCCAGAAAGTGTTTCTGACCGCCGACAGCGATGTCGCGGCATTTGACGCGCTGGTTGCGGCCTGGCGTCACCCAGAACCGCGCAGCGTGGCCCCCGAGCCGCGCCCGGCGCGGGGGGTAGAACGCGCCGACCGTGACATCGACCTGGCGGCGTTTCATGCCGGCTGGCGCGCACTGAACGATGTGCACCAGTTTCATGGTTTCTTGCGTGATTTTGGCGTCAGCCGCCAGCAGGGGTTTCGCCTGGCCCCGCCGGGGCAAGCCTGGCGGGTGACGTTGAACGCCACCGAGCACATGCTGCGCAGCGCCGCCAGCCGGCAACTGCCCATCATGGCGTTTGTGGGCAATGCCGGGATGATCCAGATCCACACCGGGCCGGTGCAACGGATCGAAACCGTGGGTGCCTGGCTGAATGTGCTCGACCCCGGTTTTAATCTGCACCTGCGCGAAGACTTGATCGACGCGGCCTGGGTGACGCACAAGCCAGGCGACAGCGGTGTGGTGACCTCGCTGGAGCTGTTCGACCGCGATGGCCAGTCGGTGGTGACCTTTTTTGGCGCGCGCAAACCCGGCCAGCCCGAACAGCCCGCCTGGCAAGCGCTGATGGACAGCCTGCCCAAAGAGGCCCGCCATGGCTAAGCCGCCGTCGCGCGCGCTGGCGATGCTGGCCTTGCTGCTGGCCAGCGCACTGTGTCAGGCCAGCGAACGGATTGTGGTGCTCACCTCCGACGTGGCCGATATTGTGGTGGCACTGGGCGCGGCACCACAGGTGGTGGGGCGCGACCGCTCGTCGCGCCATCCGGCACTGGCCCACGCCCGGGAAATCGGCTTTGCCCGCTCGCTGAACGCCGAGCCGATTGTGCCGCTCAAGCCCACCCTGGTGCTGGGCAGTGAACAGGCACAGCCGCCCGGCATCTGGAAGCAGCTGGACACCCTGGGCATTCCCGCCCGCCAGGTGGCCAGCCACGAAGATGGCCGCGACTTTGCCCAGGCCATTGTGCGCATTGGCCAATGGCTGGGCCGCGATGCCGACGCCCGCCAGCTGGCCAGACGCTGGCAGGACGGCATGGCGGCCCAGCCGGCCAGCGGCAGGCGCTATCTGATCAGCTACGATGGCCGTATGGTGGCCGGGCGCGGCACCGCTGCCGACACGCTGATTCGCGCCGCCGGCGGCATCAACGCCGCCGGGCAGGTGGACGGCATCAAGCCGCTCAACCGTGAAGCCTGGCAGCAAGCCCGCCCGGATGTGGTGATTGTCGCCAGCCATAATCGCGCCGTGTACGGCAGCGTGGACGCGCTCAAGGCCCGGCCCGAGCTGGCCGGCAGCCCGGCGGTGCGCCAGGGCAAGGTGGTGGAAATGCGCGCGCATGAGGTGTTCATGATTACCCTGGACAGCCCGGAGATTATCCGGCAGCTGCGGGCGCTATGAACAGGCGCGGGATGACACCGTGGCTGGTCTGGCTGCTGCCTGGCGTGGCGCTGGGCCTGTGGGCCTGCGGGCTGGGCGGCGGCAGTTGGCATTGGCCAGACTGGCAGGATCCGATGGTGCACGGTTTGCGCATGCCGCGCGTGCTGACCGCGCTGCTGGTGGGGGCGGCGCTGGCTGCCAGCGGCGCGGCCTTGCAGGCGCTGTTTCGCAACCCGCTGGCCGACCCAGGCTTGATTGGCACCGCCAGCGGGGCCGCGCTCGGGGTGATTCTGCTGCTGTTTTTGGGTGGGGTGGGTGGGCTGAGCGTGCCGCTGGCAGCCTTTGCGGGCGGCTTGGCCGTCACCCAGCTGATTGTGTTGCTCAACGGCCTGGTGCGCGGCGGCGAAACCGGCTTGCTGCTGATTGGCCTGGTGGTGGGCGCGTGCTGTGGCGCACTGACCAGCCTGCTGCTGTTTTTGTCGGATGACCTGACCTTGCGCGGGGCAATGGCCTGGCTGGCCGGTAATCTGGGCGAGGCGGGCTTTGCCTCACTGGGCAGCGCCGGCCTCATCATGTTGCTTGGGCTGGCGCTGTTGCTGGCGGTAGGCCGCCAGCTGGATGCGTTGTTGCTGGGCGAAGAATCTGCCCAGGCACTGGGCATCGACGTGGCGCGCACCCGGCTGCTCACCACGCTGGGCGCGGCACTGGCGGTAGGGGCAGCGGTGTCCTTGTCTGGGGTAATTGGCTTTATCGGCATGATGGTACCCAATGCGCTCAGCCTGCTGCTGGGCGGCACCCGTCGCCAGCTGATTGTGCGTTCGGCCTGGGTGGGCGGGCTGTTCTTGTTGTTGATCGACAGCGCCGCCCGCAGCGTGGTTTACCCGGTGGACTTGCCCGCCGGCCTGCTGGCCGCGTTTACCGGGCCACCATTTTTTATCTGGTTGCTGTGGCAGCGCCACCGACGGGAAGCACATGGACAGGCTTGATTCGCCGTGGGCGCTGTGCGCCAGTGACATCAGCCGCCAGCAGGGCGCACAACGGCGTCTGGCCCGGCTGAGCGTGCAGATTCCCCATGGTGCCGTCACCGCCATCATTGGCCCCAATGGCGCGGGCAAATCCACCCTGTTGCGTCTGCTGGGCGGGCTGGAGCCCAGCCAGTCGGGCCAGATGACCCTGTTTGGCGTGTCTTTTGATCAGTTGTCCGCCGCGCAACGCGCCAGGCAATTGGCCTGGGTGGCCCAGCACCCGCCCAGCCAGCTGCCACTGTCGGTGCGCGCCTGTGTGGCGCTGGGCCGCCAGCCGCATCAGGCCTGGTTTCAGCTGCCGTCATCCACCGACCAGCAGGCAGTGGACCACGCGCTGCAGGCGGTGGCGCTCAGCCACAAGGCCAGCCACCGCTTTGCCAGCCTGTCTGGCGGCGAACGCCAGCGCGTGGCCATCGCCCGCGCCCTGGCGCAGGACACCCCGCTGCTGCTGCTGGACGAACCCACCAACCACCTCGATATCCGTCACCAGCACGGCGTGCAGGGCCTGCTGCGCCAACTGACCCGCCAGGGCAAGACCGTGGTGCAAGTGCTGCACGACCTGGAACTGGCCGCCAGCTACGCAGACTGGATCATCCTGTTGGCTGAAGGCCAGCTGCGCGCCGTGGGTGCGCCGGAACAGGTGCTGACCGCCAGCATCCTGCACGACGCCTTTGCCTGGCCCATCACCCCGCAGCGCAATGCGCAGGGCGAGTGGAGTTTTTACTCGGCGCGCGCGTAGCTGAACGCGGGCAGGGAGATGGCCTTTTCAGCGGGCGATGGCCCGCCAGGCAGGGTTAATCCGCCATCTCGGCCAATCTGGCCTGCGCCTGCTGATACCCCGCCCACAGCGCTTCGCCCAGCCCCGCGCTGGCTGGGGCAAAAGGGGCGCGCAGTTCGTCCCGGCATTCGCCGCTGCGGGCCAGCAGCGCCTTCAGCGGGGCCGGATTGGGCTCGGCAAACAGTAGCTGGATCAGCGGGTCCAGCGCCACGGCAATCTGGCGGGCATGGTTAAGCTGTTCGGCGGCAATCTGCGCTTGCAGGCGTACATGCCAGCGGGTCAGCACATGGGCCGAGGCGGCAATGGTGCCGTGTGCGCCCAGGCACAGCGCGGTGAAATTTTGCGCGTCGTCGCCGCACAGCACCTGCAGCCGGGTGGCGTGGATCAGTTGCATCCAGCGTTCTACCGTGCAGCCACATGCCTTGATGCCGGCAATCCGTGGGTCCTGGCTGAGCGCCTGCAGGGTGTCCAGGCTGAGGGTGGCACCGGTGCGATAGGGAATATCGTAAATCAGCAGCGGCAGGTCGCTGGCTTCGGCTACTGCTTCAAAATGCCGGCGCATGCCGTTCTGCGAGGGACGCACATAGCTGGGCGGCGTGACCAGCAGGCCATCCGGGGCCAGCGCGGCCAGGCTGCGCGCCTGGGCCACGGCAGCGTGGCTGGCAAACTGGGTGACGCCAAGCACAATGGGCGTGTCGGGCACGGCGGCGCGCAGGGTGGCAAAAATCGCCTCTTGCTCGCAGGGGTGCAGCAGCACGCCTTCGCCAGTGGTGGCCCCGGCCACCAGGCCGGCCACGCCTTGCGCTACCCGGTCCTGGGCCAGCTGCGCCAGTGCGGGGTGGTCGATGTGGTCGTGGTGAAACGGGGTGAGAATGGGCAGCCAGACACCTGAAAAACACGTTTGCATGGGAGAAACCTTTCAGTCGGAAGTGGGAAACGGATACACCGTCCCATCGGCAGGGCCGCAGACTGAAAGCAGGTGTGGCAATAAGGCACGACTGACATCCCGTCCGGCAATCCGCCCGACAGGACACGACATCCCCTTGACATCCTCCCCCGCCTAAAGTCGGGGGATTCCTACGGCGCTCATCTCGGCATCAAGCTGGCATGAGTCGCTTCGGCGGGTTCCTGCTGCTGGCGGCATGACCGCACCGCTCACTTCACAGGCTAACTGGGCGTGTCCCGCCCTTAGCACATTGATCGCGCCGACCAGATCGGCGTTTTCCTCGAAACCGCATCCAACGCACGCAAACCGTTCCTGTGTGCGCCGGTTGTCCGCCGACACATGGCCGCAACATGGACACCTGCGGCTGGTGTTCTGCGCCGGCACGGCGATGAGATGCCCACCGTTCCACGCCAGCTTGTAGTCCAGTTGCCGCCTGAACTCGGCCCATCCCTGATCCAGAATGGCCTTGTTCAGCCCGGATTTTGCCCGAACGTTTCTGCCCGGCTGCCCGGTTGTACCTGCCGCCGACCTGGACATATTCCGCACCTGCAAGTCCTCGATACACACCATCGCGTGGTTTTGGCTGATCGTGGTCGTGGCCTTGTGCAGGAAGTCGCGGCGGGCATTGCCGATGCGGGAATGGATGCGCTGGACGCGGGTTTTCGCCTTCTTCCAGTTGCTGCTGAATTTGGTCTTGCGGCTCATGGCCTGTTGCGCTTTGCGCAGCGCCGTTTCATGCCGCCTGAAGCTGTTGAGCGGTGCGTAGAACGTGCCATCCGAGAGCGTGGCGAAGCGCACCACGCCCAGGTCGATGCCGACTGAACCGCCGTTGGGTATCGGCTGTTCGACCTCGCGTTCGGTCTGGATCGAGACGAAGCACTTGCCTGCCGACAGGCTGACGGTCACGTTTTTCACCGCACCCAATACTTCCCGGCTGTTGCGGTAGCGCAGCCAGCCGAGCTTGGGCAGGAAGATTCGGCTGTTGGCCTGATCGAGCCTGATCTGTTTCGGGTCTGGATAACGGAAGCTGTCGGACTGGCCCTTTTTCTTGAAACGCGGGAAGTCGGCCCGCCTGGCGAAAAAGTTGGTGTAAGCGCGCTCCAGGTCCTTGAGCGTCTGCTGCAGCGGATGCGTTGGCGCATCGGCCAGCCATGGCGTTTCAGATCCATTGCGCCACTCGGTGAGCAGCTTGCACAGCCCTGCGTAGCCGAGCTTCTTCTTGCCTTGCTCGTAGCGCTCCTTTTGCAAGGCCAATGCCTTGTTGAAGACGAACCGGCACGAGCCAGCAAAGCGGCGCATGTCGCGCTGCTGTTCGCCGGTCGGCATCAGTTCGTATTTGTAGGCTTGAAGGCGTTGCATACTGGTATTTTATACAGCCCACCCCCATCGACGGCAAGGACGGCTACGCCGTCCGCGCTATCCTTCCCCGCCCTGAACGGCGGGGCTTGCCGCGCACCGGGTCAGCGGAGGCGTCGTTTTTTCGATTTCAAACCGGCGCAGGCAACCGGCGCGCAGGCCAGCCCAACCGTCAGGGCGGCAGTGGGCACAGCAGGCAGGGCGTGTCGGCAGGCAGACATGGGCGGAATGCACAATCAAAAAATATCAGTGAGCGGCCACTATAAGCGAGAAAGTCGCCGGGCTTCAAGCCGATGCATGGCGCGACACCCGGTATGCCGGGCGTCGCGCCAACGGGTTAGCCCAGCCAGTGCACCAGCGCCAGACTCAGCCCCGGCACAAACACCAGCAGGATGATGCGCAGGAAGTCCGACGCCAGGAAGGGCATCACCCCGATGGCGGTTTCCTTCATTGGCACGTCCTTGGCCAGCTTGTTGATCACGTACAGATTCATCCCCACCGGTGGATGCACCAGGCCGATTTCCACCACCATCAGCGCCAGAATGCCAAACCACACCGATTTGTCTTCCACTGGCATGCCGAAGAAGTCCAGGCCCATGATCATCGGGTAAAAAATCGGGATGGTCAGCAGGATCATTGCCAGCGAATCCATCACGCAACCCAGCAGAATGTAGATCAGCAGAATGGACAACAGCACCAACAACGGCGGCAGGCCGCTATCCTTCACCCAGTGCGCCAGCTCACCGGGCATTTGCGACAGCGCCAGGCTGGCGTTCAGCAAGTCCGCACCGATCAGCACCATAAAAATCATGCCGGTGGCGTGCGCCGTGCCGTAAATGCTGTCCAGAAAGCCCTTGCTGCGCATGCCGCCAGTGACCACCGCCAGCACGCCGCAGGCCGCCGCGCCAATCGACGCGGCTTCGGTCGGGTTGGCCCAGCCGCCGTAGATACCGACAATCACCACCAGAAACACCAGCAGCACCGGAATGATGTTGATCTGCGCCCGGATCATCTCGGCAAACGGGGTTTTTTCACCGGCTGGGCCAGCGCTCGGGTCGCGGCGCACAATGATGGCAATCACCAGCAAATACCCCAGCGCCGCCAGAATGCCCGGCACCACGGCGGCGACAAACAGCTTGCCGATGGATTCCTGGGTCAGCACCGCGTAAATCACCAGCGGCACCGACGGCGGAATCATGATGCCCAGCGTGCCCGACGCCGCCAGCGTGGCGGTGGCCAGCCGGCCAGAATAGCCATGCGCGCGCAGCTCGGGCAGCGCCACCTGGCCCATGGTGGCGGCGGTGGCCAGCGACGAACCACAAATGGCACCAAACGCCGCACACGCCGCCGTGGCCGCCATGGCAAGCCCGCCGCGCCAGTGGCCAATCAAGGCCCCCGCCGCCTTGAACAGCGCCTTGGACAAGCCGCCATGGGTGGCAAACTGGCCCATCAGGATAAACAGCGGAATCACCGCCAGGTCGTAATTGGACACCCGCGCATACACCAGATTATTCAGCGTATACAGCAAGCCATCCATCATCCCGGCGTTGATCACCAGATAAATGCCCGATCCGGTTAAAAACATCGCCACGGCAATATGTACCCGCACCGCCAGCATGGCCAGCAGCACGGCAAATCCGATCAAGCCTACAGTGGTGCCACTCATGCTCATGCTCTCCCCGGCAGGGTTTTATTTGGCTTGAACGACGCCCAGGCCCGATACAGCGCGCACAGCGCCATCAGCGCCAGCCCCGGCACCAGCGCCAGAGTGGGCATCCACACTGGCAGCGACACCAGCGTGGTGACTTCGCCCGCTTCGTGAATGGCCTCGGCGGCCAGCAGGGTGCGCCAGGCCAGCACGCCGGCCACACCGGCCAATAACAGCTCGGCCACGCCATCAATCGGGCGCTTGCGCGAGGCACGCATGTTTTCAGTAAAGAAATCCACCTTGATGTGCTCCCCCAGCAAGGTGCAATACGGTAAAAACGCCGACGCCGCCACGGCGGTGCCAGCCTGCATCAGTTCGATGTCGCCGTTGACCGAGCCAAAGCCCAGCTTGCGGCCAATGATCGACACCAGCGACATGGCAATCAGCCCGACAAACAACAGCCCCCCGGATACCGCCATGGCTTTGCTGGCAAGAATCAGCCAGTGCTCCGTCCGGTCGTGTTCAACCAGTTGGTGGGGCAGGCCCATTGGATCGTGCATTTCAATCTCCCTTGTGGGTCATCAACCGGGCCGGCAGCCAGACGGGGCGGTGTGCCCCTGGCGGGATCACCGCCAGCGCCTGGGTTGTTGCCGGCCCGCCGGGCTGCATTACTTCTTGCCGGCCAGCTCGCGGGCCGCCGCCGCCAGCGCGGCGCCATCCAGCCCCTTGGCGTTCAGTTGCTGAACCCATTCTTGCTCCACCCCGGCGCTGGCTTTTTTCATGGCCGCCAGCTCGCTGGCGCTGAACTCGGCAATCTTGTTGCCCTGGGCGGCAATCTTCTTGCGCGCAGCGGCCGCTTCGTCGTCAAAGGTTTGCCCCAGCTTGTCCACCATTACCGCGCCGCTGTGCTTGTCGATGATGGCTTTCAGGTCGGCAGGCAGGCCATCAAACTTTTGCTTGTTCATCAGCACCATCAGCACCGTGGCGGTGGGATAGGGCTGGCCAGCCACCGGCTGGCTGTGGAACTTGGCCACCTCGTTGATCTTGGTGGGAATCACCATTTCCCAGGCACCCAGCGCGCCATCCACCACGCCTTTGGCGATAGCCTCGGTCACCTGCGCCGGCGGCATGGCCACCGGCGAGCCGCCCAGCGCCGCCAGCGTTTTGGCCCCCAGGCGGGTGGAGCTGCGCAGCTTCAATCCCTGCCAGTCGGCCAGGGTTTTCACCTCACGCTTGGCAGTGTTCACCGCCTGGCCGCCATCCACCTGAAACGCCAGCACCTTGTAGGCGGCAAATTCTTTTTGTGCGTGTTGCTGGTAGTATTTCCACACCGCACGGCTGCCCGAGGTGGCATCGCTGACCATGAACGGCAGCTCAAATGCACGCGCATAGAAATACACGTGTACTGGTCAAGTTTTTTCGAACACCCCGATAGGGAGTCAGCCGCTCAAGCCTGCACGGGCACCATGATCAGCCTGTTCGACGCGCATGTGTGGCTCCGTCGCCCAGACAATCACCCGGCGCGAGCGCAGTTCAGCTTCAGGTTGCCGGATGCGTTGCTGGTCTGGGGTCAGTGGTTTGGTTGGTCACTGAGTTCAGCGCGGTATTGGGCCGCCCAGCGCCAGACAGCGGTTTCGCCGAGTCCAGGGTCGCGGCAGAGCTCTGCGATGTTGTGTTATTGGTCGACGATTTTTTAGGCGATTTCGAGTTTGAACTCGGCGGTGAAGTTGCGACGGGTTTGTGGCATGTTCGATGTTCTTGGGGTGGGGGGATTGATCCATCTATCGGATTGTTCGAAAAGATTAGAGCACGACACTGTTCAGACAAAAGCAGTCATTGCCAGTTACATCAAGCAATGACTGCTTTGGCCGAGAACCAGCCACAAACCATCCAGCCCCTCCCCGCTTCAGATCGCACAACCATTAATGTCGCAGACCGGCGCATCACCGGCACTCCCGCCCCCCGGTATCCAAACCCGGCTACGCAACCAATCCTGAAAAGCTTGCGGCTGGCCCAAGTAGCCCCCGATATCAATGCCCTGCAAGACGCCATTGGTTTCGAGTACAAATGAGGGAAAACCACGGGCACCAACCTCTTCCATCAAATGCCGGGTTTCCTCGATATGGCGCTGGACGGCGGCACCAGAATGTTGCGCGAACGCTGCGGCAAAGGCCTGCGTATTGAGGCCGAGTTCGGTAGCGATCTCAAGCAGCGTGGCAGGTTCGGCAATCCGGCGGCCTTCGACGTAATGCGCGATCTGCAGTTTTGCCAGCATGTCCAGCCCACGCCCGGCGATCGCTTCAGCAGCCAGGATGGCCACCGTGGGCGGCTCGGAATCGAGCATCACATCGCTGGCGTGCAGCAGGCCGTCAACATAGGCCGGGCCGAAGGCCTGGCCGGTCAGTTGCGCGATGCGCGCATCGTGTTGCTGGACGTAGGCGCGCAGTTGCGGCGTCACCTGCTGGCGGTTGGCACCGGTCATCATGCCGCCGCCGTGCGCCTGAACGGTGATGACTTGGCGCGCAGCGCTGACCAGCGGCGCGGCACCGTAGCACCAGCCGCAGAGCGGATCGTAGAGGTAATGCAGGGTGCTCATCCGGGACTCCAATCAATATGTCTTGTGGGGTAAAGGCCGGTTTGCCTGGCCCGCAACGCCTGTCGGGGCGATTTGGGCCAGACCGGGCCGATTACCACTTCATTTCGCCCTTGTTGACCTTGGCACCAATGTCGAGCGCCATCACTTCACCAGCTTTCGGATACGCTTTGGTCATCGCCCGGATCAGCTCGGCCCCGGTCTTGGCCTTGGCTGCTTCGGCATCAAAGCGCTGCAGATAGTTGCGGGTATAGCGGATGGCGCTGGCGTTGAGTGCGCTGCCGGCGGTCATGTGGCCGGGCACCACCGTGGCGGGCTTGAGTGCTTCAATTTCATTCAACTGCGCAATCCATGCCCGGCGTTCGCTGGCTTTTTGGGTGTCAGCCGTCCACACATGCAAATTGCTGAAAATGGCAATATTGCCGGTGATGGTCTTGATCGACGGAATCCACACATAGGGGCGATGCGCCAGCTCACCGGTGGTGCCGCGCACTTCGATGGTTTCGCCATCCACCGTCAGCGTATTGCCTGGCAGCAGGTCTGGCACGATGGGCTGTTGGGGGGCGTTGGCCCCCATCTTCGGCCCCCAGAAAGCCACCTTGTCAGCCAGCTTGGCCTGGATCTGTGCGCGCACTGCCGGAGTGGTCAGCACCTGGGCCTGCGGAAAAATGCCTTTCAACACCTCGGCACCAAAATAAAAGTCCGGGTCGGCGTTGCTGATGAAGATGGTTTTCAGTGTTTTGCCGCTGTCGAGCACATTGGCGGCAACGCGCAACGCATCGGCACGGGTAAAGCCGGTGTCAATCACCATGGCCTCGCTCTTGCCGCTGACCACCACGGCATTGACGTGGAAGCTCTCGCTGTCGGCGTGGTAAATCTTGAGCTTTAGCGGGGCGGTCACTTCGGCGTGGGCAGCGGTTGCCGCCACCATGCCCAGCGTCATCAGGGCAGAAAAAACCAGGTGGGTAAGGGTGCGGGTATGGGCCATGGAGATCTCCTTGAAGCGATAAACAATGGGGGTGACACGCACTTTATATTTTGCAAAATAATTGATAAAGTTCAGATCAGTTGATTGTTTATTGCATGGATTAATAAAATGGACCGCCTGACTGCCGTACAGGTTTTTGTCGAGATTGCTGACCGGGGCAGCCTGACGCAGACCGCCGAGCACCTGGACATGTCGGTGGCCATGGTCAGCCGCTACCTCGCCGCCGTTGAAGACTGGTTCGATGCCCGCTTGCTGCACCGGACCACGCGCAAGGTCAGCCTCACCGATGCCGGCCTGGCCGCGCTGCCCGCCTGCCGGCAAATGCTGGGCCTTGCCGAAGAAGCGCGCGACATTGCCGCGCAGCGCAACCGTGAGCCCGCCGGCCTGCTGCGCGTGACCACGTCCGGCTCGTTTGCCGACGCCCAGCTGACGCCAGCGCTGATTGAATTTCAGGCGCTGTATCCGCAGGTGGAAATCGTGCTGTCCGTCGGCGACAAACCCACCGACCTGGTGGCTGAGCGGGTAGATCTGGCGGTGCGCACCACCAACACGCTGGACCCCACGATCATTGCGCGACCACTGGCGCGCTGTCGCTCCATGCTGTGTGCCGCCCCGGCGTATTTACAACGCCATGGGATGCCGCGCAGCGCAGAAGATTTACGCCAGCACCATTGCATTGCCCATGCCTTTGGAATTGGCAAGCAATACCGCCTGACCCGGGATGACGAAACCATCAGCGTGCCGGTCACTTGGCGCTTTCACACCAACGAAACCGCCGTCCTGCGCCGGGCGGTATTGTCCGGAGCCGGCATTGGCATGCTGCCCACCTATTACCTGGGAGACGACCTGCGCAGTGGGCATCTGATTCCGCTGCTGCCTGAATATGCACCAGAGGTGCTGGGCATCCACGCCATTTATCTGTCACGCCAGCACCAGCCACTGGCCTTGCGCCTGCTGGTGGATTTTCTGGCGGCGCGGTTCAGCGGGGACCCCGCACCATGGGACCGACACCTCAAGATTTGAAGTGCAGGTGCCCGAACACCCTTGCGGCCTCAAGCTGGCGTAAAGCACGCATCCAGCTGCTCAATCCAGCGGGCTTTTGCGGCATCGCTGGCAAAACTCGCCTCAAAGCTGTTTTTTGCCAGTTGTTTCCAGGTCGCCACGTCAAACTGAAACGCCGCCTGCACGGCGCGGATGTTGTCGTTCAGATACCCGCCAAAATACGCCGGGTCGTCGCTGTTCAGCGTGACCTTGGCCCCCTGCGCCAACAGCTTGCCCAAGGTGTGCTCGGTCATGTCCTTGAACACGCAAAGCCGGATATTCGACAGCGGGCACACCGTCAGTGGCACGCCTTCGCGCACCAGGCGTTCGACCACGGCGGCATCCTCAAGGGCGCGCACGCCGTGATCGATACGTGTCGAGCCAAGCAAATCGAGGGCTTGGCTGATGTACTCTGGCGGGCCTTCCTCACCAGCGTGCGCCACCACCGGTTTGCCCAGCTCGCGGCAGCGGGCAAAAACGCGCTGGAACTTGCTGGGCGGGTTGCCTTGTTCTGAGGAATCCAGGCCAAAGCCGTCAATACGGGCCAGATGCGGTTCGGCTTCGGCCAGGGTGGCAAAGGCGTCGGCTTCGCTCAGATGGCGCAAAAAGCACAGAATCAGCCGGCCACTGATGCCCCAGCACGCCTGGCCCTGTTTGAGGCCGTCTTCCAGGCCGTCGAGCACGGTGGCAAACGGAATGCCGCGCGCGGTGTGGGTTTGCGGGTCGAAGAAAATTTCAGCGTGGATCACATGGTCGGCGGCGGCACGCTCCAGATAGGCGAGCATCAGGTCGCGGAAGTCGTCTGCGGTGCGCAGCACGTCGGCACAGGCGTAATACAGATCGAGGAAGGATTGCAGGCTGTCGAAATCGTAGGCGGCGGCCAGGGCGGCTTCGTCGGCGTAGGGCAGGGTAATACCGTTGCGTCGGGCCAGGGCAAAGGCCAGATCGGGCTCCAGCGTGCCTTCGATATGCACATGCAGTTCAGCCTTGGGCATGCTCAGTGCCAGTTGCAGGGCGGTGTCGGCGGTTGCGGTCATGAAAAACTCCTTGGGGATAACGCATCACGCCACGGGCGCAGGGCAGCCGTGGCGTGATGCAGAACAGGGCAAACGCCCTTCAGGATCGCTCAGGCAAGCTGGATCACTTGGGAATATTGCCTTCCACGCCTTGCACGTAGAAGCTCATTTTTTTCAGCTCGGCATCGGTATAGCTTTTGCCGCTGGCCAGCACTTCCTTGCCGGACTGATCCTTGATCGGGCCGCCAAACGGGTGCAGCTTGCCGGCCTTGATGGCGTCGCGGCGTTGTTCGGCCAGCTTCTTGACGTCGGCAGGCACTGCCGGGCCAAAGTTGTCGATATTCACCGCGCCTTCTTTCACGCCCCACCACAGGTCGCCGGTTTTCCAGGTGCCGGCTTGCACTTCGTCCAGGGTTTTCTTGTAGATCACCCCCCAGTTCAGCACCGAAGCAGCCAGGTGGGCCTTGCCGCCAAACTTGCTCATGTCGGAATCCCAGCCAAACGCCAGCACGCCTTTTTCCTGCGCGGCCTGCACCACGGCGGGCGAATCGGTGTTCTGCATCAGCACGTCACAGCCTTGCGAAATCAGCGCCAGGGCGGCTTCGCGTTCCTTGCCCGGGTCAAACCAGGCATTCACCCAGATGGCGCGGGTGGTGATGGCCGGGTTGACGCTGCGCGCGCCCAGGGTGAAGGCGTTGATGTTGCGGATCACTTCCGGAATGGGGATGGAGGCCACCACGCCCAGCTTGTTGCCCTTGCTCATCTTGCCGGCCACCACGCCCAGCATGTAGGCACCTTCGTAGGTGCGCACGTCGTACACGCCCAGGTTGGCGCTGGTTTTGTAGCCGGTGGCGTGCATGAAGATGGTGTTGGGGAAGGCTTTGGCCACTTTCACCATCTGGTTCATGTAGCCAAACGAGGTGCCAAACACCACTTTATGGCCTTTTTGCGCCAGGTCGCGGAATACCCGCTCAGCGTCGGCGGTTTCCGGCACGTTTTCGACAAAGGTGGTGGCCACTTTGCCGCCAGACTGGGCTTCCAGCGCCTTGCGGCCCACGTCGTGGGCGTAGGTCCAGCCGTGGTCGCCAGTCGGGCCGATATAAACAAAGCCGGCCTTGACCGGGTCAGCGGCATGGGCCGCGCCCAGGCCGGAAACAGCCACCGTCAGCGCGACGGCCAGGGTTTTCAGACGGGACAGCAACATGGTGTTTTCCTTAGCTGAAATAAACAAAAAAAAATCGGAACAAGGCTACAGGTCATCACACTGTAACAAGGCCAGCCGGGGTTTCCCATCTGGCTGGCGTGATGACCAGTATGCGCCAGCGGCATACCGGCGCGCCGGCTCAGTGGCGAATGCCGGGGCACACCACGCGCTGGCAGCGGATGTGGTACATCTCCAGGTCTTCGCGCAGGAAAAATGGCAGCTCCCACGGATTCTTGTCGATGAAGGCCTGGCGCACCGATTCGAACAGCGCGCTGCCGTTGGCAATCTGGTGGGCGTCGCCTTCGATGATGGTGTAGTTCCACTGGATGGCACGCTCAAAGGTAAAGGTGGCGCGTTCGTCCATCACAAAAAAGCAGTGCGGGTTGCGCTTGAGCAGGCGCGACTTGAAGGTTTCCGGGAAGGTGATCAAAAAGATGTCGTCGTCTTCGCTGGACAAGAACGCCAGCACGGTGGTGTGCGGCTGTTCTTGTGCCTGGGTGATCAGCACGCCCACCTTGTTTTCCCGATCGCGGCCCTCGATGCGTGGCAAGTTGACCAGCGGCGAGACGGGCACCGGGTGCTCCGGACGGGCATCGGGCGGAAAGGCATAGCCCGGTTCGGTGATTTCCACCGCTGGGGTAAAGCTGTGCATCAGCACGCACTCGCGCGGCTCCAGCAGCGCCCAATCGTCTTCCACGCTGAGCACCCGGCCTTTGTACGAGGCGCGGTAAACACGGATGGCCGAGTCAAACTCGTCCACCCCGCTGCGATTGTCCAGATGCAGGGTGGCCAGTTCGCCCACTTGCAGGCTGTGGCCGCGCGGAAAAAACACCCGCAGACGGTTGTCCCATTGCGGGTATACGCCGCAGATGTCCACGGCGATATCGCCGTTCCGATAGCTGGCCAGCACGCCCAGCACCTGTTTGCCCAGGTAGGTGACAAGATTCATGGCAGGGATTTCGCGAGGGTTGGGGGATTGCGCCATCATACAACAGTCGTCGGGACGCGGGCGGAGTGGAACAAGCGCATGAATGACGCACCGCAGGCTGAATCAGGGCGCGCATCCGGAACAACGCCCCCGTATTGGTCACGCTTGAGCGTCCCCCTGCAAACGCCACGGCCCGCCAGCGTCATGCCAGCGGGCCGTGCAAGGTGCCAGGCGGGGGCTGTGCGTCGGGATGAGAGCCGCTCACGAAACTCAGCGCAGCGCGCCTGGCTAGGCGTGCGGCCGCAGACAGTACAAGCAATACGGCAAGGCCGCGCAACAACGCCAGGAGGGTTTTGTGAGCGGCGCTTAACCCAGTTGCGCCAGGCAACGAGGTTTTCAGCCTTGCTTAAGGACGCGCTGACTGGTTCAGAAAGTCGTGTTTGCCAAAAGTAACATCCAGTAAAATCAACACCCTGGAGCCCCCCTTCGCGGCAATGCCCCCGTTCTCAGCGTATCCTCAAATATTCGCCCCATCATCCAGAAACACCGCCAGCTTGCGCGGGCGCACATACACCGTATCGCCCAACATCAGCCGCAAAGTCTGGTAGTCGTCGCGGGTCAGCGCGGCGTCGATCAAATCGCCGCTGCCCTGCCGGCGCAGCTCCACCCGCACAATCGGGCCGACGGTGTGGATATGCTCCACCGTGCCGGTGGCCAGCGCCTGGCCCGGCTCGCGACTCAGCGCCAGGTCGTGCGGGCGGATATAAATGCTGGCGTCGCCATTGCCATGGTGGCTGACTGAAGTTTCCAGCGGATGGGCGTAATCGCCAATTTCCACTTGATTGACGTTGACCCGGCCATGGAACAGGTTCACATCGCCCAGAAACTGGGTGACAAACGGGCTGGCCGGGTGTTCGTAAATCTCTTCCGGACGGCCCACCTGCTCAATCACCCCACGGTTCATCACCACCACGCGGTCAGACACTTCCAGCGCTTCTTCCTGGTCGTGGGTGACAAACACGCTGGTCAGGTGGATGTCGTCGTGCAGCTGACGCAGCCAGCGACGCAAATCCTTGCGCACCTTGGCGTCCAGCGCGCCAAACGGTTCATCTAGCAACAGCACGCTGGGTTCCACCGCCAGCGAGCGTGCCAGGGCAATGCGCTGGCGCTGGCCACCGGACAACTGGTCCGGGTAGGCATCGGCCAGCCAGTCCAGCTGCACCAGTTTCAGCAGGCGCATCACCCGTTCGCGGATCTCCAGCTTGCTGGGCCGGCTGGCGCGCGGGCGCACGCTCAGGCCAAACGCGACATTGTCAAACACGGTCATATGGCGGAACAGCGCGTAATGCTGGAACACAAAGCCCACCTGGCGCTCGGACACGGTACGCTGGGTGGCGTCTTCGCCGTGAAACAGCACCTGGCCGGCGTCGGCGGTTTCCAGACCGGCAATGATGCGCAGCAAGGTGGTTTTGCCACACCCGGACGGGCCGAGCAGGGCGAGCAGTTCGCCAGATTCAACGGTGAGGCTCAGTTCCTTGAGCACGTCGAACTGGCCAAAGGTTTTACGCAGGTTGCGGATTTCAATACTCATGGTCGTATCCTGGAAGCAAGTCGACGGGGCAATCAGTAGGTTTCAGCCATCGGCAGCCGGGCCGCCGGGGCACCTGGCGCGTCGGCAGCAGGGCTGGCTGCGGCGCGGGCCAGCACTTCGGTCGGGATGGCCCGGCTGGCCGCCGGACGGCTGGCGCGCCATTCCACCAGCGACTTCAGCCCCAGCGTCAGCAAGGCGGTTAGCGCCAGCAGCGAGGCGCAGGCAAAGGCGCCGACAAAGTTGTATTCGTTGTACAAAATTTCCACATGCAGCGGAATGGTGTTGGTTTCGCCGCGAATATGCCCGGACACCACACTGACCGCGCCAAACTCGCCCATCGCCCGGGCAGTACACAAGATCACCCCATACAGCAGGCCCCATTTGATATTCGGCAGCGTCACCCGGTAAAAGGTTTGCCAGCCCGATGCACCCAGCACCAGCGCCGCCTGTTCTTCATCGGTACCCTGCGCCTGCATCAGCGGAATCAGCTCGCGGGCGACAAACGGAAAGGTGACAAACACCGTGGCCAGCACAATGCCGGGGATGGCAAAAATGATTTTCACGTCGTGTGCCGACAGCCAGGGCCCCAGCCAGCCTTGTGCGCCAAACAGCAGCACGTAGATCAGCCCGGCCACCACCGGCGACACCGAAAACGGCAGGTCAATCAGGGTGATCAGCACCTGCTTGCCGCGAAACTCAAACTTGGCAATCGCCCACGCCGCCGCCACGCCAAACACCAGGTTCAGCGGTACGGCAATCAATGTGGCCCACAGCGTCAGCTCGATGGCCGAACGCGCCTCCGGGTCGATCAGTGCCGCCCAGTACAGCGCCACACCCTTGGACAGGGCTTCGTAAAACACGCTGACCAACGGCGTCAGCAAAAAAATCGCCAGATAACACAGTGCCACGCCCGTCAGCAGCCAGCGCACCGGTGCCGGTTCGGTGGTGGACTGAGTGCGGGCGTCCGCCGCAGAAATTGCATGCATGGAAAATCCTCGAAAGGTAAGCAACAGGGGGTCGGAGCACACCAGGGGAAATCAGCGCGCCAGGCCTGGACGGCGGCTGGCCCACCACTGAATCAGGTTGATGGTCAGCAGCATGGCAAACGAGATGCCCAGCATCAGCACCGCAATCGCGCTGGCACCGGCGTAGTCGTACTGCTCCAGCTTGCTGATGATCAGCAAGGGGGTAATTTCCGACACCATGGGGATATTGCCGGCAATAAAGATGACCGAGCCAAATTCACCGGTGGCGCGGGCAAAGGCCAGGGTGAAGCCAGTCAGCAGCGCGGGCAGCACCGCCGGAAAAATCACCCGGCGCACAATCTGCCAGCGCCGCGCGCCCAGGCAAGTGGCGGCTTCTTCCAGCTCGGGTTCCAGATCCTGCAGCACCGGTTGCACCGTGCGCACCACAAACGGCAGGCCGATGAAGGTGAGCGCCACCACAATCCCCAGCGGGGTAAACGCCACCTTGATGCCCAGCGGGGTGAGCAACTGGCCAAACCAGCCATTGGGCGCATACAGTGTGGTCAGCGCAATGCCGGCCACCGCCGTGGGCAGGGCAAACGGCAAATCCACCAGTGCATCAATCAGCCGCTTGCCGGGAAACGGATAGCGCACCAGCACCCAGGCCACCAGCAGGCCAAACACCGCATTCAGCCCCGCCGCCAGCAGCGACGCGCCAAACGACAGCCGCAAGGAAGCCAGCACCCGATCGGTGGTGACGGTGGTCCAGAAGGCTTCTATTCCGAGCATGCCGCTTTTCAGCACCAGCGCCGCCAGCGGCAGCAGCACGATCAGACACAGCCAGAACAGGCTGTAGCCCAGGCCCAGGCCAAAGCCGGGAAGCACACTGTGTTGTTTGAGTTGCATGGGAGCATTTGCCAGAATCAGGTCACGGAAGGCCTGATTACACTGGGGATCGCTAGGAACGGTCAAAGCTTATGAGTGTGTTTTTTATAATAAGAAGATCTAAAAGAACAGCAGGGGAGGTATCGGGAAGCCAGCGTGTGCTTGCTCGCAGGACAATAAAGCCGTTTGAACAGTGGAAAACGCGTCATTTTGCCCGCGGAGTCACCTCAGTTTAAATCCCACTAAATTAGGATTTAATTCAGAATCCGCGATAATCACCACTATTAACCTACTACAATAGGATTTATATTGCTATTCTGGTCATCGGCTGCCCCCAACGTCAGGATCCCTCATGAAAAGCGTGAAACCCCTGCCCACGCCGACCAACCCACTGCTTGCCAACGCGCAGGAACTGGGCGCACATATCCGTGCGGCGCGCACCCAAAGCGGCCTCACGCTGGAAGAAGCCGCACTCAGCGTGGGCGTGGCCAAACAAACCATGCAGAACATTGAAACCAATCCGGCCACGGTAGGGCTGGGCACGGTCATGATGGTAGCCAGAGCGCTGGGGGTATCGTTGTTTGCGATTCAGAGCGAGCAGCAAGAACGCGTCAGACGGCTGCTGAGCAGCGAGCCAGTGCCCGCCAAGGAGGCATGAAATGCGCCTGGAAGTCTGGATGGACAACGCCTTTATGGGATGGCTTGCACACGATATCCACGCCAATCAGTATGCCTTTGAATACAGCTCAGATTGGCTAAACCGCACCGATGCATTTGCCCTGTGCCCATCGCTACCCCTGATACCCATTGCACACAGTGCGGAAGCCCATAGCCGCGCAGTGCGCACCTTCTTTGAAAACTTGCTGCCAGAAGGTCAGGCACTGGACGATGTGTCGATTCTGTGTGCGGTATCCAAAACCAGCGTGCTGGGCCTACTGGCGGTGATTGGTGGTGAATCTGCCGGTGCCTTGCGGATTGTGCCCCCCGATCAGGCTCAGCCCGCTGTCAGCAGCTTGCGCCCGGTACCGTGGGAAGAGCTGTCCGAACGCATCCAGAAACGGCGCGAACAGGCTTTTTCCATCTGGGATAAGAAAGTACGCCTTTCCATCGCCGGCTATCAGGACAAACTGGCCGTCCACGAAACAGCCCCGGGCGAGTGGGCGCTGGCGGATGGCCCGGCGCTGGCATCCACACACATCCTGAAGCCAGACCCCCTCAACCCGCAGTTGGCTGGGCTGACCAGCAATGAATTCTATTGCATGCGCCTGGCCCAGGCAGCAGGTTTGGCCGTTGCGCCAGTGACCCTGTGGCATATTCCAGAACCGGTATTGCTGATTGAACGTTTCGACCGCCTACGCCTGCACACTGGCGCAATCCAGCGCCAGCCAGTCATCGACGGCTGCCAGGCGCTCGGGCTGGCAGTAGCGGCAAAATATGAGCGTCCACACGGCGATGGACGAGATGTGCGGGAGTATCGGGCGGGAGCCTCATTGCCCAAACTGTTTGAGGTATTGAAGTGTAGCGCCCGCCCGGCACTTGAGCGCCTGGCCTTGCTGCGCTGGGTTATTTTTCAAGTGCTGATCAGCAATACCGATGCCCATGCCAAAAACCTGAGCTTCAAAACCGGGCCAGGCGGATTAAGCCTGGCACCAGCCTACGACTTGGTATGCGCGCACCCTTACGCTGATCTTAATCTGGCAGACACCTATGCCATGGCAATTGGCGACGCCTTTGACCCAGCGGCACTGTGCGCCTACGAGTGGGCAAATTTTGCCAAACAGGCAGACATTCCCGTCAGGCTGCTGCAACACGAACTGACCCGCCTCATCAAGCAAACCGCACAGGCCCGTCAGCACATCGGCGCGATAGCGGTCAATGAAGGAGCGGAAGCACGCGTGGTGCATGCCATCAGTGAGCACATCGGGAAGCAATGCAAGCAACTGAGCAATATGGTTCAGGGCATTGCTGAAATGTGGGCGTATGTGTGAGTGGGTGCGTACGATGAAACAGGCGCAGTCTCCCCCTCCGGCAAGCGCCCCTCGCTCAGCTCGCCATGCGGTCGGCCAATCAGATAGCCCTGCAGCATGTCCACCCCGGCCTCGCGCGCCATATTGGCTTCGATGTCGGTTTCCACCCCTTCGGCCACCACCGTGGCACCCAAGGCATGCACGGCCCCCACCAGCCGGCGCAGCAGGTACTGGCGCGCGTCGCTGCCGCCGGCAATCAGGCTGCGGTCGAACTTGACGATATTGGGTTTCAGCGCGGTCAGCCGGTCGTAGTGCACGCTGTGGCCTTCCTGGCCAAAGTCGTCCAGCGCAATCAGGAAACCCCGGGCTTTCAGCGCCTTGACCGCTTCGGCCAGCTGGGCTTCGTCCGAGGTTTTGTGTTCGAGGATTTCCATCACAATGCGCTGGGGCGGCACATTGGCGGCCTCGGCAATGCGGGCAAACACTTCGCCATGGTGGCGGGTACTGAGCAGGTGGCGTGGATGCAGATTGAGGAATAGATAGCCGTCGCTGGGTGCGGCGCGAACAAAGTTGGCCAGGTGCAGGCTGCGGCAGATGCGGTCTACCCTGGCCATTTCATTGCCGGTGGCAAAGTTGTCGAGAAACGCCGCCACTGGCAGGGCCTGGCCTGCCAGGTTGCGCGGACGCACCAGGCCTTCCCAGCCCAGCGTGCGCCCGGAAACCGCGCCAATAATGGGCTGGAAGGCAGAACCGAGCGCCACGCCAAAACCGTGGGCGGCAATGCTGTGGCCGTCGTGACGAAACTCCACTTCAGCCCCTTGCTGAATGAAGCGCGCATTCAGCCAGTCCACAAAATTTGGCGCGATGTCGGTCATGGTGTTTCCATCTCCCTGCTCAAGTGGGTTTTTTGGTGTACAGCTGGTCGAACAGTCCGCCATCGCGGAAGTGGGTGTCCATCGCCTTGCGCCAGCTGCCAAAGGTGTGTTCCACCGAAAACGTGCGCAGCGGCGGAAACTGTTTGGCGTATTTTTTCAAAATATCCGGGTTGCGCGGGCGCAGGTAGTTTTGTGCGGCCAATTCCTGGCCTGCCGGGCTCCACAGGTATTCCAGATAAGCCTGGGCCACCTTGCGCGTGCCTTTTTTATCCACCACGCTATCTACCACGCTCACCGGGTTTTCCGCCAGGATGGACACTTTCGGGTAAACCACTTCAAAGCTGCCGCGACCAAACTCGCGGGCCACCATTTCGGCTTCGTTTTCAAACGTCACCAGCACATCGCCAATCTGGCGCTGCATGAAGGTGGTGGTGGCGGCGCGGCCACCGGCATCCAGCACCGGCACATTGGCAAACAGCCGCTTGACGTAGTCCTGCGCCTGCGCGGCATTGCCGGTCAGCTGGGCCTGCCCCCAGGCCGCCAGATAAGTGTAACGGCCATTGCCACTGGTTTTCGGATTGGGCACCACCACCTGCACACCAGGCTGGGCCAGGTCGGCCCAATCCTTGATGGCCTTGGGGTTACCCTGACGCACGATGAACACAATGGTCGAGGTAAACGGCGAGCTATTGTCCGGCAGGCGCTGTTGCCAGTTAACCGGCACCAGCTGGCCGCGTTCCGCCAGCAGGTCGATATCCGGGGCCTGGTTCATGGTGATCACGTCCGCCGCCAGCCCGGCCACCACGCTCATCGCCTGCTTGCTGGAGCCGCCATGCGACTGCTGCAGGGTGACGGTCTCGCCGGTTTTGGCCTTCCAGTAGCGCTGGAATTCCGGATTGTAATCCTTATAGAAGTCACGGGTGACATCGTAGCTGACATTCAGCAGGGTGGCATCGGCCCACACCGACCCGGACACCAGCGCACATAACAGGGCAACACGACGAAGAGTGGCGCGAAACATGACGTTTTCCTCAAAATTCAGGCAACACGGCCCGGCCTGCGGGTAGGCAGCGCACGGGGCCAGATGCGAAAGATCACGCCCTGTCCGGATGGCACAGGGCGCAAGAATACGGCAGAGACCGGCTTAGCGGACGTTGATCTGGTCAAAGACCCCGCCATCGCTGAAATGCACGGTCTGCGCCTTGCGCCAGCCGCCCAGGTCCTGAATATTGAACAGCTTCACCTTCGGATACTGGGTGGCGTACTTGGCGGCCACCGTCGGGTCGATCGGGCGGAAGTAGTTTTCGGCAATGATGGTCTGTGCTTGTGGGGTATAGAGGAACTTCAGATAGGCGTTGGCCTGCTTGAGCGTGCCTTTTTTCTCGGCATTCTTGTCCACCACGGCCACGGGGGGTTCAGCCAGAATCGACAGCGGCGGCGCAATGATGTCGAATTTTTCCGGGCCAAGTTCCTTCTTGGCCAGCAGGGCTTCGTTTTCCCAGGCCAGCAGCACATCGCCAATGCCGCGTTCGACAAAGGTCATGGTCGAGCCACGCGCGCCGGTATCCAGCACCGGCACGTTCTTGAACAGTGCCTTGACGAAGTCACGCGCCTTGGCTTCGTTGCCACCCGGCTGTTTCAGCGCATAGCCCCAGGCGGCCAGATAATTCCAGCGTGCGCCGCCCGAGGTTTTCGGGTTGGGGGTAATCACCTGCACGCCCGGCTTGACCAGGTCGTTCCAGTCCTTGATGGCTTTGGGGTTGCCCTTGCGCACCAGAAAAACGATGGTGGAAGTGTACGGCGAGCTGTTGTGCGGCAGGCGGGCCTGCCAATTGCTAGGCAAGAGCTTGGTTTTTTCGGCAATTTCATCAATGTCGTGCGCCAGCGCCAGCGTCACCACGTCAGCAGTCAGCCCGTCAATCACCGAGCGCGCCTGCTTGCCAGAACCACCGTGTGATTGTTGAATGGTCAGCGTTTCACCGGTCTGGCTCTGCCAGGATTGGATAAAGGCCGGGTTGATTTCCTTGTACAGTTCGCGGGTGGGGTCGTAGGACACATTCAGCAGCGAGGCTGCCCACGCCGACGGGGCGAGGACCAGCGCGCCGGCCACAAGCAGTGACAATTTGGTTTTCATGATGGCTCCTGACAGATTACGGGGTGTGCGGATGTCGAGGGCCAGTATCCGGGATTTTTATATAGCCAGAAAAAACTAGATACCAATTGCTAATAGCAAAACAGTCTAAACGGTGATATACCCAATGGCCGAGCCGCTAACCAGCGGCACCCCAGGCGCATTGCCAATATCAAACCGCTGTTTTAGTGTGCGCACAGTGCGCCAGACGTCTTTCCCTTTTGAGCTTCCGTCATCACCACACCATGACCGACACCTTTTTCCTGCATCCGCAGCGCCAGCTGCTGAACAACGAAGCGCACGCGCGCACCTCCACCTCGGTGCCCTCGCCGGCGCAGGTCACCTCCCTGGCGTTTTTCTTTGACGGCGACGGCGGCAGCCAGCGCGCCTCGCTGGCGCGCCTGGCCGAGCAACTGGGCCTGCCGCTGCCCGCAGCAGACGCGGTGCAATACCAGGCCGAACTGCCCGGCCTGCGCCTGAACTGGGGGCTGCACACCGAATTTGCCCGCTACACCCTGCTGCGCCGGGGACGCACTGGCGAACCATTTGCCGACAGCGCGTTTGAAGGGTTGCCACTGGACTGGCTGGCCAATCAGCCCGACCCGCTGCTGGTGGCGATTCACGCCGTCATCCTGCCGCAGGAAGACGCCGGCCACGCCGACACCGAAACGCTGGCGCAGCAATGGTTTGCCGGCAATGACCTGATCGGTGCCAGCATTGGCGACGGCAATGCACTGGCGCTGACCGACCTGCGCCTGCATCCCGACCGCAATCTGGGCGCAGGGGTCACCCGCCTGCTGGTGCTGGATTACGGCATGAGCCCATCGCAGCGCGGGCGCATGCTGCAGCGGCTGTTCGAGCTGGAAACCTACCGCATGCTGGCCCTGCTGGCGCTGCCGGTGGCCAAGGCGCAGATGCGCACCATGGACACGCTGGGCAGCCGCATGCGCGAACTCACCGCCAAGATGAGCGGCCAGGCGGGCTCGCGCAGTGGTGATGATGCGCTGCTAGACCAGCTGACCGAACTGGCCGCCGATCTGGAAGACGTGATTTCCAGCACCCAGTACCGTTTTTCGGCAGCGCAGGCGTATTTCCGTCAGGTGGAGCGGCGCATCGAGGAACTGCGCGAAGCCCGGCTGGGCGGGGTGCAGCCGTTTCGTGAATTCACCATCCGCCGTCTGGCCCCGGCCATGGCCACCTGCGAAACCGTCAGCAGCCGGCAAACCCAGCTGGCCGCGCGCATCCAGCGCGCCACGGCGCTGCTGCGCACGCGGGTGGAGGTGGCGCTGCAGGGGCAGAATCAGGCGCTGCTGGCGTCGATGGACCGCCGCGCCGAGCTGCAGTTGCGGCTGCAGGAAACCGTGGAAGGACTGTCGGTGGGGGTGCTCACCTACTATGCCGTGGGCCTGATTGGCTATGTGGCCAAGGCGCTGAAAGTGGCCGGCATGCCAATCAACCCGGAGCTGACTACCGGCCTGGCCATTCCACTGGTGGCCGCCGGGGTGTGGTGGGGCACACAGAAAATGAAGAAAAACCTCGGACATTAAGGACACGCTGAAAAAATCGTCATTCCCGCGCAGGCGGGAATCCAGGGGCATCCACAGCGTGCAGCGGGTATGAGTTCTCACGACCGTCCCGCCATGCGCCACGCCCACGGCGCACGCGGTGGCACGGTCTGGGTTCCCGCCTGCGCGGGAACGACACGTAAGGTGAGATTCAACCGAAAGCAGTCGAGTCGTCAGTCACGTTGAAACACAAGGGTTCATACGAGCAAGTTCATGCCGGGCATCTTGGTTTAATTTCTGTTAAAACAAAGCCTTACTTTGCCACAGCGAACTGTCTTCTGCGCCCCACTCGTCATTCCCGCGCAGGCGGGAATCCAGGGGCATCCACAGCGTGCAGCGGAGGTATGCGCTCACGACCGTCCCACCTGCCCCACGCCCACGGCGCACGCGGTGGCGCGGTCCGGGTTCCCGCCTGCGCGGGAACGACAAGTTTTGGTAAGGTTCAGCCGAAAGCGGTCTAGTCGTCAGTCACGTTGAAACACAAGGGTTCATACGAGCAAGTTCATGCCGGGTATCTTGGTTTAATTTCTGTTAAAACAAAGCTTTACTTTGCCACAGCGAACTATCTTCTGCGCCCCACCCCGTCATTCCCGCGCAGGCGGGAATCCAGGGGCATCCACAGCGTGCAGCGGGGGTATGCGCTCACGACCGTCCCACCTGCCCCACGCCCACGGCGCACGCGGTGGCGCGGCCTGGGTTCCCGGCTGCGCGGGAACGACAAGTTTTGGTAAGGTTCAGCCGAAAGCGGTCTAGTCGTCAGAACCGCTGCGCTGAGTTTTTGTTAGCTGCGTTAAGGCCGGTGCGGCGTCAGCCGGCGTCGCCGTTTTGCCGCTCCTGCTTGCTGCGCGCCATGGCGGCTTTCAGCGCGTTCAACCGCGCCTGGCCGGCTTCGCGGTTGGTGGTGGCCGCCGCGCCCGGTTTGCCGATGTAGCGCACGTCTTCCTGCACCAGTTCGCTGATAAACCGTGACGGCTCGACAAACAGCCATTCGCCAGCGCGCTTGCGCTTGTGGCAGTGGCTGATGGTCAGGCTGCGCTGGGCGCGGGTGATGCCGACATACATCAGCCGGCGCTCTTCCTCGATCTGCTCGTTGTCGATCGATTCCTGATGCGGCAGGATGCCTTCCTCGCAGCCAATCAGGAACACATGGCCATATTCCAGCCCCTTGGACGCGTGCAGGGTGGAGAGCCGCACCGCGTCCACCTCGCCTTCTTCGCGCCCCTCCAGCATGGTGATCAGCGCAATAGTCTGGGTCAGTTCGATCAGGCTTTTGCCGTCGCGCTCGCCTTTTTCGCCCAGCCATCGCATCAGCTCCTGCACGTTCTTCCACTTGCTTTCCGCCGGGCGCGGCTCTTCGCTGTCGAACAGCCAGGCCTCGTAGCCCATGCCGGCCACCAGCTCGACAATCAGCGGTCCGGCTGCCTCGCGGCTGGCGCGGTGCTGGTAGCGCAGGATGAACTGGGCAAACGCCTCCAGCGGCGCACGCTGCGTCTCGGCCATGCGGTGGCGCAGGCCTTCTTCCTGGGTGGCGGCAAACAGCGAAATCTTGCGCTCGCCCGCGTAAGCCCCCAGTTTTTCCAGCGTCACCGCCCCCACCCCACGCTTGGGCGTGGTGATGGCGCGGATAAAGGCCGGGTCGTCGTCTTCGTTCACCAGCAGGCGCAG
This sequence comes from Aquaspirillum sp. LM1, assembly GCF_002002905.1. Taxonomy (NCBI): domain Bacteria; kingdom Pseudomonadati; phylum Pseudomonadota; class Betaproteobacteria; order Neisseriales; family Aquaspirillaceae; genus Aquaspirillum; species Aquaspirillum sp. LM1. Next base: position 3,284,772 of record NZ_CP019509.1, on the reverse strand, counting down.
CCAGGACAGGATGTCCTTGATCTCGGCCTTGTCGAAAAACGACTGGCCGCCCGAGATCAAATAGGGGATTTTCTGGTTGCGAAACGCCTGCTCGATGATGCGCGCCTGATGGTTGCCGCGATACAGCACGGCGTAATCGGAAAACAGCGTGCGGTGCTCAAACTTGTGCGCCAGCAGCCGAGCGGTGACGGTTTCGGCTTCGCCTTCCTCGTCCTTGCACTGCACCACGGTCAGCGGGTCGCCGTGGCCAAGCTCGCTCCACAGTTTTTTCTCGAACAGTTTGGGATTATTGGCAATCACGCTGTTGGCCGCCCGCAGGATGCGCAGCGTCGAGCGGTAATTCTGCTCCAGCTTGATCAGCTTGAGCCGGGGGAAATCCTGCTGCAGCAGCGCCAGGTTTTCCATATTCGCCCCGCGCCAGGCGTAGATCGACTGGTCATCATCACCCACGGCGGTGAACATGCCGCGCGCGCCGGTCAGCAGTTTCACCAGCTGGTACTGGCAGGTGTTGGTGTCCTGGTATTCGTCGATCAGCAGATAACGCAGCTTGTTCTGCCAGCGCTCCAGCACCGCAGGCTTGTCGCGCAGCAGCTCCACCGGCAAGCGGATCAGGTCGTCAAAGTCCATCGCCTGGTAGGCAAACAGGGTTTCCTGATAAGACAGATACACCCGCGCAGCAGCCAGATCCAGCTCGTTGTCGGCCTGCGCCAGCGCGCTGGCCGGGTTGATCAGCGCGTTTTTCCAGCGCGAAATGGCGTTTTGCACCCGGCGGATTTCCTGCTTGTCGGTGCTGGCGACAATATCCGAAACAATCTTGCCGGCATCAGCGGCGTCCAGAATGGAAAACTGTGGCTTATAGCCCAGCTCACGCGCCTCTTGCCGCAGCAGATGCATGCCCAGTGAATGAAAGGTGGACACGGTCAGCCCGCGCCCTTCGCCCGGCTTGAGCAGCTTGCCCACCCGCTCCAGCATCTCGCGCGCCGCCTTGTTGGTAAAGGTAATGGCGGCAATATGCCGGGCCGGAAAGTCGGCTTTCTGGATCAGATAGGCAATTTTCTGGGTGATCACCCGGGTTTTGCCGCTGCCCGCGCCAGCCAGCACCAGCAGCGGGCCGTCCAGATAGTGAATGGCCGCCATTTGTGGCGGATTGAGTTGGTGCAGGGACATGGCAGACGCTCGTGGGACAATCGGCCAATTTTAGCAGAGGGCGGCAGGGGCGGATGTTGCGCTGCGCACATGCCAGCTGGCCGTGGCCAGCGCGAGACGCCCACCTCACCCCGGCAAGTGCCCCATGCGTGCCTGCTTGGTGGCCAGGTAGGCGGCATTGTCGGCCATCTGTTCGCCCCAGAATGGCACGCGCCCCACCACATTCACCCACGGCGACAGCGCGTCGAGCTTGTCCGGGTTGTTGGTCAGCACCCGCACTGCCTTCACCCCCAGAAAATCCAGCATGGGCTGGCAAATGGCGTACTGGCGGGCGTCGCCCTGATGCCCCAGCGCCAGATTGGCGTCCAGGGTGTCCAGGCCAGACTCTTGCAGGATGTAGGCCTTGACCTTTTCCAGCAGGCCAATGCCGCGCCCTTCCTGGCGCAGATACAGAATCACCCCACGCCCGGCTTCGGCCAGCATGGCCATGGCCCGCTCCAGCTGATCACCACAATCGCAGCGCCGGCTGTGGAAGGCATCGCCGGTCAGGCACTCGGAATGCACGCGCAGCAAGACCGGCTCGCCCTGGTCCAAGGCGTCGCCCATCACCAGCATGGCGTGCTCCTTGCCGGAGTGCGGCTCGCTGACGGCATACAAACGGAACTCACCCCAGCGGGTGGGCAGACGGGCCGGGCCGGCAAATACCGGCAGCTCGGCAGCAACAGCAGAAATAGACATGGCAGCGGTCGTCGTACAACAAAAACGCCCTTGCGGGCAGGAAAAGAAGCCTGTCCCGCCGGCAAGGGCGCACCGGGCGACCCTGCTCAGGCAGGCAAATCAGGCAGTCAGTTGGGCAATCTGCTGGTGGGCGGCAGCCAGCGCGGCATCGCGGCCAGCCTCGCCCATGTTCAGACCTTCGGCGTAGACAAATGTTACGTCTTCGATGCCGATAAACGACAGAAAATCTTTCAGGTAGGCCGTCTGGCTATCCTTGGGCGTGCCCTGATACATCCCGCCACGGGCGGCCAGCACATAGGCTTTTTTGCCCGTCAGCAGGCCAACCGGGCCGGTTTCGGTGTATTTGAACGTTACCCCGGCGCGGGCCAGCCGGTCAAAGTACGCTTTCAGCGTGGACGGGATGCCGAAATTGTACATCGGCACACCCAAAACCAGTACATCGGCAGCGCGCAACTCGGCCACCAGCGCATCCGAAACGGCCACCAGCGCCTGTTGTTCGGCACTACGGGCGTCTGCCGGGGTAAAGAATGCGCCCACTTCGTCTGCCGACAAATGCGCCAGCGGCTGGGCCGACAGGTCGCGCACGCTCACCTGGGCATCCGGATGGCTGGCGCGCCAGGCGGCAACAAAACGGTCGGCAAGCTGATCGGACTGGCCCAGGGGCGACAGGCTGGCATTCACTTGCAGCAAGGTGGTCATGGTCAATTCTCCTGTAGATGCCACAGCGCGGCACCCGATGCGCCGGCACACTGTGGCAAAGCTGATAGACACAGGATACGAGCCCTGCCCCAGAAAAAAAATCGGAATGTTCTGTCGGTTTTGTTCAATTTATCCGAACAAATGTCTTTCCGCACACGCCCACCGATGCGTCCGACGGTTTAGCGTGCGATTACGTTTCCTGGCTACCTTCGTCCGCCAGCCAGTCGCCAAATGGATTTTCCCACGTGGCCCACTGTGCAGGCCCGGCGGCCAGCTCGGCATCGTCCAGCAAACAGGCGTTCAGCTGAGCGCACAGCGCGGGCTCATCCATGTCAATGCCAATCAGCACCAGTTCCTGACGCCGGTCGCCCCATGGGGCTTCCCACACCTCGCGCACCTCGGCCAGCCAGTCGGGGTCAGCGGGCCAGTCCTCTTCGGCCACGGCAGCACCCCACAGGCCGGCGGGGCCATGCCGGCACGCCCCCCCGGCCTGCGACCAGTTGCCAGCAATATCATGCTGGCTGGCCAGCCAGAACCAGCCCTTGGAGCGCAACACCCCCTGCCAGGGCTGGTGGATCAACTGCCAGAAGCGTTGCGCATGCATGGGCCGGCGCGCGCGCCAGACAAAGCTGCCAATACCAAAAGCGTCGGTTTCCGGCACATGCGCCCCGCGCAGCTCGGCCAGCCAGCCCGGTGCTTCGGCAGCGCGGGCAAAATCGAACAAGCCGGTGTTCAGCAGCCGATCCAGCGGCACACGGCCAAACTCGGCTTCAATCAGTTGCGCCTCGGGGTTCAGCCGCTGCAGGATGGCCCGCACGATCAGCCGGTCGGCTGGGCTGACCCGGTCAATCTTGTTCAGTACAATCACATTGCAGAATTCCACCTGCTCGATCAGCAATTCCACCAGCGCGCGGTTATCCTCCTCACCTGCCACCGAGCCGCGCTCTGCCAGCGAATCGCTGGATTGATAGTCGGCCAGAAACGCCGCTGCATCCACCACGGTCACCAGGGTATCCAGCCGGGCCAGGTCGGACAGGCTGTGGCCGTGTTCATCGCGGAACGTAAACGTTTCGGCCACCGGCAAGGGCTCGCCAATGCCGGTGGATTCAATCAGCAGATAATCAAAACAGCCGGCGCGGGCCATCTGACTGATTTCCACCAGCAAGTCTTCACGCAGGGTGCAGCAGATACAGCCATTGCTCAGTTCCACCATGCGTGCCGGGGTGTGGTGCAGCTGGCTGCCCGCCCGGATCAGCCCGGCGTCGATATTCACCTCGGCCATGTCGTTGACAATAACGGCCACCCGCAGGCCATCCAGGTTGTTCAGCACATGATTGAGCAGGGTGGTTTTACCCGCGCCTAAAAAACCGGACAGCACGGTCACAGGAAGCAAGGCCATGGCGACGCCCATAAATGTAATAATGTAACATTACAGCGCAAATTGGCCCGTGGGGCAAGCAGGATGACGGGGGTTGGCCCAACCCGGCACCTCCCGCTCAGACAACAAAAAGCCCGCCAAGGCGGGCTTTTTGTCACACAGCACAGCGTGTTCGGCTTACCAGATACCCAGGTAACCCAGCATGCCTTCTGCAGCCTGACGACCTTCGTACACCGCACGCACCACCAGATCAGCGCCGCGCACCTGGTCGCCGCCGGCAAAGATCTTCGGGTTGCTGGTCTGATGCTTGAACGCCTGGCTCAGCGGGGCCACGGTACGGCCACGCCCGTCGGTCTTGATCCCGGCGGCTTCAAACCAGTTTTCCGGCTTGACCTGGAAACCAAAGGCCACGATCACGCGGTCGCATTCGATGATTTCTTCCGAACCCGGCACCACTTCCGGCGCACGGCGGCCCTTGGCATCCGGCTCGCCCAGCTGGGTGGTGACCAGTTTCACCCCCAGCGCGCCATTGTGCTGGACGATTTCCACCGGCTGACGGTTCCACAGAAACTCAACGCCTTCTTCCTTGGCATTGGTCACTTCACGCTTGGAGCCCGGCATATTGGCTTCGTCACGGCGGTAGGCGCACACCACGCGCGCCGCGCCCTGGCGGATCGAGGTGCGGTTGCAGTCCATGGCGGTGTCGCCACCGCCCAGCACCACCACGCGCTGGCCGGCCACGCTGTCAAACGGCGCATCGCCCAGGGTGCCCATGCTGTTGCGCACATTGTTGATCAGGAACGGCAACGCTTCGGCCACGCCCGGCAGGTCTTCGCCAGGGAAGCCACCCTTCATGTACTGGTAAGCGCCCATGCCCATGAACACGGCGTCGTATTCGCCCAGCAGCTGGCCAATGGTGATGTCGCGGCCCACTTCGGTGTTCAGGCGGAACTCGACGCCCATGCCTTCCATCAGCTCGCGGCGGCGCTGCACCACCGATTTTTCCAGCTTGAACTCGGGGATGCCAAAGGTCAGCAGGCCGCCGATTTCTTCGTAGCGGTCAAATACCACCGGCTTGACGCCGTTGCGCGCCAGTACGTCGGCACAGCCCAGGCCCGCCGGGCCGGCACCGATGATGGCCACTTTCTTGTCGGTCCATACCACCTGGCTCATGTCCGGACGCCAGCCGGCCTTGTAGGCCTCGTCGGTGATGTATTTTTCCACCGAGCCGATGGTGACCGCGCCAAAGCCGCCCTGGTTGAGCGTGCATGAGCCTTCGCACAGACGATCCTGCGGGCAGACGCGGCCACAGATTTCCGGCAGGCTATTGGTTTTGTGCGACAACTCGGCGGCTTCGAACAGCTTGCCTTCCTTCACCAGCTTCAGCCAGTTGGGGATGTAGTTGTGTACCGGGCATTCCCATTCGCAGTAGGGGTTGCCGCAGCCCAGGCAACGCCCGGCCTGCTCGCCGGCTTCGGCGGTTTTCAGCGGTTCGTAGATTTCAAAAAACTTTTGCTTGCGCACCTCGGCGGCGATCTTGTCGCCGGGGTTGCGCTGCAAATTCATAAACTGGAATACGTCACCCATGATGTTCCTCGCAAGTGCTGCCGTTGCCCACGGCAGGCAGCACGCTTAGTGCGTCCTTGTCACCTGGGTGGCGGCGCGCCGCCACCCAGTGCGATCAATCCTTCAGCAGACTGTCGAGCTTGGCAGCCTTCGGCTTGACCAGCCAGAAGTAATCCACGTAATCGTCAAAGTTCTTCACCATGTCGGCGGCCAGGGCGCTGCCGGTCAGCTCGGCATGACGTGCCAGCTTGTCCAGCAGGAAGGCACGGTACTGGCCCATGGCTTCGCCGTTGATGAGGTTGATGTCGATCAGCTCGTTGTTGTAGCGGTAGGCAAACTTTTCTTCGCGGTCAAACACAAAGCCAAAGCCGCCGGTCATGCCCGCGCCGAAGTTGTAGCCGGTTTCACCCAGCACGATCACGCAACCGCCGGTCATGTATTCGCAGCAATGGTCGCCTGCGCCTTCAATCACCGCCAGCGCGCCGGAATTGCGCACGCCAAAGCGCTCGCCAGCCAGGCCAGCAGCGTACAGCTCGCCACCGGTGGCACCGTACAGGCAGGTGTTGCCGACGATGATGGCTTCGTTGCTGGCAAACGACGAGTTCTTCGGCGGGTAAATCACCAGCGAACCGCCAGCCATGCCCTTGCCCACGTAGTCGTTGGCGTCGCCTTCCAGCTCCAGCGCCAGACCCTTGGCGTTCCACACACCAAAGCTCTGCCCGGCAGAACCGTGGAATTTCACCTTCAGCATGCCATCCGGCAGGCCGGCGGCACCGTGGCGGCGGGCAATTTCACCCGACAGGCGCGCACCGATCGACCGGTTGATGTTGCGGATCGGGTATTCCAGCAGCTGCGCCTGAGTGGCCGACAGCGCCGGTTCGGCGTCGATCACCATCTGTTCCGCCAGCTCGCCCTTGTCAAAGCTCGGGTTGCCGGTGGTGGTGCAGAAACGCGGCTGGTCAGCCGGAATCGTGCCCTGGCTGAGCAGCGCGTTCAGGTTCAGACCCTTTTGCTTGTCGGTGCTGGCGCCTTCCAGGTTGAGCAGGTCCAGACGGCCAATCAGCTCTTCCATGCTGCGCACGCCCAGCTTGGCCATCCACTCGCGGGTTTCGCGGGCGATGAAGGTGAAGTAGTTCATCACCATTTCCGGCAGGCCGATGAAGTGCTTCTGGCGCAGCTTGATTTCCTGGGTGGCCACGCCGGTGGCGCAGTTGTTCAGGTGGCAGATACGCAGGAACTTGCAACCCAGCGCCACCATCGGGCCGGTGCCAAAGCCAAAGCTTTCGGCACCGAGGATGGCGGCCTTGACCACGTCCAGGCCGGTTTTCAGGCCGCCGTCGGTCTGCATGCGCACGCGACCGCGCAGGCCGTTGGCACGCAGCACCTGCTGAGCTTCGGTCAGGCCAAGCTCCCACGGCGTGCCGGCGTACTTGACCGAGGTCAGCGGCGAAGCACCGGTACCACCATCGTAACCGGAGATGGTGATCAGGTCGGCGTAGGCCTTGGCCACGCCGGCGGCAATGGTGCCCACGCCCGGACCGGCCACCAGCTTGACCGACACCAGCGCAGTCGGGTTGACCTGTTTCAGGTCAAAAATCAGCTGGGCCAGATCTTCAATCGAGTAGATGTCGTGATGCGGCGGCGGCGAAATCAGGCTGATGCCCGGTTTGGAACAGCGCAGCTTGGCAATCAGCGGGCTCACCTTGTCGCCCGGCAACTGACCGCCTTCGCCCGGCTTGGCACCCTGAGCCACCTTGATCTGCAGCACTTCGGCGTTGACCAGGTAATGCGGGGTCACGCCAAAGCGGCCCGACGCCACCTGCTTGATCTTGGACATCTTGATCGTGCCGTAGCGGGCCGGATCTTCGCCACCCTCACCCGAGTTGGAGCGTCCACCCAGGCGGTTCATTGCCTCGGCCAGCGCTTCGTGGGCTTCTGGCGACAGCGCGCCCAGCGACATGCCCGCCGAGTCAAAGCGCTTGAGAATGGCTTCCACCGGCTCGACTTCGTCCAGCGGGATGGACTGGTCGGTCTTGAGCTTGAGCAGATCGCGGAACATCGCCACCGGACGGGTGTTCACCAGATCGGCGTAGGTCTGGTAGGCATCGTAATCGCTGTTCTGCACCGCCTTTTGCAGCATCATCACCACGTCCGGGTTATAGGCGTGGTATTCCTCGCCGTGGACGTACTTGAGCAGGCCGCCCTGGGCAATCGGGCGCATCGGGTTGAATGCCAGACGGGCCAGTTTTTTCTGGTCGGTTTCAAAGTCGGAGAAGTGCGCACCAGACACGCGCGACACGGTGCCGCGCAGGCACAGATTAACCACTTCGTCGTGCATGCCGACAATTTCAAACAGCTGGGCACCGCGATAGCTGGCGATGGTGGAAATCCCCATCTTCGACAGCACCTTGAGCAGGCCCTTGTTGATGCCCTTGCGGTAGTTGCGCAGTGCATCCACCGGGTCGGCCTGGATGCCGCCGGTGGCGATCATGTCCAGAATGGCCTGGTAAGCCAGGTACGGATACACCGCCGTGGCACCATAGCCCACCAGACAGGCAATCTGGTGCGGGTCGCGTGCCGCGCCGGTTTCAATCACCAGATTGGCCTGGCAGCGCAGACCGGCGTCGATCAGCGCGTGATGCACCGCGCCGGTGGCAAACAGCGCATGAATCGGCAGACGGTCAGCGGCAATGGCGCGGTCGGACAGCACCACAATCACCGTGCCTTCGCGCACGGCGGCAATCACTTCGCTGGTCAGCTTGCGCAGCGCGGCTTCCAGGCTCAGGCTGGCCGGGTCGTAGTTCAGGTCAAAGCGGGCGGCCTTGAACTGCGATTCGGCCTGCGACACCACAAAGGTGAATTTTTCGTAGGACAGCAGCGGCGAACGCACTTCCAGGCGCTTGGCGTGTTCAGCCGATTCCTGGAACATGCTGCGTTCCGGGCCAAAGCAGGTGTTCAGCGACATCACCACCGCTTCGCGGATCGGATCGATCGGCGGGTTGGTCACCTGGGCAAACTGCTGGCGCAGGTAGTCAAACGGCGAACGCACCTGCTGCGACAGCACGGCCATCGGCGTGTCGTCACCCATCGAACCCACGGCTTCCTGGGCATCTTCGGCCAGCACGCGCAGAATCTGGTCGCGCTCTTCAAAGCTCAGGCCAAACAGCTTTTGCTGACGGGAAAACTCGTCCTTGGCCATGCTGGGCATGGTGGAATCTTCTTCCAGCGAGATTTCCAGATGGCGGGCGTTATGGCGAATCCACTGGCGATACGGCTGCGCCGTCTTGAGGATTTCGTCAATCGCTTCCGGCAGCAGCAGTTCGCCGTTGTGCAGGTCAACCGCGACAATCTGGCCCGGCTTGACCCGGCCCTTTTTCACCACGTCTTCCGGCTTGTAGTCCCACACGCCCACTTCTGACGAAATGGTCAGGATGCGGTCTTTGGTGACCACATAGCGCGCCGGGCGCAGGCCGTTGCGGTCCAGCAGGCAGCCGGCGTAGCGGCCATCGGTCAGCACGATGCCGGCGGGGCCGTCCCACGGCTCCATGTGCATCGAGTTGTATTCGTAGAAGGCGCGCAGGTCCTTGTCGGTGCTGTCCACATTCTGCCAGGCCGGCGGCACCAGCATACGCAGCGCGCGGAACAGCGGAATGCCGCCCATCAGCAGGCCTTCGAGCATATTGTCCAGGCTCATCGAATCCGAGCCATTGGTCTGCACGATTGGCCGCACGGCGTCCATGTCCAGCAGTTCGGACTGCATGATCTGTTCGCGCGCGCGCGACCAGTTGCGGTTGCCCTGTACGGTGTTGATTTCACCGTTGTGCGCCACAAAACGGAACGGCTGCGCCAGCTTCCATTGCGGCCAGGTGTTGGTGGAGAAGCGCTGATGGAACACCGCCAGGCTGGATTCGAAGCGTTCGTCCTGCAGGTCCCTGAAGAACACCGGCAGATTATCCGGCGTCACCAGACCCTTGTACGACAGGGTAAACGGCGACAGCGTGGGAATGTAGAAGAACGGATCGTCGGCGTTGGCTTTTTCTGCCATGCGCCGGCCCATGTACAGGCCGCGCTGGAAACGCAGCTCGTCCATGCCGAACGGACAGTTGACGAACACCTGGCGGATGGCCGGCAGGGTTTTCAGCGCGTACTCGCCGCAGGCCGACACATCGGTCGGCACCTCGCGGTAGCCCGCCACTTCCAGCCCCTGGGCGGTCAGCGCTTCAGTCAGGCGCACCAGCGAGCTGCGTTCGCCATCCTGAGGATTGGAAAATACCAGGCCCGCCGCATATACCGACTTCAGGGCGATGCCGGCCTCAGCCGCCACTTCGCGCAGAAAGCCATCTGGCTTGCGGAACAACAGGCCGCAACCGTCCCCTGACTTGCCATCGGCGGCCACGGCCCCACGATGGGTCAGCTGCGCCAGGGAGCTGATTGCGGTTTTAACCAGCCAGTGGCTCGGTTTGTCGTCCATGTGGGCGATCAGACCAAAGCCGCAGCTGTCCTGTTCAAAGTCTGGGCGGTAGAGCGTGCCCTGCAACCACTGCTGTCTTTCCATGCTTCGTTGCCTACAGAACTGATAAAGAAAATGTTTCGATTGTAAGACTTCACCCCCCCTCGGGCAAATGGAATTTGTGCGTCGCATTATTAAAGCAGAATCATGCACTTACACAATATTTTAAACAGACCATTGGCATGGGTCGTGCGCAGAGGGGACAGGATCGTACAAAAACGCGGCAAATTTGTTCGTCAACGCGACGCAAACCGTCACAAACTGCCCACTGCGGCGTTGCGCACAGCGGGCGGGTGTAGGCAAATTTTATACAAAGCCGCCGCAAAACTGGCTGCACAAGATTCGACTATCAGATAGTGCAAGCATCACCCTTGCGCACAAGGGCGACGACAGACAAGGGATGGCGGATTGTGGCTGTGGCGGCGAAAATCCGCCAAGACCCACCTTAAGCTACACGATGGATGACACGCATAGCCCATGCCCCAAAAAAAAACCACAAGATACAAAAATCAATAAACAAATGATTTTTATTGTAATTTTTATGAAAACAATAAAAACACATCCAGAAACAACTTAATTACAACTTAAACAACAAAGTCTGCACTTGCAATCCAAAACCTACCCATGGCATGATGCTCACCACTTAACCACAGAAATCAGGAGCCATTCACATGCCCACTCTCAACCGCTACTTAGCCGAAAAATCCCTGACCAAACTGGCGCGCACGCTCAGCCCGGCGCAACAAACCGGGGTCAAAATACTGCTTGCCCACATGGAGGAAGACGGCCACGCCAACTACCACGCGCTGCGCGAAGCCTTGTCGCCCGCCGCTGGCAGCGTGAACAGCGCCAACACCATGCTCAAGCGCTTTCTGGATAAGCTGAACGACGCCGCCAAGGCCGCCGGCATCCCCATTCAGCTGTGCACCACCGCCGACAAAAAAGCCGGCGAGCGTCGCCAGGTGTGGTGCGAAGGCGAAGCCGACGGCCCCGGCGCGCCCTATACAGGCGACCTGAACGGCATTCCCAGCGCGCAACAGCTGACTACTCAGCGCGGCCAGCCGCTAGGCCAACCGGTGCTGCTGATCACCTTTAACCCACACGAAACCGACGCCGTGCAGAAGGCCTTTCCCGAGCACAGCGACACAGATGTGTCTGGGGAATACCCATTTGCCCGGCTGGGCGTGCTGCATGGCCATGAACTGCTGCACCTGCGCAGCCCGCAAGGGCGCAAAGCGGCACAGCACAGCTGCCAATGGGCGTTAAATCGATTTCAACCTTGTGCGGTGATTGCCGTTGGCATTGCCTTTGGCCTGGACAAAAGCAAGCAGAAAATTGGCGATGTGCTGGTGTCGAGCTATCTGTTTGACTACGAAAACGCCCGCATCAATGCAGATGACAGCCTCACCCATCGCGGCCCCCGCCCTTCCGCCAGCCCCAAGCTGCTCAAACGGCTGGAGGCGCTGCATCACGATCAGCGCGAAAGCTCGCTCTGGCCACACGTGATCATTGGCCCGATGGCCTGTGGCGACAAACTGGTGGATAACGCGGCCTTTTTGCGCCATATCCGCCACGCCGAGCCGGAATGCATTGGCGGCGAAATGGAAGGCGCGGGCTTAGAAGCCGCCTGCGGCCCGGACAAGGTGGATTGGCTGGTGGTCAAAGGCATCTGCGATTGGGCCGACGGCCATAAAAACACCCCCAGCAAGGACGACGACCAGCGCACTGCTGCGCGCAACGCCATGACCGTGGTGAAAGCCCTGCTCAGCGCCGCCCCGCTGGCACCGCCGCCCGACCCGCCGCGCCAGCCCGTGCCAGCACAGCCTCCCAGCGCCGTATGCCAGCCGCCCTGCGCGGGCGAAATGGGGATGGGCGACCTGAACGGGATTGCCCGCCAGCAACTGAGCACCTCGGCCACTGGCCGCGCCACCACCCTGGACACCTTGCTCCCCGACAATCACCGCACCGCCGCCGCAGGCGAAGAAGTGCTGCCCTATTTGCGTCAGTGGCTGCACAACCCGGATGCCCCGCGCCTGTTTGCCCTGCTGGGCGAATACGGCATGGGCAAAACCATCACCTGCCAGCTGCTGGCGCGCGAGCTGGACGCCGCCCGCCGCGACGACCCCAGCTTGCCGATTCCGCTGTATTTTGACCTGCGCCACGTGACCGGCCTGCGCGAGCGGGTGCCCAGCCTGGAAGACACCCTGCGCGATTGCATGCAGCGCGGCTGGCAGGACACCCAGGGCGGCAATGACTACAGCCTGGAAGACATTCACCGCTGGATTGCCCAGGGCGCACTGCTGGTGTTTGACGGCCTGGACGAAGTGCTGGTGAAGCTCAGCGCGCACGATGGCCAAACCTTCACCAACCAGCTGCTGAAACTGCTGGCCGACGCCGAGGCGCGCGCCAAGCTAGCGCAGCGCCCGCTGCGCCTGAAAATGCTGATCAGCTGCCGCACCCAGTATTTCCCCACCCTGCAAGCGCAGCAAAGCCACTTTACCCAGCAAGAGCGCGGCGAGCAGCGCGCCGACCGCTACCAGGCCATGCTGCTGCTACCCTGGAACGAACAGCAGGTGCGCAGCTATTTAAGCCACGCCCTGCCCGAGATGGACAGCGACGTCCTGCTGGCCATGCTGGGCGCGGTGCATAACCTGACCGAGCTTAGCCAGCGCCCCTACACCTTGCGGCTGCTGGCCGAGCACATTCCAGACATCGAGCGCCTGCGCACCAGCGGCCAGCCGGTGTATGGCGTCACCCTGTACCGGCACATGGTGGAAAAATGGCTGGCGCGCGACAGCGGCAAACACCAGCTCAGCCCCGAACACAAGCTGCGCCTGGCCAGCCAACTGGCCGCCCACCTATGGCGAAGCGGCAAGCCCGCCCTGCCGGCTGGCGAGCTGCACGACTGGCTGCATGCCTGGCTGGACAGCGAGCCGGCCCTGCGCGGTCGCTACCAGCGCCTGCTCCCCGAGCAACTGGAAGAAGACCTGCGCACCGCCACTTTTTTGGCCCGCGACGACGACGAAACCACCCAGCGCAGCGCTTTTCGCTTTGCCCACACCTCGCTGCTGGAGTTTTTTCTGGCCTGCCATCTGCGCGACGCCGCGCTGGATGACCGCGCCGATGCCTGGGCGCTGCCGCTGCCCAGCCAGGAAACCCTGGATTTTTTTGGCCAGCTGCTGGCCGAAGCCAACACCGCCGAGCGCAGCGCCATGCTGGCGCAGCTAAGCCGCTGGGCGCTGCACGCCACTCCGCAGCGCAGCGAGCTGCTACTGGCCTACACCCTGCGCGCCCATCGCCAGGGCTGGCCCACCCCGGAGCTGCGCAACGCCGACTTTAGTCACGCCAAGCTGCGCGAATGGGTGTTTGTCGGCAGCGCCGAGCGCCCGCTGCGGCTGGAAGGCGCTCACTTTGCCGATGCGGATTTAACACAAAGCGAATGGCGGCATGTACAGCTGGCCGGCGCCCACTTGCCGCGCGCCACGCTAACAAACGCGGTTTGGCAATACATCGACGCCTCCGGCGCGGATTTTTCTCAGGCCGAGCTCACCGCCACGGTGTTTCGCTACTGCACCCTGAGCCACACCCACTGGCGCGACGCCAGCGGCTATCGGCCACAATGGCTGAATTGCCAGCCTGCCGGCGCGCCCTGGCAGGCAGATACACCGCTGGCGCTGGAGTGGCCATTGCTGGTGCCGCAAGCCAAAGCGCAACATACGGTCGAATGGATGTGGCTAGAAGACAACAATTTCTTTTTGCCCCAAAAAACGCTGGCCCTTGCTCCAACGCTTGACCCGCTGGGGCGCGGTTGGCTCACCATGCCGGCACGCCATGTCTTGCAGCTGACCGATTGGCGCAGTGGAGAAATCGGCCCGCGTTTGCTTGGCCACCGCGCCAACATCACGACCTGTGCTTTTGCTGACGCGCCCGACACCGAGGGCGTCTCCTGGCTGGCCTCCGGCGATCGAGATGGAGACCTCCGCCTCTGGCGACTGCCTGCGGGCGAGGCTGGCCCGGTTTTGACCAGCCATCAGACGCATATTCGGCATTGTGCGTTTTCCCCCCAACTGGCGGATGGCACATTTTGGCTGGCCTCGGCAGATGCCAAGGGTGAAATCCGCCTATGGCGGATGCCTGACGCCACGCCCGGCCCGGTGCTGCGCGGCCATACCGGGCCCGTCCAGCACTGCGCATTTGCGCCACAGCCCGATGCCGACGGTGTCTGGTGGCTGGCCTCCGCCGGCACCGATCACTCCCTACGCCTGTGGCAACTGCCAGACGGGCAGCCTGGACCCGTGTTGCATGGCCACACTGAGATGGTTTTGAGTTGCGTATTTATGCCCACCCCGGCGGCAGATGGCGTACTGCGACTGGTGTCCGCCAGTTTCGATGGCAGTGTTCGGCTGTGGCGAGCACTAGACGGAGCTGTCGAGCGGGTCTTGCACACTGGCCATATTCCCGTTGTTCACCTTGCGGCCAGCCCTGCCACAGGGAGCAACGGAACATGCCATGTACTCGCCAGTTATCTATCTGGCGTCACACGATCCTGGTGCTTGCCCACCGGCTTGCCCGGCCCAGAATGGCGCCAGTTGATTCTGCAATGCACATTCGTCCCGAACACCGACACAGATGGATTCAGCGTTATTGGCCTTGATCAGTCCAACACTTTATGCAAGTGGCAATTTCCTGACGGCACCACTGTGCGAACACATCACCGACCACATACCGTGCCTCGGTTTGGGGTATTGGCGCCAGCCCCCCAAACGGACGGGGCCGCACTGCACATGGTGGCCAGCGATGCAAGCGGCCACTGCATTCGCCAGTGGAATCTGGCCAGTGGCGAGGCCAGTTCACCCCTCAGTAACCATCAAGCCCCTATTTTTGATGGCGTACTCTCGCCACACGCTGACCGCGATGGCGAGCACTGGCTGGCGTCCGCCAGTGCAGATCACACAGTGCGGCTCTGGCAACTGGCCGATGGCCAAGCCGGCCCGGTATTGCGCGGGCATAATAGCGCGGTACTCAGCACAGCATTCGCCCCACAGGCAGACGGCGATGGCGTGCAGTGGCTGGCTTCCACAGGAATGGATGGCATGGTGAGCCTGTGGCAGTTGCCCGAAGGCCAGCCCGGCTCGGCGCTTCGTCACCAAGACACAGGCCGAGTACTTAGCTGCAGCTGGGCGCCAGATGCAGATCAGGAAGGGCGACTTTGGCTGGCTTCTGCGGGTACAGATGGCGCTGTGCGCTTGTGGCGCTTACCCAATCGCCGCGCCAGCCGGGTGCTGCGCGGCCATGATGGTGCTGTACGGTGCTGTGCCTTTGCCCCCGCAGTAGACACAGCTGGCGTGCAGTGGCTGGCCTCAGCCGGAGCGGACAGCACAGTACGCCTGTGGCAAACGCCAAGCGGCCAGTCTGGTCCGGTACTGCACGGTCATGAGGATGCAGTTAACCACTGCACCTTCGCTCCTGGCCTGGATACTGATGGTTTGCAGTGGCTGGCCTCGGCCAGCGATGATGGCACGCTACGCCTATGGCAGATGCCGGATGGCGCGCCCGGCCCAGTGCTGCGCGGCCATCATGGCCCGGTTCTCCATTGCCATTTTGCCTATACCGCCGATGGCGCACTGTGGCTGGCCAGCAGCAGTGACGATGGCACGCTGCGCGTATGGGACATTCCCAGCGGTCGCTGTCTGCGGGTGTTGGCGCAGTGTGAAGCCAGCCCCGGTGGCGAGGCCGGCTACGCCATGTGGAACCCGGAAACCCAAGAAGTGCTTGCTGTGGTTGGTGATGCTTGGCGGCATGTGTATTGCCAACAGCCGCGCCCCGGCCTGCTGCCCGAGCGCTTGCCGCTGGAGGCGTTTGGCCCGGTGCCGTATCGGGAGAAAATGGGTTAAGGACGCGCTGGTTTATTCAGAAAAATCGTGTTTGCCAAAAGTAAAACCCGGCAAAATCAAAACCCTGGATTCCCGCCTTCGCGGGAATGACAATTTTTTAGCGTTACCTTAGGTCGCCCCCTTGGCCCCGAATGTGTGTCACTCCCGCTGCTGGCAGCGCTGCACCAGCGCGCGCAGCTGGCCCAGGTCGGCATGGTCGGCATACTGGCGCACCTGGTCGGCAAAGGCCTGCCAGTCCGGGTGCTGGTGGGCAAACTGGTCGGCCCAGTCGGCCAGGTCGGAAATGGCCCCCATATCAATCAGCGGGGCCAGGCCCACCAGGTATTCTGCTGGCGGGCAGGGTGCGTGCAATTCGGCCACTGGCGGGCGGGCGCTGTCGCTGGCGTGCAGGCCCAGCAACTGGCCCAGGGTGTGCAGCAGCTGGGCAATACTGACCGGCTTGAGCAGGCTGGCGTCAAAGCCGCTGTCTTCGCCTGGCGGGGTGGCAGACAGCAAGAGCACCGGCAGCCAGGGTGCGTGTTCGCGGGCGCTGGCCAGCACGGCCAGGCCGTCGGCGCGTGGCATTTGCAGATCGGTCAGAATCAGGTCGGGCAGCGGCAGGCGGCGATGCAGGATATGCTCGATCGCCTGCTGGCCGTCGGCGCAGCTGACCACCTGAAACCCATGGCTTTCCAGTTCGGCGCTGAGCATGTCGCGAATATCGGCGTTGTCTTCGGCAATCAGCAGGGCGCGCCCCTGGCCATCCAGATGACTCAGCACATTGTGATTGTCCACCAGCCGGTGTGACGGCAGTTCGTCTTCGCGCGCCAGCGGCACGGTCAGCGACAGCACAAAGGTGGTGCCGTGGCCGGGGCGGCTGCGCACGGTGATGCGGGCGTTCATCCGTTCGGCCCACTGAGCGGCAATGGCCAGGCCCAGGCCCAGGCCGGGTGAGCGTCCCGCCGAGGGCAAGCGTTCAAACGGCTGAAAAATCCGCGCCTGGTCTTCCAGGGCGATGCCGGGGCCGGTGTCGCTGACGTTGAACTTGATTTTGACAAAGCCCGGCTTGGGCTGGCTGCTGCGCACGGTCAGCCGGATGGCACCGTTATGGGTGAATTTGGCCGCGTTGGCCAGCAGGTTTTGCAGGATTTGCTGCAGCCGCTTGGCATCAACGCTGACAATGCCGGGCAGGTTGCGCACATCGACAATAAAGCGGTTGCTTTGCTTGCTGGCCAGGGTTTCGGCTTCGGCAGCCACGGCGTCAATCAGCGCGTGCAGGTAAATGGGGGTGGGGTGCAGGGTGTCGCCCTGCGAGGCACCGCGCGCGTAGTCAATCAGGTCGTCAATCAGCGCCAGCAGGTGGTTGGCACTGCGGCGGATGATGCCGCCACGCGGCGCATCGGCGCGGCCAGCGGCCTGGATCATGTCGGCGTAGCCCATGATGGCGGTGAGCGGGGTGCGCAGGTCGTGGCTGACGCGGGCTAGAAAGTCGTTCTTGGCCAGGTTGGCGGCTTCGGCGGCAATCAGCGCATTGCGCAGTTCACGGGTGCGGTCCACCACGGCACGCTCCAGCTGGCTTTGCTGACGGCTCTGGATTTCCAGCAGGATGCGCTGGGTGCGTTCATGGTCGCGTTGCAGCTGCATCGAGCGGCTGGTCACCCCAATCAGCAAGGTCACGGCCAGCGAAATATTGTACAGCCACAACATGGCACTGTTCAGCATCGACGGCGGCGGCAGCATGCCCAGCAGCACCAGTTGCCACTGGATGCCGGCCAGCCAGAACACCAGAACGCTCAGGCCAAACAGCCGGGCATTGGGCACCCGGCGGATGCAGGCCAGTGCCACCGGCAGCAGCCAGGTCACATTGCCCAGCAGCATGGCCAGCGACAACGCGCTGGAGGCCATCCGGTAGTCGCCCAGCCCCATCCACAGGATCAGCGCCAGCAGGATGCCGGCCAGCGCCCAGGCCTGACGGTACATCCACTGTGGCAGGGTTTGCTTGAAGTGCAGGAAGGACATCGACAGCAGCATGAACAGCATGGCCGTCATCGCCCCCATCACGCCGGTGAGCCGCACCACCTCCGGCCCGCCCTGTGGCCAGAAATAGCGGTAGCCATGACCCATGAACACCATGGTGTGCAGCACAAAGCTGAACAGCCACAGCGAAAACAGGGTAAACACCGTGTCGTGGCGCACCAGGCCCTGAATCAGCGCGTACATGGCCACCGAGCACAGCATGCCCAGCATCAGTGCCTGCAGTTGCTGGTGTTCGGTTTCCTGTTCACGAAATTCCAAAGGATGCCAAAGCGCGCCGGTCAGCGACACCGCGCTGCGGCTTTCCACCCGCAGCATAAACTCTACGGTGGTCCCGGCGGGAATCTCCACCGGAAACACCACCACATTGGCGCTGACCTCACGCCAGCTCATTGGGTAGCGCCAGCCGGCCACCCTGGCAATGCCCGGCCCATCGTCGCCCCGCTGGCGCACGCTAAGCTGCACGTCTTCCAGGCGCGGGTTATCCAGCGCCAGCCAGTAGTGTTGCGCAGTGGGCGCGGGGTTGTGCAGCTGACTGCGCAGCCAGAATACCGAGGCGCTGAAACCGGGGTTAAGCCGGCTGGGGCTGAGGGGACGGAAGTGCTCGCTTTGCCAGGCCACCATACTGTCGCGCCCGCCCAGTGGGTCTTCCCACAGTTGCCAGCGTAACTCAGGAGGGTGGGCAGCATAAGCCGGCCAGGCCAGGCAAAGTGCCAGCAGCCAGGGCCAGGCTCTCAGCAGAGCAGGCATCAGGAAACCCGTGAAAGACAGTAGCCGGCATTATGCCTGTAACCTGCCAGAGACGCACCGCCCGGACAGGCCAGGGCGGAGCCAACCGGATGGCTTGACATCCTCCCCCGCCTAAAGTCGGGGGATTCCTACAGCGCTCATCCCGGCATCGAGCCGGCATGAGTCGCTTCGCTGGGTTCCTGCTGCTGGCGGCATGACCGCACCGCTCACTTCACAGGCGATCCGGGCTACGGTTTCCCGCCCGGCGGAAGCATCCGCCGTGTCCTGCCCTTCGTCTCGCAATAATTGCATCCCGCGAGACAGGATGTTGATCGCGCCGACCAGATCGGCGTTTTCCTCGAAACCGCATTCCACACACTGAAACCGTGCCTGCGTCTGGCGGTTGTCCGCCGACACATGGCCGCAGCACGGACACGTCCGGCTGGTGTTCTGCGCCGGCACGGCGATGAGATGTCCACCGTTCCACGCCAGTTTGTAGTCCAATTGGCGGCGGAACTCGGCCCATCCTTGATCGAGGATGGACTTGTTCAGGCCGGACTTGGCCCGAACATTTCTTCCCGGTGCATCTGCCGTGCCTGCTGCCGACCTGGACATGTTCCTCACCTGCAAGTCCTCAAGACACACCATCGCGTGGTTTTGGCTGATCGTGGTCGTGGCCTTGTGCAGGAAGTCGCGGCGGGCATTGCCGATGCGGGAATGGATGCGCTGGACGCGGGTTTTCGCCTTCTTCCAGTTGCTGCTGAATTTGGTCTTGCGGCTCATGGCCTGCTGCGCGCGGCGCAAGGCGGTTTCATGCCGCTTGAAGCTGTTGAGCGGCGCGTAGAACGCGCCATCCGAGAGCGTGACAAACCGTGCAATGCCCATGTCGATGCCGACTGCGCCACCCTGCGGGATGGGCTGCTCAATCTCGCGTTCGGTCTGGATTGACACGAAGCACTTGCCTGCCGACAGGCTGACGGTCACGTTCTTCACCACCCCCAATACTTCCCGGCTGTTGCGGTAGCGCAGCCAGCCGAGCTTGGGCAGGAAGATTCGGCTGTTGGCCTGGTCGAGCTTGATCTGTTTCGGGTCTGGATAGCGAAAGCTGTCGGACTGGCCCTTCTTCTTGAAACGCGGGAAGTCGGCCCGCCTGGCGAAGAAGTTGGTGTAGGCCCGTTCCAAATCCTTGAGCGTCTGCTGCAGCGGATGAACGGGCGCATCGGCCAGCCACGACGTTTCAGATCCATTGCGCCACTCGGTGAGCAGCTTGCACAGCCCTGCGTAGCCGAGCTTCTTCTTGCCTTGCTCGTAGCGCTCCTTTTGCAAGGCCAATGCCTTGTTGAAGACGAACCGGCACGAGCCAGCGAAGCGGCGCATTTGCCGCTCTTGCTGGCCGTCTGGCCGCAATTCGTATTTGTAGGCTTGAAGGCGTTGCATACTGGTATTTTTGCAGTCCACACCCATCGACGGCAAGGACGGCTACGCCGTCCGCGCTATCCTTCCCCGCCCTGAACGGCGGGGCTTGCCGCGCACCGGGTCAGCCGGGCCATGTGCGCCGGCGCGCGCGGTTACGTGCTCAAGGATGCCGGCTCGCACGAAATCATCGCCGCCATTGACGCCGTGGCGGCTGGCGGCAGCTACTACAGCGCCGGGGTGGCCCCCATCCCGCGCCGCACGCCTGGCCCCTGCCTGAGCGAGCGCGAGCGCGAAGTGCTGATCCTGCTGGCGCAGGGCTTGTCGAACAAGGCAATTGCCCTGCAGCTGGACATCAGCGTGCGCACCGCCGAAACCCATCGCCTGAGCGTGCGGCGCAAGCTGGAAATCGACTCTGTTGCCGGGTTGGCCAAGTTTGCCATTGAACAGGGCTGGCTGTAGCGCATCGTCATGGCGCTTGGGATGGATGGGTGAGCTGACCACCCGGCACCTGCTGACGTTTGACAACTTACTTACCAGTAAGTATCTTTGCCTGACCGGCTGCACGCCCGGCTCACCGTTCACTGTCTGCACAAGGATGCCCGCATGTCCGCTTACCCTCACCTGCTTGCCCCGCTTGATCTGGGCTTCACCACGCTGAAAAACCGCTGCCTGATGGGCTCGATGCACACCGGGCTGGAAGAAGCGCCCAATGGCTTTGCCCGCATGGCGGCGTTTTATGCCGAGCGGGCGCGTGGCGGAGTGGCGCTGATGGTGACGGGCGGGGTGGCCCCCAACGAGGCCGGGCGGGTGATGGCCAATAGCGCCATGCTGGTCAACGCACACGAAGCCGAACAGCACCGGGTGGTGACCGACGCCGTGCACGCTGCTGGCGGCAAGATTGCCCTGCAAATCCTGCACACCGGGCGCTATTCCTACCAGCCCAACCCGGTGGCACCGTCGGCGCTGCAAGCGCCGATCAACCCGTTCCGCCCGGTGGCGCTGAGCAGCGAACAAGTGTGGCAGACCATCGCCGACTTTGCCCGCTGCGCCACCCTGGCCCAGCAGGCCGGCTACGACGGCGTCGAGGTGATGGGCTCGGAAGGGTATCTGATCAACCAGTTCATTGCTGCGCGCACCAACCAGCGCGACGACGAATGGGGCGGCAGCTACGCCAACCGCATCCGCTTTGCCCTGGAAATCCTCAAGGCGGTGCGCGCTGCGGTGGGGCCGGAGTTCATCATTATTTACCGGCTGTCGATGCTGGACCTGGTAGAAGAAGGCAGCAGCTTTGACGAAATCGTCCAGCTGGCGCAGGCCGTCGAGGCCGCCGGGGCCAACCTGATCAATACCGGCATTGGCTGGCACGAGGCGCGCATCCCCACCATTGCCACCCTGGTGCCGCGCGCCGGCTTTGCCTGGGTAACGCAAAAACTGATGGGCAAGGTGGGCATTCCGCTGATCACCACCAACCGCATCAATACGCCCGAGGTGGCCGAACAGGTACTGGCCGACGGCTGCGCCGACATGGTGTCGATGGCGCGGCCTTTCCTGGCCGACCCGGAGTTTGTTGCCAAGGCGGCAGAGCAGCGCGCCGACGAGATCAATACCTGTATTGGCTGTAATCAGGCCTGTCTGGACCATATTTTTGCCGGCAAGCTGGCCAGTTGTCTGGTCAATCCGCGTGCCTGCCACGAAACCGAACTGGTGCTGACTCCAACCCTCCAGCCCAAGCGGGTGGCGGTGGTGGGGGCCGGCCCGGCTGGCCTGGCCTGCGCCACCAGCGCGGCCCGGCGCGGCCATGTGGTGACGCTGTTTGACGCCGCCAGCGAGATTGGCGGCCAGTTTAATGTGGCCAGGCAGATTCCCGGCAAGGATGAGTTTCAGGAAACCCTGCGCTATTTTGCCCGCCAGCTGGAACTGACCGGGGTGACGGTCAAGCTGAACCATCGTGTCAGCGCGGCTGATCTGGCCGGCTTTGATGAAGTGGTGCTGGCCACCGGCATTGTGCCGCGCCTGCCGGCCATCCCCGGTATCGACCATCCCAAGGTGCTCACCTATCTGGACGTGCTCAAGCACAAAAAGCCGGTGGGCCAGCGGGTGGCGATTATTGGCGCGGGTGGCATTGGCTTTGACACGGCGGAATATCTGAGCCATCCCGCCCATGCCAGCACCAGCGGCCAGGAAACCACGCAAGCGTTCATGCGTGAATGGGGGGTGGACATGAGCCTGAGCCAGCGCGGTGGCCTGGCGGTGGGCGGCGGCGAAGCACCCGAGGTGGCGCGCGAGATTATTCTGCTGCAACGCAAGACCAGCAAGCCGGGCGATGGCCTGGGCAAGACCACCGGCTGGATTCACCGCGCCACGCTGAAAAGCCGTCGGGTGAAGATGCTGGCCGGGGTGAACTACCTGCGCATCGACGACGCGGGCCTGCATATTGAAGTGCAGGGCCAGGTCAGTGTGTTGCCGGTCGATCAAGTGGTGGTGTGCGCCGGGCAGGAGCCGCAGCGCGAACTGGTGACTGCCTTGCAGGCACAAGGCCAGCCGCCGCATCTGATTGGCGGCGCGGATGTGGCAACCGAGCTGGACGCCAAACGCGCCATCTTGCAGGGTACCCGGCTGGCAGCCAGTTTGTAACCGGCAGGGGACAGGGCCGTCTGGCGGCACCCGCCGTCTGGCACCCGGTGCAGGGGGCATGGGGGCGAGATCATGCAAATCCGGTTTCCTGGTTGACGCCGCCCCAGCCATTGCCTAAGGTGCTGGGCATTCACCAGACCGAACGCAGGAATCCGCATGTTTTTACTGTTACTGATCACCACCACTCTGGTGGCGCTGGGCGCAGCCTTGCTGACTGTGCGCTTTTTTGATGCGGCCCTGCTGCGCATCATGCTGAATATTCTTGGGGAAGAACTCGCCAGCGCCTGGCAGCGCTATCTGCGTTTTGCCATTGTGGTGGTGGGGGTTTCTGGCGGCGTGCGCCCGCTGGAGCTGGAAAAATACCTGACCCCCAACCGGCCAGGGGCCACCGCGCCCGAGCTGTCACTGGAACGCTGGACACTGGAGTTATATCGCTCGCTGATTGACAGCCTGCAAAGCATCGCCTGGATGCTGCTGCTGTTTTTCATCGGCGCGATGATTGCCTATGTGCTGGTGAATACCGTGGGCCGTCGCGCCCGTGCCAGTGACGAAGACTGAGCGCCGCGCCTTCCCTCTGCCGCCTTCTGCCTGACTGACTCTCGCCAGGGTGAGGCTCAGGCCAGCGCCACCAGCTTTTGCAGGCTGGTGTTTTTTTCGTGCGGGATGCCCAGCATGGCGCTGTTGCGCGCCACGCCAATCACCATGATGGAATCCGAGTTGAGCGTGGTCTGGAATTCCTTGCACAGGGTGAACGCGGATTTGTTCGACATCAAAAAGAAAATTCCATTGATGTACACGGCTGACGCGGAGTACTCCGTCGGCAGCTGCTCGGCAAACAGTTTGATTTTCTCGGTAGGCAAGATCACGGCATACGTCGACATGGGGCTATCCTCGTGTCTGTGTTGGGGGTAGGGTCCCGCCAGGGAAGCCCGGTATGCCGGGCGGCCTCCTTGGCGTCCATCCTGGTTCCATCTGGTCCGGCGGCAGGTGCGGGCCAGCAGTGCATCGCAAAGCACAGTACACGCAACAAACTGCGCATACCTGTAGGAAATCCCTGCCTGATTTCGCAATGTGCATCAGGATTGTAAAAACCCGCCTGAGCAATCTTGTCCTGAATCAAGCATTGGCCATTTATCGACCTGGCATCGGTTTTTTTAATGGCAATGTTGCATGAATGCTGCTTGCGGCAACACAGAACCGGTTGTGAGCATAACAAACCGAGATCGCAAACAGATGACCTGAGCAGCGCAGACATTGGCAAGCAGGATACATACCACTTGCCGCAGCGCCTGGCCTAATCCATCGACAGCAGCACATTTTTGCTGAACCGCAGCAAGAACGGGCCAGGATTATGGTAGCGATACGGCTGGTCAGACGCGAAACAGATAGACGTGCCGGTGACCAACGGGCGCATTTCACCGTTCAGGGTCAGCACCAGCTCTCCGCTCATCACATACAGCATTTCGTAGCTGCCCGCCGGATCGGGTTCGGCGTCGTACACCACGCCAGGAGCCAGCTGCCAGTGCCACAACTCCACACTGTGGCCGCCAAATTTCACGCTTTCCAGCAAGGTGCCATGGCTGTCGGAATGCTCGTCCTGCCACACGCGCAAGGGACGCGACAGCGAGCGCTCGGCATCTGGCGCACTGGGTGGGCGCACCAGTTCGGCAAAGGACAAATCCAGTGCATTGGCCAGCCGGTCCAGGGTGGCAAAGCTGACATTGCTTTCGTGTGCCTCAATATTGACCAGCATGCGCCGACTCACGCCCGCTAACTGGGCCAGCGCGTCCTGGGTCAGGCCGCGCAACTGGCGCACCCGACGCAGATTGGCGGCAATATTGTGGATCACGGGGAGAGAAGGTTTGGCCATGATAAACCGCTTGTATATGCCGGAGCAGGAAGGCCGGATTGTCTACCTGACCGACGGCTTCGGCAAGCCAGCTGATGCATGCGGCAGTGCGGAGTGAATGCTCTTCCGGATAAAACACGACCCAAGCGGCACACACCGCTTGGGTCAGCCAATCACCCTGAGGAGGAAACTGTCGTGGTCTAATCTTTTCGAACAAGTCGATAGGTGGAACACTCCCACCACTCAAAGGACATCGAACATGCCACAAACCCGTCGCCACTTTACCCCCGAGTTCAAACTCGAAGTCGCCAAAAATCGTCGACCAACAACACAACATCGCACAGCGCTGCCGCGAACCTGGACGGGGCGAAACCGCTGTCCGGCGCTAGGCGGGCCAATACCGCGCTGAACTCAGTGGCCAGCCGGCATTGGCAAACCACTGACCCCAGACCAGCAACGCATTCGGCAACTTGAAGCTGAATTGCGCATCGCCAAACAACACCACGAAATCCTAATAGAGCCTCCGCCTTGTTCGCCTGCGCTTATCGATGATGCTGCCCAAATCTGAAGATGGAGCGGGTATGGCGTAAAGATTACGCCAACCATGAGGAAGCCCGCCGGGATGTGGCGGACTACCTGCTGACGTTTTCAACCAGAAACCCCTGAACTCAGTGATGGGCAACATAAGCCCGGCAGAGTTTGAAAGACAACACCGACTTAAACCTGCACCCGTGCAGGCTTGAGCGGTTGACGCCCTATCGGGATGTTCGAAAAAACTTCACCAGTACACAAGCGGGCGCGTCGTCTGATCATGCATCACGATCGACTGCCGCAGGTTTCCGAGACATGGGTATGGCTGGCTGGGGTGCGCTTGTTGCTCCGCCGCTTGACTACCTAGGTTTTGTAAACACCCTCTTAGCGAATGTCGTCCACGTAATCTCGCGCCGAGCCTGAGCGTCGTGGCCGGTTCAAGGTGCGCAAATGATTGGCCAGGGCTTCAAATTTCGGGCGACTGACCGCACCTTTTTTCCATTTGAACGGTGCTTTGATCGCCATGGCGAATATGGCTTTATTGTAGTTGGGGTGAGCGCCGCCGCCTTTGATATGAAAGCGCTTGCCCTTGTCCAGCGACGTCAGTCGCTGATGATTGGTGCTCGTGCGGCCTGACGGCATCATCATGCCGTTAACAGCAGAGTTGGCCCAGGCGGTCGGAATGCCAAACTCCTTGCAGACTTGCGCCGGAATCAGATGCTGGGCTTCCCGGCCTTTTTTCCAGCGCGCAAAAGTGTGTTTGGATTTTTTGTTTTTTGACTTGTAGCGTTCGCGGGCCAGCTTGGCTGAATCACCGTATTTGGCAAGCTGCGATTTGGCAAGCTGCTGCGTCAAGGTGTGCGCGCGCAAGCTGGGTTGCGACAGCTGTTGCGCTGGCGTCACGGTTTTCATTTGCATGGCCTTGCTGCCCATGCTGTCGGCCTCGCGCTCCAGCGCGGGGTCATCATTGATCGACGCGCCATTTTTCAGTTGCGTGGTGGGCCGAACCCGGCCCTGTGCTTGCTGCACCACATGCCAGGCCTCATGCGCCAGATGTTTTTGCTGCCCTGGCGCCACGTGGATATCGGTGCCTTGGGCGTAAGCATGTGCATTCAATTGGGCAGGCTTGCTGGAGTTGTAATGCACGCGCACCTTGTCCAGCGACATGCCGGACAAGTTTTCTACTCCGGCTTTCAATCCATCAGGCAAACCCGTCTGATTGCGCTGAAGCGTAGGGAGCGCGCCCACATACTGATCCGCAATATGTTGCATTTTTTGCAGCTGTGCCGCCTGCGAGGATTGCCGGGCGGATTTGGCCAGTGGCTGCAAGGTGGCCAGCGCCGCATCTTGCGCGCCCACATACTGATCCGCAATGTGTTGCATTTTTTGCAGCTGTGCCGCCTGCGAGGATTGCCCGGCGGCTTTGGCCAGTGGCTGCAAGGTGGTCAGCGCCGCATCTTGCGCGACAGCATGCCGGGAAGGGGTGATGGCTTTGCGTTGCGCACGCGGTGGCACACGAGTGAGAAGTTCAGCTTTCATTGCAGTTCGCCTATGGGTCATATAACCATGCAGCTGCAAGTACAGCCACGCTTTGCACAGCATACGCTGCGCACTTGGCATACGGCAACGCATACGAAGGCCCTTAGAGGGTGTTTACAAACACATGTAAACTTGACCCTAACGGCCATTGCGCGGTTGCGCGCCACCCCATAAGATGAAACATCAGAACAGCTTTCTCGCCGACCACGGTTAGAGGCACCAGGGATGGTGCTTGGCCAAGGTAAATGAGTTGGCTGTCTCTGCTCTTTGCTGCTCGCATCGCATCTTGATTGTTCGCGATGCTTTTTTGCGCCCAAAGATCGGGGTGTTTCACGCTAACAACGGAGGACCAAGTCACATGGCCAAAATGGGACGCCCAGCAAAAATTCAGGCAGACGACGCAGCGCAGCTTGTGGCCTGTCAAGTCCCGCCTGGTTATAAACACGCTTCTTGAACAATTCAGGTTTTTTCTTCTGCCATTCTTTCAGCGCCTGAACGGGCGAAAGACAGGGCCTCCGAACTCGGAAAGCATAGCTGACAAGCGCCATGAACTGAGGTTTGCACCGGCTGAGAACATGTTGTTCACCATCAGGCTTTGCCCAAGCCCAACGTGAGCACCGCCGGAGTCAGCCTGATGCAAGCCCTTGAACATATTGATGATCCACGCAGCCCCAGTAACGGAACGCGTCATGATTTCCGTGAACTCCTGGTGGTGGCCATCTGCGCGATGCTGTCGGACAACGATACCTTCGAAGAAATGGTGGCGTGGGCACGTTACAAGCAGGACTGGCTGCGAGGTTTCCTCAAACTGGCGAATGGCATCCCCTCGGAAGACACCTTCATCCGCGTATTCCGGATACTCGATCCAAAGCAGTTCGAGCATGCATTCCGTGGCTCTGGATGGTGAGGCGCTGGGGAGTGCGGTACGGGGGCATCGAAAACCGGCTGCACTGGGTGCTGGATGTGGGATTTGGCGAGGATGCCAGTACGGTGCGCAAGCATTACGCGCCGCAGAACCTGTCGTTATTGAAAAAGATGGTGCTGAATCTGGTGCGGCCGGTCCCGATGGGGAAAAACGGCAAGATGAGCTTGCGCATGAAGTGCAAGGCCACAGCATGGTCGGACGAAGAACGAGTTCGGGTACTTGGGTTCGAATCCATATGATGTCCGAGTTCGGAGGCCATGCGCGTTGCTTGTAGCAACGAGCCATATTCCGATAAATTAGAAACGGCTATATCATAAGCCATGGTAGATTTTTTTGTGATGGGCTACTAAGGATACGCTGAAAAAATCGTCATTCCCGCGAAGGCGGGAATCCAGGGTGTTGATTTTGCTAGGTTTTGATTTTGGCAAACACGATTTTTCTGAATAAATCAGCGCGTCCCTAAGTCGTTTGGAAAAGTGTGTAAGCCAAAAAAACAAGCCCATGCTGTGTGGGCAGCGTGGGCTTGTTTTTTTGGTCTGAGGAGGAAACCTCCTCAGGCATCAAGCATCCAGCGGCCAGCTTAAATAAAGAAATCCCAGCCGGTTGGCCCGACATAATGGTTTTTCATCTCCGGCGACTCAATAAATGCCGTCGCCACCTGATCCAGCGACATAAAGCCCGACTTCAGCAACTGCACCCACGCCGCCTTGCCACCCGCGTCCGACGCCCGGCCCAGCAGCCCCTGATAGAGCATTTCCACGTCGTTCACCGGGTCGCCGGTCAGCGCCCAGCCGCGCGCCTGGCCTTCAGGGGTTTTCATCATGTTCAGCGCCATGCTGCCCATACTGTAGCCCTTGGCCTGCAGCTCACCAAAGTAATCAAAACCATAAATATCCGCCTGACGACCCAGAACCTTCTGGTACATCCCGGCCAGCGCATTCAGCGCCGGTGCGCTTTCCACCGCCACGCTGGCATCGCCAAACTGCAGGATTTCGCTGTTCACCACCAGCGTGCTCTTGCTTGGGTCGGCTTTGTTGATCACCTTGACGAAACCATGGTGTTTTTCCACGGTGTAGTCGTCGGCCTTGCCGGTGAATTTGGCGGTGTCGGAGTCGGTGCCGCCGTGCAGGATGTTCTGGCCGTTTTCGGCGTTGAACACATCATTGCCACCCTGGCCAAACAGCTTGTCATTACCCTGGCTGTTGTTCAGGATATCGTTGCCCGATCCGGCGTAGACGGTGTCGTTGCCGGCCCCCAGGTCGAGGGTTTGTGCTTTGCTGTCGGCGGCCAGCAATTGATTGCCGTCGCCGGTGGTGACCGAGACTTCACCGACGATGGCACCAAACTGGACGTTTTCCAGCGCGACGGTGCTGTTTTTCGGCAGGCTGGTGAAATCGAGCACCAGGGCACTGGGGTTGCTGCTGTCGCTGACACCACGGAAGGTAAGCTTGCCGCTGGCGTCGCTGTTGGAGGCCTGGCTGATAATCACCGTGCGCACCCACAGATTGGCGGCGTCGGGCAGGGTGTTAAGGAAGAACTGACCCAGATCGACCATTTCCCGCTGATCAACCGGTTTGTCCATGGTGCGGCTCTTGATGGCCGAAATCAGGTCAAGCCGGCTTGACGGGCTGTCGGACAGGCCTTCCACGGTCATGCCAATGCCGGCAGGCACTTCAGCTTTGACCAGCGGATTGCCACTGGTGCCGGCCAGCGGGATATCCGCGCGCGGGCTGCTGCCGTCCTGCTCCTGACGGTCGGTCGAGACCACCGGAATGTTCAGGGCGTTGACGGTGCTGCCGTCCGGGCGCGCGCTGGTGCTGTAGGTCACGGCCACGCCATCGACCAATGGAATGGTCGGCGTGACTGGCGGTGTCGGCACAGTCGGCGTGGTTGGCGTTGGGTCCACCGGCACGGTAGGCGTGGTCGGTGTGGTGGGTTCCGTCGGCGTCGTGGGCGTGGTCGGCACCGTGGGCGTCGTCGGTTCCGTTGGCGTGGTCGGCACCGTCGGTGTGGTTGGGGTGGTGGGAGGTGTCGGGTCCGGCGGGGTCGGATCGCCGCCGCCTCCGCCTCCGCCTCCGCCTCCGCCTCCGCCACCGGCAGCGCTAATCGTGATGGTCTGCACTTGATCGACGGTCAGGCCGCCGGCGTCAGTGGCGCGGGTCATTACCTGGTAAGTGCCGGTGGTCAGTGCCGTGCCGCCTACTTTGAGTGTGTTACCCACCATCGTGAACTTGCTGTTGTCGGCATCATTGGTGCCATTGCCCGCCACCAGTGTAAAAGTGTGGGTGTCGCCAGCGTCCGGATCCACGGCGGCCAGCGTGCCTACCGAAGCACCGGTGACGGCGGTGCTGCTGGTCAGCCCGGCACTGGTGAAGTTGGCGGCGGTGGGCGTTTCGTTGACGTTAGTGGCATTGATGGTCACCGCCTTGGTGGTGGTGTGGGTCGCGTCCATCGCGTTCACGGTCACGCTGTAGCTGGCCTTGGTTTCAAAGTCGGCGGGGGTGACCAGTTTCACGGCACCTGCCGTGTTGATGGTAAACGACGCAGCATCGGTGCCGGTCAGCGAATAGCTGAGGGTGTCGCTTTCCGGGTCGGTGGCAGTAGCGGTGTAGACCACAGTGCTGGTGGCGGCGTTTTCCGCCACGCTGCCAGTGGCCCCGCTGGTGATGCTGGGTGCTTCGTTCACATCGGTGACATTGATGGTCACCGCCTTGGTGGTGGTGTTGGTCGCATCCTTGGCGTTGACGGTGATGCTGTAGCTGCTCTTGACTTCAAAGTCTGCCGGGGTGAGCAGCTTGACCTGGCCGGTGGTGGCATCAATCGAGAACGACGCAGCGTCAGTGCCGGTCAGCGCATAGGTCAGGGTGTCGCTGTCGGCGTCAGTCGCTGTGGCGGTGTACACCACGGTGCTGGAAGCCGCGTTTTCGGCCACGCTACCGCTGGCACCAGAGGTGATGACTGGTGCAGCGCTAATCGTGATCGTCTGCGCTTGATCAACGGTCAGGCCACCAGCATCGGTGGCACGGGTCAGTACATGGTAGGTGCCACCGGTCAGAGCAGTTCCGCCCACTTTAAGGGTATTGCCGGTAATAGTGAACTTGCTGTTGTGGGCATCATTGGTGCCATTGCCCGTCACCAGGGTAAAGGTGTGGGTGTCGCCCGCGTCCGGGTCCACGGCGGCCAGCGTGCCGACCGAAGCACCGGTGATGGCGGTAGTGTTATCCAGCCCGGCGCTGGTGAAGTTGGCGGCGGTGGGCGCTTCGTTGACGTTGGTGGCATTGATGGTCACCGTTTTGCTGACGGTGTTGCTGGCGGCGTCAGAGGCAATCACGTTGATGCTGTAGCTGGATTTGGTTTCGTAGTCCGCCGAGCCGTTGAGGGTGACCACGCCAGAGCTGCTGCCAATGCTGAAAGCGCTGGCGTCGGTGCCCGACAGCGAATAAGTGACGGTGCCGGTTTCCGGATCAGCGGCGGCAGCAGTGTAGACGGTGGCACCGGTAGCGGCATTTTCGGCTACGGTACCGGTGGCACCGCTGGTGAAACTGGGCGCTTCGTCCACATCGGTGACATTAATGGTCACCACCTTGGTGGTGGTATGAGTCGCATCCTTGGCGTTGACGGTGATGCTGTAGCTGGACTTGGTTTCATAGTCTGCCGGGGTGAGCAGGCGCACCTGGCCAGTGGTGGCGTTGATCGAGAACGATGCAGCATCGGTGCCAGTGAGCGAATAGGTAAGGGTATCGCTGTCGGTGTCGGTGGCGGCGGAGGTGTAGACCACGGTGCTGGTGGCGGCGTTTTCCGCCACGCTGCCGCTGGCCCCACTGGTGATGGTAGGCGCAGCATTAAGCGCGCTAATCGTGATGGTCTGCGCTTGATCGACGGTCAGGCTTCCGGCGTCAGTGGCGCGGGTCATCACCTGGTAGGTGCCGGCGGTCAGTGCGGTGCCGCCCACTTTCAGCGTATTACCGGTGACGGTAAATTTGCTGTTGTCAGCATCATTGGTGCCATTGCCCGCCACCAGGGTAAAGGTGTGGGTGTCGCCGGCATCCGGGTCCACGGCGGCCAGCGTGCCTACCGAAGCACCGGTAATGGCGGTGGAAGCATCCAGTCCGGCACTGGTGAAGTTGGCGGCGGTAGGCGCTTCGTTGACGTTGGTGGCATTGATGGTCACCGTTTTGCTGACGGTGTTGCTGGCGGCGTCAGAGGCAATCACGTTGATGCTGTAGCTGGCCTTGGTTTCAAAGTCGGCGGGGGTGACCAGTTTCACGGCACCTGCCGTGTTGATGGTAAACGACGCGGCATCGGTGCCGGTGAGCGAATAGCTGAGGGTGTCGCTTTCCGGGTCGGTGGCGGTGGCGGTGTAGACCACGGTGCTGGTGGCGGCGTTTTCCGCCACGCTGCCAGTGGCCCCGCTGGTGATGCTGGGTGCTTCGTTCACATCGGTAACGCTGATGGTCACCGCCTTGGTGGTGGTGTTGGTCGCATCCTTGGCGTTGACGGTGACGCTGTAGCTGCTCTTGACTTCAAAGTCTGCCGGGGTGAGCAGCTTGACCTGACCGGTGGTGGCGTCAATCGAGAACGACGCGGCATCGGTGCCGGTCAGCGAGTAGGTGAGGGTGTCACTTTCCGCATCGGTGGCGGCGGCGGTGTAGACCACCGTGCTGGTGGCGGCGTTTTCGGCGACGCTGCCGGTGGCCCCGCTGGTGATGGTGGGTGCGGTGTTGGCGACGGCAATATTCAGTGTTTCGGTTTTGCTGTCGGTTTGTGTGCTGCCTGAGCCCGAGTTACCGCCGTCATTGCTGCCGATACTGAGCGTGACGGTGCCAGTGGCACCTGCCGCCGTGGTGTAGGTCACCTTGCTGGCGGCAATAAAAGAGTTGATATTGGTTTGTGTGCCGCTCAGTGTCACCGAGCCGGTGCCGCTGCCTCCTACGGTTACACCGCTACCGGTGGTAGCGGCAAACGTGCCCGCTGCTGCCGACAGGGTCACTGTGATCGGATTGGCGCCTGAGTCTGGATCGGCCACGCTGATGCCAGTGAGCGCCGTGGCGGTGTCCTGGTTGATGCTTTGCGAGGCGGGCGCGGTCAGGACGGGAGCTTCGTTGACATTGGTGACGCTGATGGTCACCGCCTTGGTGGTGGTGTGGGTAGCATCCTTAGCCAGTACATCAATGCTGTAGCTGTTCTTGACTTCGTAGTTGGCGGCAGTGGTCAATCGCACCACGCCAGTGGTGGCATTAATGGAAAAAGACCCGGCGTCGGTGCCGGACAGTGCATAGGAAAGGCTATCGCTGTCGGCATCAACGGCCAGCGCCGTGTAGACCACGGTGGAGGTGCTGGCGTTTTCGTTGACTGAGCCGGTGGCCCCGCTGGAGAAAACTGGGGCAACGTTGGCACCGCCGATGTTTTCCAGTTGGATGTCGTCAAAGTTAACTTGGAATGCGCCATCATTGCTGGAAATGGTCAATAAGGTCAGATTGTCAAAATTTGTATTGGCGCTCAAATCGACGGTTTGCGTGTCTGCCCCAGTAAAGTTATACGTGACTTTGTTGGCGGCATTGCCATTGGGCGTGAAGGTCATGCCTTCACTCAGGGCCCCCGCCTCCATCATCAGCATGGACACAAAATCAAACACCTTGCCGCCCTGCACAGTCAGGGTGATGCTGTTGATGTCGGTGTTGTCCGCCGTAACCACCACCATGCCGCTGCTGCCTGTGGGCATGGTCATGCCAAAACCGGTGAACACTGTCGTGGTGTCTTGATAAACGCCAGTTCCACCACTGATCGCAACATCTAGCGTATCGCTGGTGGCGGTGTTGGTGATGGCGACGGATGACTTCGGTGTGCCCGTGGCCACTGTTGCATTGGGTGCGTTGGTATTGCCAGCGTCGCCAGTAAATGACACCACCGCCAGTGTGCCAGCATAGTTATCCACCGCCAGGCTAGCGGCATTGATCACGCCAGCATGGGTTTCCAGCGCCCAGTCTCCGCCCAGCATCGCCGCGCCAGTAAGGTTATCGGAGGCGGCTACGTCAGCATGGGTCATGGCGGCAATGCTTTGCACCAACGCCTGGCCCGCTTCACTCGCGCCGACATCGCAACCATACAGCAGCAAGTCGCCTTGCTCGCTAAGCGCCTGGCCTATGGTGTTGAACGCGGAGGTGTATTGTCCGAGTGTGTCCTGAGTCAGTGAGGTGTTGCCCAGATTAAGCTGTCCGGTCGCACCGTGGGACAGCACATGAATGGCGTCCAGTGAGCCGGGCTGGCGGGAGGCAAGATAGGTGGCCATCTGCGCCAGACCATCGCCTGAGCTGTCCAGCACCACTACCTCGGCACTGGCTGCCAGGCGGGCAGACAGGATATTCCAGTCGGTCAGATTGTCTTCGATGAAGACAACTTCACGCGCGACCGGTTGCGCCACACGCGGTAAAACTTGATCAGTGTACACGGCGTCCATAACCCTCTCCAAACAGCCAGAAAAACCAGTTAAAACAGGATGATACTCATGAATTTCAGCATGAGCACACATTGATTGCGCATGAAAATTGGGCTGGCAGATTTTAGTCAGTCAGCGCGAAGGGGCCAGCACAATGCCTGCACGAAAGCGCTATTGTATAGGCAATGAGGGTGTTGCCAAATATCCAGTGATATTTAGACAATGAAGTTGTTTGAAGCGGCAAGCGCCACATCAGACATGATATTCATGTGATGCCAGGATGGCACTGGCGCTGGCTCATGCGACGCATGAGTGACCACGCACATGATGTAGTGGGGCTATTTGCCACTCGTCAGTACATGTGTTGGGTGCCGATGCACCCAACACATTCAGAAGCAATTACGACGGGCGCATCGGGTAGGTGCCCACCGTGGCGATGATATAGCGCAGGGTCAGCGACGGTTGCGCGGTGCTCATGGCCACCGGCACGGCTACCGCCAGCGGCACAGACTGTTGTGGAGATGCAGAGGTGCTACCCACAGCCACTGTGCCAGTCACGGTCGGCAGGTTGGCGCTGGCGTTAAATGGTTTGAGTGTGGTGCTGGCGTTATTGGTGGTGTAAGCGCGCGCGGCGGTCGTGCCGGACATCACCTTGCCAAGCACAGTCGAAGTGCTGGGAGCATTGCTCTCTGCGCCATTGACCGCATCCACCGGAATCGCCACGCTGACCGAGGTGCTGGTACCCGTGGTGCTGGTGAAGCTGGCAGGGTGGGTGTGTGCAGGCAGCGGCACCTGGGAGGGTTGCAGGGTGATGGTGCCGGTGCCGGTGGCCACCATCGACGAGGTGGTAGCGCCGGATACCGTGCCCACCTGGGAGGGAATCTGTGCTCCCAGCGACACACGACTGCGCAGATCTGGCAGCTTGAAGGTGGTGGAACCGTTGCCGCCGTAGGTGACACCCAGCAGGGAGTACAGCGCGGCGTTTTGCTGAATCGACAACTCCTGGCCTTCACAGGCCGCCCAGCCATCCGGCACCCAGTTCAACGGCCACAGGATGATTTGCCCCAAAATCGGATCCATGTCTTACTCCTTCTTATTTGATCATATTGAAATGAATTGCTTTTGATGCTGGCCTGCTGGCATGACACCAGGCCGATCAGCACACAGACGCGCCGCACTGAAGTTTTTTCGCATCACTAGGCGAGACGCTCTGCATCGGCCAAGGTGAAGCCTTTCTGGTTTCACTTTGGCCGCATGAGAGACATCAGGCTTTCGTCCAGCATCCGGCGTGATGGAGAACTCCGTATCCAGTATAGAGCTGGCTATAAAGCGGAATCGATAACAAGCCATGACATGCCTTATTATATTCTGCGCGCTTGCGCTGCAGAAAAAAATACGTAGAACTACGATTTCTGGTTTTTGACTCACTTGGCCATTGACTCACTTGGCTAATTGATCCACTGGACAATGCATAGTAAATTCTTAGTTATTTATTATATCAGTTTTGGTTATAAAGGTGTTTTTGCAAAACAAACCTAGAAAGCACGTACATTTTAGTTCTTTAAGATCAAGATCTTACGTCAACACTCTTTCTGGCTTGGCTGTGTTAACACACTTGCAGTTAAAATGACAAAAAGAAATCAATACTTGAATAAGATATAACATACGATAAAAAGCAAAACGGACAGCCACAGCAAGGCGGCGACAGTCGCTTGATCTAGGTCGAACAGGATAGTTCGAAGGAGGCAAAGTGTAAAAGCTAGGAATACGCTGGGTGACCACAACACCAGACGAGCACACCCAGGATGGGACATTGCTATCAAGTGTACGGTGCCACCACCGGCACCACATAAGAACCGATGAGTTGCAGTGCTTCCCACTGCCGCGAAATTAGCGATACATCATGAGCCGCAAACCAAAATCCGTGGTGCAATCATTCGACTAAACCATTGATATATATGTAAAAATAACCCAAAAACCCGCCGCTCCATATTCCAGTTCGACCTATAAAATCCACAGATTCATCACTTCTGTGGATTACATCGCCCGACACCGCCAGGCCGCTCGCGACTTTACCCGCCGCACCATTTTCACCTTTGAGCGCGTCGTTGGTGCCTTGCTCGTCAATCTGATGCGCTCGCTGCAAGCCGAGCGTGATCAGTTCTTTTCCCGGCGTTCCCTGCCCCTGGGTCGTGGCGCTCATGACGACGCTTTCCGCATGGCACGCAAGAAGTTGCGCTGGCAAGTCTTTGTCGAACTTAACCAGGCGGTGCTGGATGACCTCAATCCCGCTCCGGACTGGCATGGCT
This sequence comes from Aquaspirillum sp. LM1, assembly GCF_002002905.1. Taxonomy (NCBI): domain Bacteria; kingdom Pseudomonadati; phylum Pseudomonadota; class Betaproteobacteria; order Neisseriales; family Aquaspirillaceae; genus Aquaspirillum; species Aquaspirillum sp. LM1. The sequence continues at coordinate 3,248,460 of NZ_CP019509.1, read as the reverse complement.
TGCGCGTGGTTGCCGGGGATGGCACAGCCCTTTTTGCCCACCACACACCGCGACACCCTCAGCAGCGGCCCCGACGGATTCAACCAGCATCAACAGCAGCACTGGCGTCATCACGTTGAACGCTTTGGGACGCGCTGATTTATTCAGAAAAACCGTTTTTGCCAAAAGCAAAACCCAGCAAAATCAAAACCCTGGATTCCCGCCTTCGCGGGAATGACGATTTTTTCAGTGTTTCCTTAACTGCCGGAGATGCAGGCAAATTTTTGCCCCCAGCAAATTTCTTTGTGAATGCGCTCGTGACGTAATGCCATGTAATGTCATGCAATCTTATGTCATCGATTGTATTCTTTGGATATGTTATTTTACTTACAGCTAATCTTACAGCAGTTTGCAGGATAGCGCAGACCCCCACTTTATTTTTATTTGTTATCAGGCGCAATCATGAACACATCTCTCCGTACCCTTGATGCTTGGCAAACCACATTTTTTTGGTCTGTTTTGTCAAATCGTGCTTCATCTGTTGCGTATCATCCATCAGATTCCACCCTCACGCCTGAAGCTGCATGCAAGGCTGCTGAACAGGATCTCTCGCAGAAGCTGGCAGCAGATATCAATGTCGTACTGGAAAACACCTTGTTACAACAGGCAATCGGCAGTGACTGGCAAATTGCCTGGGGACCTGCCATCTATGTGGCTGAGCCAAAAAACAAAACGGCACGTCGCTCATCTTTTTATGCAAGCAATGCCATGGTGGTGATGCATAGCCCCAGCAAAAAGCGCTATATTGTCGCAATTGCCGGCACCAACCCGGCTTCTGCGTTTGATTGGCTAAACGAAGATGCCCTTCTTTCCCCTGGCTACGACTGGACATCGACGCTGGCGTGCTGGAAGTCTGGACATGACGATCTCCCCCAAAAAGGCCATAAAAACACCGCCACGGTAGACAACTGCACATTTACCGGCGTCAGCGTACTGCTCAGCAAGCTACAGAGCAACGGCCAGAGCCTGGTGGCATTCTTGCAGGGAGTTGATGCCAGTGGCCATACGCTGACCCTCACCGGCCATTCGCTGGGTGGCGCACTTTCGCCCATGCTGGCGCTGGCGCTGGTGGATCCTGCCCATGCCTTGCAAAGCAATTGGCAGGCAGATCAGGTTCAGGTATACGCCACAGCGGGGGCCACACCAGGTAATGCCGCGCTGGCAGCGCATTATCTTCAGGTGTTTCCGCCCCAGAAAGCACCAGACGCCTCGCCTTGGCAGGTATGGAACAGCACGGTCTGGAATCAGTTTGATGTGGTACCAAGAGCCTGGGCCCCCAGCACGTTGGACGCTGTACCTACACTGTACGCTGCTGCCCGCTACCAGGAACAACAAGAATATCCTGATTTGGCAGCGCTTAATATTGGGATCGGAATGGCACGCACAAAGGCAAATATCTTTGCAGCAATGTATGGCCCGCTGACGCACCTGAATACCCCGACAGTCAATGGCATTATCAACCCGGATGCGACGCCAGAAGATGGTTTTGCCTGGTGTGTAAATGGCGATACCTTGTTAACACCGGCACAAATGGCGACAGGCCAGCAGGCGACCCCTGTCGAGTGGTCAAAACAGGTAAATTATCAGCATGTTGCTGCATATGGCATTCTGATGAAAATTCCCGCTGATATCATTAGCGCCATTGCCACTAAACCAGACTCGCAGCCCTGAGTACATATGATCTTGCCGCACAGTCTTTCTGAGTTCGGCAAGACTATGGCATGCGCTGCAACCGCATTGACCATCAGGATGCACTGACTTATCTGGATTACCATCTTCGCGGGAATAACGGTTTTTCAGTGCTCTCCTACCTAAGAAGGCACAGAAAAACCATCGTTGCCGTCAAGGCGGCTAACAAAATTGACATTGCCCTATTTTGGATGTCAATACATTATGCATACCTTACCATAAAATGCAAATGAACAAAATCAAAACAACCCTCCAGGTTGTGGCCCCTGCTCTAGCTTCTGGCCTGGAAGGGCCATTAGCTGGCGTGGCACGAAAATGTATACTGGACGCTTTGTCATTAAACGGCAACCATAACGATGAAGATCTTGATGGCATTCTTGCTGAGCAATTCGCTATTTCAAGTAATTTAAAAAATATCCAGTTAGCGGATCAACAGTTCAGGCAAGAGATGAAAGCGCTGGGGATCAGCGCCACCCAATTAAACGCTTACAAAAATGGCAAACATAGCGAGGCATTTCATCAGCGCCCCCAGCTAATTATTAGCATTTTATTTATTGTTTTTTACTTTATGCTGCTTGCGGCTTTGCTAACGGTGGAAATCAGTGACGATCTGAATATGGTCAAGGGAGAGAACTCTCTACTCAATGAGATTGAAATACTGTTGGGCGTGCTGACAGCAGGAGTTGGCCAGGTATTAAGCTATTGGTTTCGATCCAGCCAATAAAAATAACATGCAATACAATGAATTGACTGCTGACAGAGATGGCCTTACAAATAGCAGGCAAACTCCAAGGACGCGCTGATTTATTCAGAAAAATTGTTTTCACCAAAAATAAAATCCAGCAAAATCAAGCCACTGGATTACCACCTTCGCGGGAGTGACAATTTTTTCAGCGTATTCTTCGCTTGGCAGGATAAATTCTCAATATTTTGACTTACCAAATAGCCACTCAATCCACGGCAGGAGCAATCAGCCATGAACGGACGATTGATATTGAATAGCAAGTTGCTAAAAAAGTTAAGACAGGCATTGTATTTAAGTCAGGAAGAAATGGCTGACATGTGTGCCCAGCAACACTTACAAATATCTTTATCATCGATAAAGAGAGCTGAAACAGGCTTTCCTGTGCGCTACCGGATAGCCAGAGAGCTTGCTCAGTTTTTTCAAGTTAGCGTGAATACCCTGCAAGCCGACAATCTGCCCGCTGTGCCGGCACAGATCCAGGCAGCGACTGACCCTTACCGCAGTGCTATCTTGCCAGAAGGCGCTGGAACTGATTGAAAAAGCGCTGGATCTCTCGCTATTTCCAACAGAACAGCAAACTCACCCTCCTGAAAAATGAGCTGAAAGCCAGGCTGAACCACGCCTGAAGCCAGCCATGACATATTTTCTCCGTTGTGGTGCATATATCCAGACAAGGATTAACCACACCCGCAACATATTTCCCCATTACCATGACGTCTCGTACGATTGAGGTGTTATTGCGTATATCAAGCTCTCAAATTTGACACCAAACTGAGACTGAACTGAGATTTCCTCTTGTGGTGGACATTGCTGATAATGACAAGGTCACATCAGCGATGCCAAATAGTATGGATGGCTAGCTGATAGACAGCCATGAATCCGGGCAAGCTTGCCTCACCCAATGCCTGATGGAATTTTTAATCTCCGCACGCAAGGAATGACCATGACCCAAACCGCAATGGGATTGTTTCCCGTCAGTTATACTGTTACCACCGGTCTTGAAGGAGCGCCAGCATTACAGCTAAACCTGCTGGTCAATACGCCAGCCCAAAAAATTACTGGCACGGCAGATATTACCAATGACTCCATCCACCCGCCACTGAAAATGCATGCCGATGTCTGGGGCACATTCAGCTATATGACAGTGATGGGCCCCGGCTCGCGCATCTTGATCAGCGGCCAGGGTAATCACGGTGGCCCCACTTCCAATAGCATGGTGTTTGTGAAATTCCACCTGATTGTGGAACCCAACTGGAACACTGGCAAAGGCAGCTTCAGCTATTTCTACAATAACGAATGGCACAACATCGAAAATGCCACGGTTCGCCTCAACCCGGTGTTCAACCTGCCGGTTGGGCCTGGTCCGGTCATTCCTGACAACAGCTCCTACGGCAAGCCGTACAGCGTGATGTATGGCCCGGCCATTCAGCAAGCCATTGCCCAAAACAGCCCGCTGTCCGAACTCAAGGCTCTGGCGCAGCAAGCCCAGCAGCAACTGGACAACTTGCCTGCGCTGCAAGCCGGACTGGCAGCGCTGCACGTCGAAATCGGCAAACTCACTGCCTAATTCTGTGCAGACAGATTCACTCATTACTGTTCACGACTTATTGCAAGGAGCTGAAGCATGTCTTCTGTCGGCCTGTTCCACGTTGTTTATCACACCACCCCCAGCGTTCCGGGTGCTGTCTCGCTCACCCTGAACCTGCTGGTTAACACCCCTGCCCGCAAAATCACCGGCCATGCCCGGCTGTTTCAAGCGACCAATCCGCCGCTGGACCAGCAATATGACGTCTTTGGCAGCTACACGGTAATCGACATCCTGCTTCAAGGCGCACCAATGCCGATCTACCTGATGAACCTGACTGGCCACGCCCACGACGCCTGCTTTGTCACAACTTCTTTCGAGTTGCAAGGCAAGTTTGAAGGCGGCTGGCAACAAGGTTCCGTCAACTATCGCTATTTGGAAGATGGCGTCTGGCACCAAGCGGCGCAAACCATCCAGGCGCAAGAAACCGTCAGCCATTCGCCCCACCGCCCGATCATTCCGCTGTATGCCGCTGCACTGCAACAAGCCAGCGCCACCGGCAACTTGGCAGAACTCAAGCAACTGGCCGTAACCGCCCAGGCTCAGTTGGACCAATCGGACGACATTCGTCAGGCGCTGGGCCAGCTTAATGCCCATATTGCCGAACGGGAAAACACCGTGGTTTCTGTTCCGCCTTACGGCGTGGCCGTGCAGCAAGCCATTGGCTCGGGCGATCTGGCCCAGCTGAAGCAACTGGCACAGCAAATTGAACAGCAAATCAGCCAGTCGGCCCAACTGGCTCCGGCGCTGGCCGAGTTGAAACAGCACATCGGCGCGCTGGACAAATAAGCCCGCCATCTGCAGTAGGGGAGGGGATGGGTGCAGCCCCGCCCACCCCTGCCTTTTAATCAGAGTGACACGCTGGTTAATATTAATGGAAAGCCGACATGAACTCATTGGCAGAGCACCCCCTGCGCTATATCACCGAACATGACTTCACCCACTATGTTCCCGTCCATGTCGTATGGGAAATCACCCTGGCCTGTGATCTGAAATGCCTGCATTGCGGTTCGCGGGCTGGCCATAGACGCCCAGAAGAACTGAGCACTCAGGAATGTCTGGATGTCATTCAGTCACTGGCTCGGCTGGGAACCCGAGAAATCACCCTGATTGGCGGCGAAGCCTATCTGCGCAAAGACTGGACGCAGCTGATTGCCGCCATTCATTCTCACGGCATGTATTGCGCCACCCAGACCGGTGGACGCAACCTGACCGACGCACGGCTGCAACAGGCTATTGAGGCTGGCTTGAATGGCGTTGGCGTATCACTGGATGGGCTGGCACCGTTGCATGACAAGGTCAGAAACGTCCCCGGCTCCTTTGACAAGGCCGTGGACGCGCTGAAGCGGGCCAAGATGGCTGGCCTGGCCATCAGCGCCAACACCCAGATCGGCCCCGACACCCTGGCCGATCTGCCCGCCCTGCAAGAGCAACTGATTGAACTGGGCGTCACCCACTGGCAAATCCAGCTGACGGTGGCCATGGGCAATGCCGTGGATCATGACGAGCTGCTGCTGCAACCCTACCAGTTGACCGAACTCATGCCCCTCTTGGCTCGGCTATACCAAAAAGGGCTGGAACACAATCTGCTAATGAACGTGGGCAACAATATCGGCTATTACGGCCCTTACGAGCACATATGGCGCGGTTTTGGCGATGAACGCATTCACTGGAGCGGCTGTGCCGCAGGTCAGGCTGTCATGGCTCTGGAAGCCGACGGCACGGTAAAAGGCTGCCCGTCGCTGGCCACGGTAGGGTTTGGTGGCGGCAATGTGCGTGACCTGTCGATTGAAGATATCTGGAAGCACAGCGAAGCCATTCACTTTGGCCGACTGCGTTCCGTAGAAGACCTGTGGGGTTATTGCCGCACGTGCTACTACGCCGACCTCTGCCGTGGTGGCTGCACCTGGACATCGCACTCCCTGCTTGGCCGGCCCGGCAATAATCCCTATTGCCACTACCGAGTGCTGGCACTGCAAAAGCAAGGGCTCAGGGAACGTATCGTCAAAATCGAAAACGCCCTACCCGACGCTTTTGCGATCGGTCGCTTTGACCTGATCACCGAACGCATCGACGATCACAGCATGGTTAGCAGCACCGCCCGTTCCGACTATCCGGTCAACCTGATTTGGAAAAACAGTGGTCAGGCAGCGCCAGCACAAGGCAGATCACCACAGCAACTGACGCTATGCCGTGGCTGCCATCAATATGTCCATCCGCACGAAGACAGCTGTCCGCATTGCCAGGCCAATCTGCGCGAAGCCGAACAACAGCATCGTGAAGCAGAACAGCATCGCCAGGCGCTGGTTGCCAAAATGCGGAATCTACTGTTGATGCCTTCCTCTGCCTGACGTGGTGGCACGCCTACAGCGCTCAGGTGCAGCATGGGGTCGCGCCTGAGTTGCTTGGGCGGGTTTTTGCTGTTGCATGCAATGTGCAATTTATTGCGCTTTTTGTCGTTTGCCGGTACGCTGACGCATTCCTGTCGCTTTTATCTGCCTGCCCATGCCTGCCCATCCTCGCCTGCCCGATCTGGTGCTGATCTTGATCACCCTACTGTGGGGAACCACGTTCCTGGCCGTGCAGACTGCCTTGCGCTGGGCCGGGCCGTTCTGGGTGGTGGCTTTGCGTTTTGGCATTGCCGCTGTGCTGGCGGCGTGGCTGGCGCGGCCTTTACTGGCCGGGCTGACCCGGCACGAGCTGCGCGTGGGCATGCTGATCGGCAGCGTGCTATTTGCCAGCTACGGCCTGCAAACGCATGGACTGGCCGGGGTGAGCAGCAGCCAGTCGGCATTCTTGACCGCCTTGTACGTGCCCCTGGTGCCCCTGGTGCAATGGGGGGTGTTTCGCAGCCGCCCGGCACTGGCCGCCTGGCTGGGGATTGCCCTGGCGTTTATTGGGCTGGTGCTGCTGGCCGAACCGCGCGGCATGCAGCTGAACCTGACCCTGGGCGCGTGGCTGACCCTGGCCGGGGCGGCGGTCATTGCGCTGGAAATCTGTCTGGTCAGCCGGTTTGCCGCCGATTGTCAGCCGCGCCGGGTGGCGGTGGTGCAGCTGGGCTGGGTGGCGTTGCTGTCGGTGCTGGGCGGATGGCTGAATGGCGAGCCTCTGCCCACGCTGCAGACCCCGGCCTTGTGGCTGATTGTGCTGGGTTTGGGCGTGGCAACCGCGCTGATCCAGATAGGCATGAACTGGGCGCAAAAAACCGTGCCGGCCACCCGCGCCACCGTGCTGTACGCCATGGAGCCGGTCTGGGCCGGGCTGGTGGGCTGGCTGGCGGGCGAGCGGCTCAGTGGCATGGCGCTGGCCGGGGCAGGGCTGGTGGTCATCAGCGTGATGGTCAGCCAGCTGGGGCCACGCTGGAAACCCGGCTGATGCGCGATGGTTTGCTCGCTGAGCCGCTTGCGTGTGGCAAAACCGACAGGCCGGGATGAAGGCCACATGCGCCATGACCATGGCAGCGCTTGACTCTGGAGTCACTCCAGGGTGTTTACTGGGCCAATGCCCTGCTGCACGTTCAGTTGGCCCGCACCCACCTGGTTTTGTCCTGTGCGGCGCTGGCACGCGATATGCAGCGCCCTGCCCAAGCTTGCCCAGGAAGAAACCCCATGTCCGACCTGCCCGTTTTACCAATATACCGCCCGGTTCCCCCCACTGAGGCTCCAGAGAGCACCTGTCAGCATGGGTGCGGCTGTGGCCATGCTGCGCCAGCCGCCAGCCCTGCCATTGACGCCGCCACGCCGCCCAGCGCGCTGGCCGATGGTCTGCAACGCAGTGTGGTGCAGATTGCCCAGATGGATTGCCCGGTGGAGGTGCAACTGATTGAACAGGCGCTGGGCAAGCGGCCCGAGGTGGCGGCGCTCAGTTTCAATCTGCTCAAGCGCCAGCTGACGGTGGATCATCAGCCCGGCAGCCAGGCCGGCTGGCTGGAGGCCATCCGGGCGCTGGGGTTTACCCCGTTGCTGATGCAGGCCGGTGACGTGGCACCGGTTGACCGCCCAACCCCCTGGTGGCCGCTGGCGGCATCCGGGCTGGCAGCACTGGGCGCAGAACTGGCGCATGCCTGGGCCGGACAGTGGCCGTGGCTGTCGGCGCTGCTGGCGCTGGGGGCAATTGCCGGCTGTGGGCTAGGCACTTACCGCAAGGGCTGGCTGGCGCTGCGCCATCGCACGCTGAATATCAATGCATTGATGAGTGTGGCGGTCACCGGGGCAGTGCTGATTGGCCAGTGGCCAGAAGCCGCCATGGTGATGTGCCTGTTTGTGCTGGCCGAACGCCTGGAAGCCCGCTCGCTGGCGCGGGCGCGTGAGGCGGTCAGTGGCCTGATGGCGGTGGCACCAGATAGCGCCAGGGTGCAACAGGCCGATGGTCAGTGGCAGCGGCTGCCGGCCAGCCAGATTGCCGTTGGCCAGATCATCCGCGTAGCCCCCGGCGAACGGGTGGCGCTGGATGCCCTGGTGCTTGCCGGCAGCTCGGCACTGGATCAAGCGCCGATTACTGGCGAAAGCGTGCCGGTGGATAAAACCGTGGGCGATGCGGTGTACGCCGGCAGCCTGAATACCTATGGCGAACTGACCCTGACCGTCACCGCCCAAGCCGGGCAATCCACCCTGGCGCGGATTCTGCACGCCATTGAACAGGCCGAATCGCGCCGGGCTCCCACCCAGCGTTTTGTCGATGAATTTGCCCGGCGCTATACCCCGGCGGTGTTCGGTCTGGCCTTGCTGGTGGCGCTGGTGCCGCCGCTGCTGGGCTGGGGCGGCTGGCTGGACAGCCTGTATCAAGCGCTGGTGCTGCTGGTGATTGCCTGCCCGTGCGCGCTGGTGATTTCCACTCCGGTCACGCTGGTCAGTGCCCTGGCGGTGGCCGCGCGGCATGGAGTGTTGATCAAGGGCGGTGCCGTGCTGGAGCGTGGGCGCAAGCTGCGGGCGCTGGCGCTGGATAAAACCGGCACGCTGACCCTGGGCCAGCCGGCCCTGATGCACTGGCAGGCGCTGGATGAATCCGCCAGCGCCCAGCATTGGCGCGACTGTGCGGCGGCGCTGGCCGCCCGTTCCGACCATCCGGTGTCACGGGCGCTGGTCAGTGCCGCCATCGACGGCAGCCAGGTCAGCCAGGTGCGCGCCTGGCCCGGACGCGGTGTGGGCGGAGCGCTGGACGGCCAGGCTTACTGGCTGGGTAATGCCCGGCTGGCCCAGCAACATGGCGCGGATCACCCGGCGCTGGCAACGCATTGGGCGCAACTGGCCGCCGATGGGCAAACCGGGGTACTGCTTGGATCTGGCCGCCAGGTGCTGGCGGTATTTGCCGTGGCCGACCGTGTGCGGCCACAAGCGGCGCAGGCAGTGGCCGAGCTGCATCAACTGGGGATTCACACCGTGATTCTGACCGGCGACACCCAGGGGCCGGCGCAGGCTGTGGCAACTGCCGTGGGGATGGATGAAGTGCGCGCCGGGCTGCTGCCGGAAGACAAGCTGCTGGCGGTGGAGCAGTTGATCCGCCAGCACGGCGTGGTGGGCATGGTTGGCGATGGCATCAATGATGGCCCGGCGCTGGCACGGGCCGATGTGGGGTTTGCCATGGCCGCCGCCGGCTCAGCCACCGCACTGGAAACCGCCGATGTGGCGCTGATGGACGACAATCCGCGCAAGCTGGCCTGGTTTATTCGTCTGTCGCGGCATACCGGCTGGGTGCTGTGGCAAAACATTACCCTGGCGCTGGGGCTGAAGGGGCTGTTTCTGGCGCTGACGCTGGCTGGCCATGGCAGTTTGTGGCTGGCGGTGCTGGCCGATGTGGGGGCGAGTTTGCTGGTGGTGGCCAACGGGCTGCGTGTGTTGCGCTATCGTTGACTTCCTCCCCGCCCTTAAGGACGCGCTGAAAAAATCAGCATTTCACCAAAGAAGACCGAAGCGGGCCGCATCGATTCGGCATGAGCGCTTGGGCGAGTAAAAAATGCCTGCTCACCGTCATTTTCGGTCAGTCTTCACCCTGTCAGGCGGCAAATTTCCTCATTTCCCCCTTTCAGGACGCACCTTGGGTGTTCAGCGCAAACAGTCGCCGCCTGGCCGTCAACAGATTCGCCAACCCAAAAAGGGTGTGCAGCCGCGCCGTGTTCTTCGCCAGCCCACGGTAGGACACCTTCTTCATGCCAAAGAGGTTCTTGATGATCTTGAACGGATGTTCAACCTTGGCCCGGATCCTGGCCCTGGCCTGTTCGATCCGCTCCTGCAGTCGTCCGACCGGCGTATCCGGCAACGCCTTGCGCTTGCCCGCACGCATGGCAATTTCCCATTCAACCCGCCTGCCCCGGTTCTCTTCCCGCTTCTCAACCCCTTGGTAGCCTGCATCGCCAAAGGCAAGCCGCTCTTCGCCATGCAGCAAGGCATGCGCCTGGGTAACATCGCTGATGTTGGCTGACGTGGTGACCAGGGTATGCACGATGCCCGTTTCAGCATCCACCCCAATGTGTGCCTTCATGCCGAAGTACCACTGGTTGCCCTTTTTGGTCTGATGCATTTCAGGATCACGCTCACCGCTTCGATTTTTGGTCGAGGACGGCGCAGCAATGATGGTGGCGTCAACAACCGTGCCTTCCTTGAGGATCAGGCCCTTCGCGGCCAGTAGGGCGTTGATGGTCTCGAAGATGCGCTCGGTCAGCTGGTGCGTTTCCAGCAGGCGGCGGAACTTGAGCAGGGTGGTGGCGTCTGGTGCAGACTCCCGCGACAGGTCTATGCCAACAAATCCCCGGATGGCCTGGCTGTCATAGATGGCGTCTTCGATGCCTTCGTCTGAGAGTCCGAAGCATTGTTGGGCGATGTACATTCGCAGCATCCGCGCTACGCCAATCGGCGGTCGGCCCCGGCCTGTTCCTTTTGGGTAGAAGGGCTCAATCTGCGCGACCAAGGCGGCCCAGGGCGTCACTTTGTTGATCTCGTCAAGAAACCGGTCACGCCGAGTGACCTTCTTCTTTGTCGCGTATTCCAGTTCGGAAAAGCTTGCTTGCGTCTTCATGTGACCATCCACGTTCAATGTGCTGATGTTCGCAGATCAGGAGACTTCGAGCCAGCTGTTGGGGAATAAATCAGCGCGTCCTTAAAGAGCGGGGATTCCTTCTGCAAGACGGCGAAGTCCCGCCGCGAGAATGTTTTTTGCAGCGTTGGTGTCGCGGTCGTGCACTGCACCGCATTCGCTGCAAGTCCATTCTCTTATTCCAAGACCGGCCCTACCTTTCGGACTGCTGGCGGGTTTGATCCCACAGCACGAGCACGTTTGGGTTGAATACGCTTCATTTATTTCCTCGAACACCACACATTGCCTCATGGCCTTGTACTTGAGTTGTGTTCTAAACGTCGTCCATGCCGCATCGTGCACAGACTTTGCCATACGGGTTTTTGCCAGTGCTTTGGCGTTTACATTGCCCACAAAGATGATGGCGTGTTCTCTGACCAATCGTGCCGTTTCTTTGTGGATTGCGTCTTTACGCTGATTGGCAATTTTGGCGTGGATGGCCTTCACCCGTTTTTTCTTGTGGGCGCGTTGGGCAATGCCCAGTGCGGCTTCGGATTCTCGATACCACTGTTTAGGTTCAAACTTCTGGCCGTTGCTGTCGGTGACCATTGTTTTTAGACCGAGGTCGATCCCGATGGCTGACGCGCCATATTGAACAGGTTTGTCTTCCGTTTGGCACTTGATGACGATGTTCAGATACCAACGACCGCGAGAATCTTCATTGAACGACCCCGCACGGAATTCAAATTTTGAGAGGCCGTAGGAATCCCACAAGCCAAGGCTTATGCCTTTAAAGCGCACTTGACCGTTTTTATAGGCCAGCGCCTTGGCTTTGAATGGAATCCAGCCTAAAGAATACTTCGGGGATTTTTTGTCGCTGACGCGCCAGTTCAGGCGTTGTTTTTTGAACTGTCTGAGTCGGGTTGCAAATTCCTCGCAAACAACCTGAACAGTCGTCGAACCAATGCTCACCCCTTCGCATTTGCTGAAACCGCTGGTGAGCTTTTGCAGATCAAACCCCGACAACCAAAGCTGTGGTTTGTTGGTGTAACGGCGCAAACTTCGATACTGCGTTTCGTTGCAAAAATTCCAAACCGTATTCACATCACGCGCCATCGCAAGTAACGCTTTCGCGTGCTTGTCCTTGATGCGGAGTTTGAGAGTTTTTACGGTTTCCATGCGGGCATTATGCCTTAAGCCAAAACAAACCCACCAGGCCGCTTTCAGCGTCCGCGCTCTTGGCCTCGGGCTGAACCCCGAGGCTTTCCGCACAGTGGGTAACATCGAAAACAGTGCTTCGATGCGTCGTTACCCCGCCAGGGGCGACGCATCGGTCTGTTCTCCGGCTGGTATCTGGTCGGCGCGCCAGTGGCCGGATTTGCCACCCTGTTTTTCCAGCAGGCGAATCTGGCCAATCACCATGCCGCGATCCACTGCCTTGCACATATCGTAAATGGTCAGCAGGCCGATATTGACGGCGGTGAGCGCTTCCATTTCCACCCCGGTTTTTCCCACGGTTTCGGCAGTCACCTGGCAGGTGATGGTGCTGTGCGCCGGGTCGAGGCTGAATGCCACGTCCACATGGGTCAGCGCCAGCGGGTGGCATAGCGGAATCAGTGTGCCGGTGTGTTTGCTGGCCATGATGGCGGCGAGGCGGGCAATGCCCAGCACGTCGCCTTTTTTGTGGCCGCCACTTTGCACCAGGGCAAAGGTGGCTGGCAGCATGGCAATCTGGCCGCTGGCGATGGCGCGGCGACAGCTGTCGGTTTTGCCACCAACGTCAACCATATGCGCCTGGCCGTCGGCGTTGAAGTGGGTCAGGGCAGACATGGGTGTCCTCAGGCGGCTTCGGGAAGGCGGTGAAAGCTGGATGGTGCATCGCTCGGGCGACGGAAAGTCACGTATTCCCAGGCGTCCGGTTGTGCCAGCAGGGTGCGCAGCAGCTTGTTGTTCATGGCATGGCCGGATTTGAAACCGGAAAACGCCGCAATCAGCGGGTGGCCAATCATGTACAGGTCGCCAATGGCATCCAGAATCTTGTGGCGGACAAATTCGTTATTGAAGCGCAGGCCGTCCTTGTTCAGCACGCTGTCGTCGTCAATCACGATGGCATTGTCCAGGTTGCCACCCAGGCCCAGGCCATTCATGCGCATGTATTCCACTTCGTGCATGAAACCAAAGGTGCGGGCGCGGCTGACTTCGTCTATATAAGAGTGTTCGGCAAAATTGATCGTCAATTTTTGTGGAGTATGGCGGAACACCGGATGATTGAATTCAATTTCCAGGCTGACGGTAAACCCGTCGTAAGGCTCCAGACGCACCCATTTGTCCCCTTCCACCACTTCCAGCGGTTTGAGGAGGCGGATGTAACGCTTGAGCGCGGGCTGTTCGACAATGCCGGCGCTGTCGAGCAGATACACAAACGGCGCGGCGCTGCCATCCATGATTGGCGTTTCCGGGCCGGTCATTTCTACAATGATGTTGTCGATGCCCAGGCCGGCCAGTGCGCTCATCAGGTGCTCGACCGTGGCCACGCGCACGCCATCAGCGTTAACCAGAGTGGACGACAAGCGGGTGTCGTTGACCAGCGCCGGCTCGGCGCGCAGGCTGACTGGCTGGGCCAGGTCGGTGCGGCAAAACACGATGCCGCTGTCCACCGGGGCCGGGCGCAAGGTGAGTTTGACCCGTTCGCCGGAATGCAGGCCAACGCCACTGGCGGTGATGGTTTGAGCAAGGGTGCGCTGGTGGATCATGCTGAACATTCCATCATGGGCAAGATAAGGATGTGAATCAGTCTAACACAGCCAGAGAGATGCTTTAAATTGATTGCTCAGCATGTATTGATAGCTTCAGGCTATTGCAACACCAGCAAGAAACCGCGCCTGCCCGCATCGAGGCGGGCAGCCGTCATGCGCTGTCGAGAGGCAGCGCAGCAGGCGGGCAGGCGCAAAACCGGTTTAGTCGGCCTGGCGGCGCAAAAATGCCGGAATATCGAACGAATCCCCCACCGACGGATTGGAAAAATCCACCGGCTGCGGCGCACCACGACCCGAACGGGCGCGGAACACGCTGGGTTTGTCGAAATCCTGCTGGAAGTCTGGTACTTCCATGGCCGTGCCGTCGGTGCCGTTTTTCACCACTTTCAATTGTTCGCGACGTTCCTCGCGCACCGCCTTCTTGCCGCCCAGCCCGGTGGCAATCAGGGTGACGCGGATTTCGTCCTCGGCCATGCCGTCCACTTCGGCGGTGCCAAATTTCACTTCGGCGTCCGGGTGGGCATAGTTGCGGATGATTTCCATGATTTCATGGTATTCACGCAGCAACAGGCAGCCCGGTGCGGTGGAGATGTTCACCAGCACGCCACGCGCGCCATCCAGGCTGATATCGTCCAGCAGCGGGCTGGCGACGGCTTCTTCGGCGGCAATGCGCGCACGGTCCAGGCCGGCGGCCACTGCCGAGCCCATCATTGCCATGCCCATCTGGCTCATCACGTTCTTCACGTCGGCAAAGTCAACGTTGATGAAGCCAGGGCAGGTGATCACTTCGGCAATACCGGCCACGGCACCGCGCAGCACATCGTCGGCGGCGCGGAAGGCCTGGCGCATGGTCACGTCGGAGCCCAGCACCTGCAGCAGTTTTTCATTCGGAATCACAATCAGCGAATCGACGTATTTTTTCAGCTCGTCGATCCCGGCGGTGGCGATCTGGTGGCGGCGGCCTTCGTGCGAAAATGGCCGGGTCACCACGCCCACGGTCAGGATGCCCATTTCCTTGGCAATTTCGGCAATCACCGGCGCAGCGCCGGTGCCGGTGCCGCCGCCCATGCCGGTGGCGATGAACACCATGTTCGCGCCGCGCAGCACTTCGGCAATGCGGTCGCGGTCTTCGATGGCCGCGCTGCGGCCCACATCCGGGTTGGCCCCGGCACCCAGGCCCTTGGTCAGGGTCTGGCCAATCTGAATCTGCACCGGCGCACGGTTGCGGCGCAAGGCCTGTGCATCGGTGTTGGCGGCGACAAATTCGACGCCCTTGATCTGACTTTCGATCATGTTGTCAACGGCATTGCAGCCTCCGCCACCGACGCCGATCACCTTGATGACGGCTTCGGGTGCGATTTCCTGCACCATTTCAAAGACCATGTTGGAAGACATGACGGTTCTCTCCTCGAAAAACTACGTTGACGACTGCCCTGTAAAACAAAAAATGTCGGTACAACGATAAACGCGCCCCACGTCAGAAGTTCCCGGCGAACCAGGCTTTCATGCGTGTAAACAGGCCTCCCACCGAGGCGGACTCCAGCTTCGGACCTGCGGTTTTTTGCAACTGATCCTTGCCAATCAGCAACAGGCCAATTGACGTGGAAAAGCGGGGGTCCTTCACCACTTCGGCCAGCCCGCCGAAGTATTTGGGCACCCCCACCCGTACCGGCATATGGAACACTTCTTCCGCCAATTCCATCATGCCAGGCATCTTGGCTGCGCCGCCGGTCAGCACAATACCGGAGGACAGCACATCTTCAAAGCCGGTGCGACGCAATTCCTGCTGAATCAGCTGAAAAAGCTCTTCGACCCGTGGTTCAATCACTTCGGCCAGGGTGGCGCGCGACAGCTGACGCGGTCCGCGCTCGCCCACACCGGGTACATCAATCATATCGGCTGGATTGGCCAGCTGCATCAGCGCACAGCCATGCACCAGCTTGATGTCTTCAGCTTCCTTGGTGGGCGTGCGCAGCGCCATGGCAATGTCGTTGGTGATCTGATCACCGGCAATCGGAATCACTGCCGTGTGGCGAATCGCGCCACGGGTGTAAACGGCAATGTCGGTGGTGCCGCCGCCGATGTCGATCAGGCAGACGCCCAGATCGCGTTCATCGTCGGTGAGCACCGCCGTGGCCGACGCCAGCGGCTGCAGGATCAGGTCACTGACATCCAGGTTGCAGCGACGCACACATTTCAGGATATTCTGCGCAGCACTCACCGCTCCGGTGACAATATGCACGCGGGTTTCCAGCCGCACGCCACTCATGCCCAGCGGTTCGCGCACGTCTTCCTGACCATCAATGGAAAACTCCTGGGTCAGGATATGCAGCACCTGATGGTCAGGCGGCGTGGTCACCGCGCGGGCGGTTTCAATCACCCGGTCGATGTCGGCCTGGGTGACTTCGCGCTCGCGAATGGCCACCATGCCGTGCGAATTGACACTCTTGATGTGGCTGCCGGCAATCCCGGTAAACACTTCATGAATGGTGCAATCCGCCATCAGCTCGGCTTCTTCCACCGCGCGCTGAATGGCCTGGACGGTGGACTCGATATTGACCACCATGCCCTTTTTCAGGCCGCGCGACGGGGTTTGCCCCATGCCGATGATATTCAGCGCACCGTCTTCGAGCACCTCGGCCACGACGGCGACAATCTTGGCGGTGCCAACATCCAGCCCGACCAGCATGTTTTTCGGTTCTCTCGGTTTGCTCACCACTTGCTCCGTTAAGCTCTTGTATTCGTTCAGGCCGCCGGACGCACCGGAACAGGGACGCCCTTGCCCGGCTTGTAATCCGGCATGCGCACGGCAAAGCCGTTGGGATAGCGCAAGTCTACATAGTCAATCCGGTACGGCAGGCGCGACAACTGCTCGCGCCAGCTGGTGGCAAACCGGTTGATGCGCAGGCCGATATCCTGACGGCCCAGCTCCAGAATCACCCCATTGTCCAGTGTCACCTGCCAGGCCCGCCGGGCCGACAGGGCAAGTTCGTTGGGCAGCACGCCCACTGGTTGCAACACCTGCTTGAACGCCAGATAGGCGGCAAGCATTTCTGCTTCACTGCCCTTTGGACCCTTCAACAGGGGCAAAGGTTGGCCAAATGCGGCATCAAACCATTCGCCGTAGGAGTTCACCAGCCCGTTCTCGGCCCAGCGGGCGGTGGCCTGGTGTTCTTCCACGTCAATTTCCAGCCGGTCCGGCCAGTTGCGCCGCACCGCCACCTTGCGCACCCAGGGGAGTTTCTCGAACGCCTCGCGGGTGTCGCTGAGGTTGACGGTCAGGAACGAGCCTTTCAGTTCATGTTCTGCCACGTAACGCAGTTGTTCCTGCGAGACATGGGTCAGCTTGCTGCGGATATGCACCGTCCGGATCGGCATCATGCCGGTGCGCACCACCCATTGCGCGCCCGCCACCAGCAGCGTCAGCACCGAGGCCAACAGCAACAGGTTGGCGATGCCGCGCAACAGACGGTGGTTATCCCACATGGGCACCGTCCAGAATGCGCAGGCACAAGGCCTCAAACGGGATGCCGGCCACCCGCGCCGCCATCGGCACCAGGCTGTGGCTGGTCATGCCCGGCGAGGTGTTGATTTCCAGCAGGTAAAACCGCCCTTCGTCGTCCAGCATCAGGTCGATCCGTCCCCAACCTTCGGCACCCAGCACCTTGAACGCGCGCAACACCGTGTCGCGCATCTGCGCTTCCAGTGCTTCTGGCAGGCCGCACGGACAGAAATACTGGGTGTCGTCGGTAAAATACTTGTGCTGATAGTCGTAATTGCCTTCTGGTGCGGCAATGCGAATCAGCGGCAAGGCCTGATCGTCCAGTACCGGCGCGGTGTACTCACGCCCGGCAATGAAACGCTCGGCAATCACCAGCCGGTCCAGGCTGGCGGCTTCGTGCCAGGCAGCGGCCAGCTGGCCCGGCTCGCTGACCTTGACAATGCCGATGGACGAGCCTTCGTGCGCCGGCTTGACCATCAGCGGCAGGCCCAGCCGGGCTTCCACGGCGGCAAAGTCGCTGTCGGCGGTCAACACCTCGTACTCCGGGGTGGGAATCCCCACCGCCTGCCACACCAGCTTGGTGCGCCATTTATCCATGCCCACGCTGGAGGCCATCACCCCGCTGCCGGTGTAGGGCAGCTTCATCAGTTCCAGCGCGCCTTGCACCGTGCCATCTTCACCCCCCCGGCCATGCAGGGCAATGAACACCCGGTCAAACTGTTCATCGTGCAGCGCCGACAGGGGTTTTTCTGCCGGGTCAAACGGGTGTGCGTCCACCCCGCTGCGCAGCAGCGCGTCCAGCACCGCGTTGCCGCTCATCAGCGACACCTCGCGCTCTGCCGAACTGCCGCCAAACATCACTGCCACTTTGCCGTATTGGGTCATTCTGCATCCTTCCTTACTGCACGGCAGTGAGTTTGCCCGGCACGCCGCCAATCGAGCCTGCGCCCATGGTCAGTACCACATCGCCATCCTGGGCGTATTCCACAATCGCCGCCGGCAGGTCAGCCACCTGTTCGACAAACACCGGCTCCACCTTGCCCGCCACGCGCAGCGCCCGGGTCAGCGCCCGGCCATCGGCGGCCACAATCGGCGCTTCACCAGCCGGGTAGACTTCGGTCAGCAGCACGCCATCCACGCTGGTCAGCACCTTGATGAAATCTTCAAACAAATCGCGGGTGCGCGAATAGCGGTGCGGCTGGAAGGCCAGCACCAGGCGGCGGCCCGGAAACGCACCACGGGCAGCAGCCAGCGTGGCAGCCATTTCCACCGGGTGATGACCGTAGTCATCCACCAGGGTGAAGCTGCCGCCAGCAGGCAACGCCACCTCGCCGTAGCGCTGAAAACGCCGGCCCACCCCGGAAAACTGCGCCAGCCCCTGACGGATGGCGTCGATGCCCGCCCCGCACTCCAGCGCAATGGCGATGGTTGCCAGGGCGTTCAACACATTGTGCCGGCCCGGCGTGTTCAGCACGATGGCTTCACGGTGCACTGCACCATTGTGCCAGACTGCGTCAAAACGCATGCATTGTCCATCGGCATGCACATTTTCTGCGCGAATCTGGGCGTCTTCAGTAAAACCGTAAGTGGTGACCGGGCGCTTCACCTGCGGCAGGATGCTGCGCACATTGGCGTCGTCCACACACAGCACCGCATGACCATAAAATGGCAGCCGATGCAAAAAATCTACAAAAGCCTGCTTAAGTTTATCCAGACTGTGACCGTAAGTATCCATATGGTCAGCGTCAATATTCGTCACAACCGCCATCACTGGCTGCAGGCACAAGAACGAAGCATCCGATTCGTCGGCTTCGGCTACCAGGAAATCGCCCTGGCCCAGCCGCGCATTGGTGCCGGCGGCTTCCAGCCGACCGCCGATGACAAAGGTGGGGTCCAGCCCGGCTGCGCCCAGCACCGACGCCACCAGGCTGGTGGTGGTGGTCTTGCCATGGGTGCCGGCAATGGCAATGCCCTGCTTGAAGCGCATCAGCTCGGCCAGCATCATGGCGCGCGGCACCACCGGAATATGCGCCTGCTCTGCGGCCTGCACTTCCGGATTATCCGCCTTGACCGCCGTGGATGTCACCACCACGTCCGCGCCGACGATATATCCGGCATCATGACCAAAATACACCGTTGCCCCGGCGTTGACCAGCCTGCGTGTGGTCGCGCTGTCGGCCATGTCCGAGCCGGACACGGTATACCCCAGCGTCAGTAGCACTTCGGCAATGCCGCTCATGCCCACGCCGCCAATCCCGACAAAGTGAATGTGTTTGACTCGGTGTTTCATCGCCTGGTGCGTTCCTGTCGCCCGGATTTCGGGGGCAACATCAAAAAGTTTGCTATTGTGCCGCAAAGCGGGCCTGTCAGTACACCGTTTGTCATTGTCTTATTCCGATAACGCCACGCAGGCGTCAGCCACCTGGCTGGCGGCACCGGTCAGCGCCATCTTGCGCGCAGCGTGCGCCATGTTCAGGCACTGCGCCCGGTCCAGTTGCGCCAGCCAGCTGGCCAGCGCTTCGGCGTCCAGGCTGGATTGCGGCCACAGCCGCGCTGCGCCGGCGTCGGCCAGATAGCGGGCATTGCCGGTCTGATGGTCGTCCACCGCATGTGGGTAGGGCACCAGCACGCTGCCCACGCCCACGGCGGCCAGTTCAGCCACGGTCAGCGCGCCAGCGCGGCAGATCACCAGGTCTGCCTGTGCGTATTCGCTGGCCATGTCATCAATGAAACTGCGGCAATCTGCCGCCACGCCGGCGTCGGCGTACGCGGCCTTCAGCGCGTCAATGGCCTTGGCACCGGCCTGATGCACCACCAGGGGCCGTTGCGCCGCTGGCAGGCGGGCCAGTGCCGCCGGCAGAGTGTCGTTCAGCGCCTTGGCCCCCAGGCTGCCGCCCACCACCAGCAGGCGCAGCGGCCCCTGGCGACCGGCAAAACGGACATCTGGCGCGGGCACGGCGGCAATTGCCGCCCGCACCGGGTTACCCACCAGGCCATCGCCGCCGGGAAACGCCGACGGAAATGCGTACAGGGTGCGCGAGGCCAGCCGCGACAACACGCGGTTGGTCAGCCCAGCCACAGAATTTTGCTCATGAATCACCAGTGGCTTGAACAGCAGCCGGGTCATCACCCCGCCAGGAAAGCCGGTGTAGCCGCCAAACCCCACCGACACATCGGGCCGATGACGAAAAATCACACTGGCCGCGCCACCCAGTGCGCGCAGCAGCATCCATGGCAGCGACAGCCAGCGGCGCAGGCCATTGCCGCGCATGCCGCGCATTGGCAGGGTTTCCAGCAGATAGCCGTGCTGCGGCACCAACTGGGTTTCCATGCCGCCTTCCGCGCCGAGAAACACCAGGGTCCAGCCTCTGGACTTGAGTTCGTCCGCCACCGCCAGCGCCGGGAAAATATGCCCGCCAGTGCCGCCAGTCATGATCAATGCCGTGCGTTTTGCCATGAATCTATACCTTGTAGCCGCGCAGGGTCTGGCGGTTTTCCCAGTCAATGCGCAGCACGATGGCCAGCGCCGAACAGTTGGCCAGCAGCGCGCTGCCACCATACGACAGCAGCGGCAGGGTCAGGCCCTTGGTGGGCAGCAGGCCCATGTTCACGCCAATATTGATGAACGACTGCACTGCCAGCCAGATGCCCACCCCCTGCGCCACCAGCGACTGAAAATAACGCTCCTGCTTGCGCGCTTCCACGCCAATCATGAACGCCCGGCGCACCACATAGGCAAACAGCCCAACCACTGCCACAATACCGATAAAGCCGCATTCCTCGGCAATCACCGCCATCAGAAAATCGGTGTGCGCTTCCGGCAGGTAAAACAGTTTTTCCACACTGCCGCCCAGGCCCACGCCCAGCCATTCGCCACGGCCAAAGGCAATCAGCGAATGCGACAGCTGGTAGCCCTTGCCGTAGGGATCCTGCCACGGGTCCATAAAGCCGGTCACCCGTTGCAGGCGATAGGGCGAACTGATGATCAGCACCACAAACGCCCCCAGGCTGACCACGCTCAGCGCGGCAAAAATCCGTCCATTGATGCCGCCCAGAAACAGCGTGCCCATGGCAATGGCGGCAATCACGGTGAACGCGCCAAAGTCTGGCTCCAGCAGCAGCAGCGCCCCGGAGGCAATCACCGCCACTGCCATGGGCAGAAAGCCCTTGCTGAAGCTGTGCATCCAGTCGGCCTTGCGCACGGTGTAATTGGCTGCATAGAGCACCACCGCCAGCTTCATCAGCTCGGAGGGCTGCAAATTCAGCACCACCAGATTGATCCAGCGCCGCGAACCGTTCACCACCTTGCCGATACCCGGCACCAGCACCAGAATCAGCAGAATAAACGCGCCCACAAACAGATATGGCGCTTTTTCCTGCCAGATCCGGCTGGGAATATGAAACACAATCCAGCTGACAATCAGCGAGATGGTCAGATACACGCCATGGCGAATCAGATAAAAATAGCGGTTATGGGTATCCGGGTCGGCCTCGGCGTAGGCAATCGATGCTGAATACACCATGACAAAGCCAACCGACAGCAACAGGGCAATCGCCCAGATCAGCCCGTCATCGTGGGCAGTCAGCGGGGTGGGGGAGCGGTCGGAGGGGGTTGGCCGGATCAGGCTGGCAAATTTCACGGGCGGGCCTCGTCAGCCAGTTGCCGGGCGCTGGCGATAAACACCTCGGCGCGGTGGGCATAGTTGCGGAACATGTCCAGGCTGGCACAGGCCGGCGACAGCAGCACCACATCGCCCGGCTGGGCGGCCTGATACGCCTGGCGGGTGGCGTCTTCCAGGGTATCGGCCCGGTGCACCGGCACGCTCACCTCTGCCAGCGCGGCTTCGATGCGCTCGGCGTCGCGGCCAATCAGCAGCACCGCGCGGGCAATGCGCGCCACCGCCGCCGCCAGCGGGGTGAAATCCTGACCCTTGCCATCGCCACCGGCAATCAGCACCACCGGACGGCTCATGCCGTTCAGTGCCGCTTCGGTGGCCCCCACATTGGTGCCTTTGGAGTCGTCGTAAAAATCCACCCCGTTCAGTTGCAGCACATGCTCCACCCGGTGCGCCAGCCCCTTGAAGCAGCACAGCCCGGCCAGCAGGCTGGCGCGATCCAGGCCGATGGCCTCGCACAGCGCCAGCGCGGCCAGCGCATTGGCTGCATTGTGCAGGCCGGTGAGCTGCATGTGGGCAACGTCCAGCACCGGCTCGCCGTCCACCGCCAGGGCAATGCTCTGGCCGTCGCGGCACAGGCCATACTGCGCCGGCTGGGTCAGGCTGAAGCGGCGCACGGCCCGGCCAGGACGAACCATGGCGCGGCAGAACACATCGTCCTGATTGATTACCTGCACGCCATCGCCAGCAAAAATGGCAGTTTTGCTGTGGGCGTAATCCAGTAAATCCTGATAACGGTCGAGGTGATCTTCCGAGATATTCAGCACGGTGGCGGCGTCGGCACGCAGGCTGCGCACGCCTTCCAGCTGAAAGCTGGACAGCTCCAGCACAAACACCTCCGGCCAGATGCCGCTGTCCTCGATATCACACAGCGCATCCAGCACTGGCAGGCCGATATTGCCGGCCACCACGGTGTTCAGCCCGGCCTGCTGGCACAGATGGCCCACCAGCGAGGTGACGGTGGTCTTGCCATTCGAGCCGGTGATGGCAATCACCCGGCTGAGCTGGCCGGCCAGCGCCTGGGCAAACAGCTCGACATCGCCAATCACCTGGCCGCCGGCCTGGGCAAACGCCACAATCTGCGCGGTGGCCAGCGGCACACCAGGGCTGACCACCAGCAGGTCGCAGCCGGCAAAGCTGCTGGCGTGAAACGGGCCACAGCGCAGTTCGGCCTCCGGCGCATGGCCCGCCAGTTCGGCCTGATGCGGCGGTGTGGCGCGGCTGTCGGCCACCACCAGGCGCACCCCGCGCCGGGCCAGCCAGCGCGCTGCCGACAGACCGCTGTCGCCCAGTCCAACCACCCCTACCGTGAGTCCGTGCAAGTCGATCATCGCCATTATCTCTTATCGCAGTTTCAGGGTGGAAAGCCCGGCCAGCACCAGCATCATGGTGATAATCCAGAAGCGCACCACCACCTGGGTTTCCTTCCAGCCCTTCAATTCGTAGTGGTGATGCAGCGGAGCCATGCGGAACACCCGCTTGCCGGTCAGCTTGAAGCTGCCGACCTGAATCATCACTGACAGCGCCTCCATCACAAACACCCCGCCCATGATGAACAGCACGATTTCCTGACGGACAATCACTGCCACCGTACCCAGCCCGGCCCCCAGCGCCAGCGCGCCCACGTCACCCATGAACACCTGGGCCGGATAGGCGTTGAACCATAGGAAGGCCAGGCAGGCCCCGCACATGGCGGCGCAGAACACCACCACCTCATGCGCACCGGGGATATGCGGCAAGCCCAGATACTTGGCAAACACCGCATGGCCGGCCACGTAGGCAAACACTGCCAGCGCCGCGCTGACCAGCACCACCGGCAGCGCCGCCAGCCCGTCCAGGCCGTCGGTCAGGTTGACCGCATTGGAGGTGCCGACAATCACAAAGTAGGTGAGTACGCAAAAGCCAATGGCCCCAAACGGGTACACCACGTTCTTGAAGAACGGCACAATGAATTCGGTAGACGCCGGCAGGTGGGCGGTGCCAGACAGAAACACCCCGGCGCTGATGGCAATCGCCGATTGCCAGAACATCTTGCCGCGTGCCGACAGGCCTTTCGGGTTTTTGTACACCACCTTGCGGTAGTCATCGACAAAGCCAATCAGCCCGGTGCCGCAGGTTACTGCCAGCAGCAGCCAGACAAACCGGTTGCTCAGGTCGGCCCACAGCAGCGTGGTCAGGCCAATCGACAGCAGAATCAGCGTGCCGCCCATGGTGGGCGTGCCCGCCTTGATCAGATGGGTTTGCGGGCCGTCGTCGCGGACAGCCTGGCCCACTTTCAGTTCGGTCAGTTTGCGAATCACCCATGGCCCCAACTGCAGGCCAATGGCCAGCGAGGTCAGGGTGGCCAGCACCGCGCGCAGGGTGATGTAGTTCACCACGCTGAAGGCGCGGATATGGTCGCTCAGCCAGTTGGCCAGCAGCAGTAACACGTTGTTGCTCCCTTGTTTCGGGTTGGGGGATGAAAGTTGCAGGGGTCTTGTCTGGGGCTCAGTGTCCGCCGGATGGTGTGGCCTCGGGCAGCAAGCGTGCCACCACCCGTTCCATGCGCATGAAGCGCGAGCCCTTGACCAGCACGCTGGCCGGCGCATTGACCGTGCGCTGAACGCCATCGACCAGCGCGTCCAGATCGGGGTAATGCCGGCCTGCCGGGCCAAAGGCCGCCACGGTGTGGGCGCTGAGTTCGCCCAGACCATGTAGGCTGTCGATACCCAGCTCGCGGGCGTATGCGCCCACCTCGGCGTGCATGGCCGCGCCGCCATCGCCCAGCTCGCCAATGTCGCCCAGTACGGCGTGGCGCGCACCCGGCTGGGATGCCAGCACGCGCAGTGCCGCACGCATGGAGTCGGGGTTGGCGTTGTAGGTGTCGTCCAGAATCACCACGCCGTCGGCGCGCTGTCGGCGTTGCAGACGTCCGGCCACCCCGGCAAACGCCGCCAGCCCGGCGGCAATCGCCGTCAGCGGCACGCCCAGCGCCAGTGCCAGGCTGGTGGCGGTCAGCGCATTGCGCACGGTGTGTTCGCCGGGCACCTGCAACCGGGTATGCACTTCGCCCTGTGGCGTGCGCAAGGTCAGCGCGGTGTGGGCCGCTGCCAGCGTACAGGCCGCCACCTGCACTTCGCCGCGCTGCCAGCCAAAGCCCAGCTGCGGCGCATGGCCCGCCAGCTGTTGCCACAGGCCGGCATGGGCATCGTCCAGATTGATGCAGGCGGTCACGCCGGCGGGCAATTGTTCAAACAGCTCGCCTTTGGCGCGGGCAATGGCTTCTACCGAAGCAAAGTGGCCCGCATGGGCGCGCTGGGCGTTGTTGATGGC
Source organism: Aquaspirillum sp. LM1 (assembly GCF_002002905.1). Classification (NCBI taxonomy): domain Bacteria; kingdom Pseudomonadati; phylum Pseudomonadota; class Betaproteobacteria; order Neisseriales; family Aquaspirillaceae; genus Aquaspirillum; species Aquaspirillum sp. LM1. The sequence goes on along the minus strand of NZ_CP019509.1, from coordinate 3,223,148 downwards.
CACCACGTCCGGGCGGGCCAGATCGGCCAGATAGCGGATTTCACCGCTGTGGTTCATGCCCATTTCAATCACGGCAAACTGATGCTGTGGCCGCAGGCGCAGCAGAGTCAGCGGCACGCCGATGTCGTTGTTCAGATTGCCGGCAGTGGCCAGCACCGCATCGTCGCCCACTTGCGCGGCCAGAATGGCGCGCAGCATTTCCTTGACGCTGGTTTTGCCGCTGCTGCCGGTAATGCCGGCCATGCGCCCGGCAAACCCCACCGTGCGCCAGTGCGCGGCCAGCCGGCCCAGCGCCGCCAGGGTGTCGTCCACCCGGATCAGGCTGGCACCGGGCAGTTCAGGAAAATCCGTGCGCACCAGCGCAGCGGCTGCGCCAGCGGCCAGGGCATCCGCCACAAAATCCTGCGCGTCAAAACGCTCGCCCTTGAGGGCAACAAACAGGTCGCCAGGCTGGATGGCGCGGCTGTCGGTGGTGACACGGGCAAAGGCAACGTCGGCACCATCGGCCTGGCCGCCAATCGCCAGCGCGGCGGCGTGAGTGGTCAGCATGCGTTCAGTCATGGGCGGGGCTCCAGCGCGCCAGGGCGGCTTCTGCCACCTGAAAATCAGAAAACGGGTGTTTCACCCCGGCAATGTCCTGGTATTCCTCATGGCCCTTGCCGGCAATCAGCACCACATCGCCCCGCTGCGCCTGGGCAATGGCCCAGTGAATGGCGGCGGCGCGATCGGGGTCAACATGGCCCGGTGCGGACATGCCGGCCAGAATGTCGGCGATGATGGCGTCTGGCGCTTCGCTGCGCGGGTTGTCGCTGGTCACCACGGCCACGTCGGCGCGGGCCTGGGCAATGGCCCCCATTTGTGGCCGCTTGCCGGGGTCGCGGTCGCCGCCGCAGCCAAATACGCAATACAGCTTGCCGCCGGCGGGACGAATCTCGGCCAGGGTGGCCAGCGCCTTGTCCAGGGCATCTGGCGTGTGGGCGTAGTCGATCACCACCAGCGGTTCACGGTGGCCGCCGCTGTGCTGCATGCGTCCGCGCGCCGGCAGAATCTGGCCAAGCACCCGGCAGGCGTCGGCCAGTGCCACGCCATTGGCGCATAGCGCACCCAGGCAGGCCAGCAGATTGGCGGCGTTGAAACGGCCCAGCAGCGGGGTGTCGATATGGCCATCGCCCCACGGTGTGCGCACATCCAGGTGCAGGCCGGCCAGCGAGGCGTCCAGCCGGGTGACGGTAATGTCGCCGCCGGTCAGGCCGTAGGTGTAGACCTTGGTGCGCTGACGGTCGATGCCGGCGGCCAGGGTCTGGCCAAAGGCGTCGTCGATATTGATCACCGCGTGGCGCAGGCCATCCCAGTGAAACAGCCGCGCCTTGCTGGCCCCGTAGGCGTCCATGTCACCGTGGTAGTCCAGGTGATCGCGGGTCAGATTGGTAAACACTGCGGTGGTGAACGCGACGCCATTGACACGAAACTGGTCCAGCCCATGGCTGGATACTTCCATCGCCACCACTTGCGCCTGCTGGCGCAGGTAGTCGGCCAGCCGGTGCTGCACAGTGACCGGGTCGGGCGTGGTGTGGGTGGTGTCGCTGAGTTCGCCAACAAACCCATTGCCCACTGTGCCAATCAACGCCGTTTTGCGCCCGAGCAGGGTCCAGGCTTGCGCCAGCCAGTGCGAAATCGAGGTTTTGCCGTTGGTGCCGGTAATGCCCACCATCAGCATGGCGCGGCTGGGGTGGCCCAGCACCTGGCTGGCCACCATCCCGGCACGCTGACGCAGCTCGGGGACGGCCAGATTCGGGGTGGCCGCCCACTGCGCCGGCCAGGCAAACCCCTCTGCCGGGTCCCACAATACCGCCGCCGCGCCACGCGCCAGCGCGCTGGCGATATAGTCGCGGCCATCGGCGTATTCGCCGCGAAAGGCCAGGAACACATCTCCGGGCAACACCCGGCGGCTGTCGGACTCCACCCGGCGCAGCGGCGTGGGCAAACGCTCAAGCACGCCCGCGTCCCAGTCGGATAAAGGGGTCATCAGGCTGTTCATGTCTCTTCCCGCACTTCTGGAATATTGTCCAGCGGAATCAGGGTGTTATTGGTTGGTGCGTCAGGCTCGACGCCCAGAATGCGCAGGCTGCCGGCCATCACATTGCTGAACACCGGGCCGGCCACCGTGCCGCCGTAGTACTGGCCCTGCGGCTCGTCAATCATCACCGCCACAATCAGCCGGGGGCGGGTGGCCGGGGCAAAGCCAACAAACGAGGAAATATACTTGCTGGCGGCGTAGCCACGGCCTTCCTGCTTGTGCGCGGTGCCGGTCTTGCCGCCCACGTTGAAGCCCAGCACCTGGGCGCGCGGCGCGGTGCCGCCTGGCTGGGTGACCGTCATCAGCATGTCGCGCATCTTGCGCGCAGTGTCTGGCTTGAGCACCGGCTTGCCGGGCATGGCCTGATCCAGCCGGAAAAAGCTTACCGGCATCAGCACGCCATCGTTGGTGAAAATGGTGTAGGCACGGGCCAACTGCATCAGGCTGAGCGAAATGCCGTGGCCGTAGCTCATGGTGGCCTGTTCAATCGGTTTCCAGGTTTTATACGGACGCACGCGACCAGTGGCTTCACCAGGGAAGCCGGTTTGTGGCACGCGGCCAAAGCCGACATCGTCAAACAGCTGCCACAGGGTTTGCGGCGGCAGCATCAGGGCAATTTTGGACGAGCCGACGTTGCTGGATTTCTGGATGATTTCCCATACCGCCAGTTGCGGGTGGCTGTGCGAGTCCTTGATGCGCGCCGGGCCGATGCTGTAGCTCTCGGTATTGAACATCTGCTCGGTGCGCACCACGCCATCGTCCAGCGCCTTGGCCACGGTGAATGGCTTGAGGGTGGAGCCGGGTTCAAACAGGTCGGTCAGCGCCCGGTTGCGCTTCATCGCCGGATCCAGCCGCTGGCGGTTGTTCGGGTTGAACGAGGGCAGATTGGCCAGCGCCAGCACTTCGCCCGTGTGGGCATCCAGCACCACCACGCCGCCGGCCTTGGCCTTGAAGGTTTCCACCGCCGCTTTCAGCTCGCGAAACGCCAGATACTGGATCTTGCGGTCGATCGACAGCGACAGGGTCTGGCCATCGCGCGGACGTTCGATGGCGGCAATGTCTTCGATGATATGGCCGCGCCGGTCCTTGATCACATGGCGGCGGCCCGGCTTGCCGGCCAGCATTTTTTCCTTGGCCAGCTCCAGGCCTTCCTGGCCACGGCCATCCACCCCGGTGACGCCAACCACATGCGCGGTCATTTCACCGTCTGGGTAAAAGCGGCGGAACTCCTGCTGCTTGGCAATGCCGGGAATGCCCAGCTTCATCACCGCATCAGCCAGGTCGGGGCTGATCTGGCGCTTGATGTACAAAAATTCGCGGCGCTTGTCCGACAGCTTGCGCGACACTTCTGCCGGGTCCATTTCCAGCAGCCGGGCCAACTGGTTGATCTTGTCTGCCGGCACCGGCTCCATATCCGCCGGGCTGGCCCAGATAGACTGCACCGGGGTGGAAATTGCCAGCGGTTCGCCATTGCGGTCGGCAATCACCCCCCGGTTGGCTTCCAGTTCAATCGCCCGGCTGTAGCGCGCGGCCCCCTGGCTTTGCAGGAAATCCTGTTTTACCAGTTGCAGGTACACCGCCCGCCCCAGCAAGGCAACAAACAACAGGCCCAGACCCAGGCCCACCCAGCGCATGCGCACGGGTGGCAGGCGCACGCTTGGGCTGGGGCGAGGGGCGTGGCGGGTGGCTCCAACAATGGCCATGATCAGCGACTCCGGCTGGCAGCGCCAGCTTGCACCACCTGCACTTCACGCGGGTCAGGGGTGTGCATCGACAGACGTTCGGTGGCGGCGCGTTCAATCAGCGAGTGCGCCGCCCAAGTGCTTTGTTCCAGCTGCAGCTTGCCAAACTCCACTTCCAGCTGATGGGTGAATTTCTGTTCTTTTTCCAGCTCGCTGTACAGCTTGCGTGCCAGATGCTGCGAGGTAATGACCCCCAGCGCGCAGACAATCAGTGCCACCAGCAGCACGGTGTTGAAGCGGTGTCTCACGCCAACCCCTTCCACTCGCCTTCGGTGCGCTCGGCCACCCGCATGATGGCGCTGCGCGCACGCGGGTTGTCGCGCACTTCGTCGGCGCTGGCGCGAATGGCCTTGCCCACCAGGCGCAGCGGTGCTTGCGGAATGTCTGCCGCGCGCACCAGCACCCACGACGGCAGGGTGTCGGCAGTGGCGGCGTCGCGCAGGAAGTTCTTGACGATGCGGTCTTCCAGCGAATGAAAGCTGATGACCGAAATCCGTCCCCCCGTGCGCAGCCGGGCAATGATTTGCGGCAGGGTGGCGCTCAGTTCTTCGAGTTCACGATTGAGGTAAATCCGAATAGCCTGAAAGGTGCGGGTGGCCGGGTCCTGGCCGGGCTCACGAGTGCGGACGTTTTGCGCAACAAGGCGGGCGAGCTCGCCCGTGCGCGTAATCGGGGACTCTGCCCGCGTCGCAATAATCGCTGCTGCAAT